>CAKPFO010000022.1 GCA_934153805.1 uncultured Clostridia bacterium | reverse complement strand
ACAAGCTATTGAGCAATACAAATAATACAAGAACAACAGGAAAAAATTTATTTGCAAAGAAACTATATTGCTCTTGCTGTGGTAGAGGAATGCAAAAATCAAAAGATACAAGAAATGGACAAGGGGATTATTACATAAGTTGCAGAACAGTTAATAAGGTAGGAAGATTTTGCGATAACAGAAAACAAATTGCTAAAAGTGTTCTAGAAAAAATTATATTAGATAAGATAAATGAACAATTAGATAAATATTATGATAAGAAAATAGTAGAAGATAAATATAATGATATAAAATATGGTAATATTGCTAATCAAATTGAAAAACTAAAAATGCAATATAATAATCTAGAATATACATTAACAGAAAAAACTAATAGATTAAGTATTTTATATGAAGACAGGGTAAATGGTACATTAACATTAGAAGAATTTAAAACATTAAAACAAAACATAGATAATGAAATTCTAAAATATAGTAATGAAAGAAACAATATAGATTTGCAGATTAAGGAATTAGAAGAACAAAGACTGAAAAATGACTTTGAACAAAATGAGTTATTTGAAAAGTATAGAAGAATTGAAGCATTGACACCAGAGATTTTAAATGAATTTGTAGAGAAGATATATTTAGGAAAATACAACGAAGCAAGTAATAGCCGAGAGATAAAGATTATATGGAATATAGATAAAAAAGAGGAAATAGTTTAAAAGCTATTTCTTCTTTTATGTCTATATTATTTTGGGCATTAAAGGTTGAATATATCATTCAACAAAATATGCCTTATATTTTTTGGGCATCAATGGTTGAAACAGACCATGTAGGAGGATTACTTACAGTACTAGAAAGCTTAAAGGTAAAAAATGCTATTATATCAAGACAAATAGAAGAATCGGGAAATTACAAAAAATTTTTAAAAATTGTAAAAGATAAAAAAATTAATGTAATGGTAGTAAAGAAAGATGATGAAATTTGCATAGAAAAGAATCTAAAAATTGATGTGCTATGGCCTAAAAGAGAACAAATAACAGATAATGTGTTAAATAATAACTCGATTGTTGCTAAAGTAATATATAATAATTTTAGCATACTATTTACAGGAGACATTGAAAAAGTTGCAGAAGAAAATATTATAAGAGAATATAAAGATACTAATTTGCTAACTAGTAATATAATTAAGATAGCACACCATGGTTCTAAAACATCGAGTACAGAAGGATTTTTAAACTTGGTAAATCCGAAAATTGCATTAATTGGAGTGGGACGAGATAATAAATTTGGACATCCAAATGAAGAAACTATACAAAGACTAAAAAATATGAAGGTAAAAATATATAGAACAGATGAAATGGGAGAAATAACAATAAAAATTAATAAAAAAGGGATGGTCAATGCTGATTACAAAATAAAATAGTCTAACTTACAAACATTGGTATAATTTTCAAAAAAAAGTCTCATAATAATAAAAAAGAAAAAAGAGGTCGTTATTATGAGAAAAGGATATTTAATTAGTATAATAGGAATAAGTATTGCAATAATACTTGCCATTGTAGGGATAATAATAGTTAATAACTCTAATAAGCAACTAGATATTGGAAATGAAAATACCGAAAATAAAGAAACTATGCAAAATAACTTAAATGCAAATATACAATTAGTAACAACGAGTAGTGATGAGGAAAAAACATCACCAAATTGTTTATTAACCTTTAAAACATATTATAAAAAATGTGAACACATTACGGTAGAAAACAAAGAGATTCCAGAAGAATTAGTAAATAAAACAAGAGAAGAGATAGAAAGTTTTTATAATGATTGGAAAGTCGTAACATATGATAAATTACAAATACTATTATATAGAGAAGAAGATGGAATATGTAACGAACATTATATTATAAAGGAAAAAGATGGTTATATAGCTATTTATACAATAGACGAAAAAGGAAAAGAAACTTTACAAGAGCTAACACAGATATTGACAGCATATTTGCCAGAAGAAGATTTAACAAGATTAAAAGAAGGAATAAAAATACAAGGAAAAGAAAAATTAAATCAGGCACTTGAAGATTATGAGTAAAATGTTGAAATTAACATAAATATATGATATAATGCAACATATAAATGGTGAAAGGAGAAAGTATATATGCCTAGATTTAGACTTATACAGAGAGGAAAATTTTTGGAGAAAGGTAAATACCTTATTGGAGATGATAACGACGGAATTATAAGACTTGATTATATGAGCTCAGCAGAATTTGAACTTAGTGAGATTCCAAAAGCCTATTGTCGGTTAATGTATAATTTCACAGAATATGAGGTGGTTCATACTAGAATTTATACTCCAGAGAATGAAGAACTAATACTATTTTGTAACAAAAATAGCAAAGAAGAAATTACACAAATGATAAATGAATTTATCACAAATCCATACCATTTAAAAGAGTATTCAGAACTCGAAAAAGTACCAAAGGTAAAAAAAAGCGAAAAATTTGGACGCCATACCAATTTTTGGTGGTGCATAGACTTAAATACGCATGGGGATTGGATGGCATTTTTAGGTCCTCAATTAGAAATGTTTCTAAAGGCAATAAGAAATGAATATGAGGATTGGTGGATGAAAAAAAGCAAAAGAAACCAGAAAAAAGAGTATAAAAAAGCTCTTTGCTATTAGCAAATAAAAGATGCCCTTTATAGGGCATCTTTTATTTGTCTTCTAATTTTAAATTTTCTTTTTTTAAATAACCTTGTTTATAAAATGTTATATAATACATTACTAAAGAAAATATAGTAGATATTAATGCTAAATAGTAAATGTATATGTCAAATTCAGGTAGTATGCAAATGCTGTTTTCTGGTACTATAGCAATACTATTCCAATATCTAATAAAGAATGATGAAACAATTGCTATATAAAATAGTACTGTAGATAATTTTCCGTACCATCTACTAGATACAACTAATTCTTTTCCATATAGGAAAGAAGCTCCTGAAACCATTACAAATTCTTTTAAAAATACAATAACTAAAATCCAAATAGGAATTATATTTTTTAGAGATAAAGTTACTAATATAGAAATTTGTGTAGCTTTATCTGCTAAGGGATCTATTAATTTTCCAAAATTAGTAATAAAGTTAAATTTTCTTGCTATTATACCATCTAGGACATCAGTAATTCCAGATATAGTTAAATATATAAATGCATCGACATACTGTTCTTTAGCTATATAATATACTATAAAAGGTATTAAAATAAACCTTAGAATAGTCAAAGCATTTGGTATGTGTCTGCATAATTTTTTAAAATTTTTCATAATAGTTCCTCCTATAAGTACATTAAATGATATATTTATTATTTCGTTGTAACTTTAAATGTTAATTTGTCGTCTTTAACATCTATATTAACTGTTTGACCGTTTTTTAATTCTGATTTTAGTAACATATCTGATAATTCATCTTCTATATATCTTTGAATAGCTCTTCTTAAAGGACGTGCACCATACTTTAAGTCTGTACCTTTTTGTAATAAATATTGTTTAGCCTCGTCAGAAACGTTCATGATAATATTTTTATCTGCTAATACTAAATTTGTGTCTTTTAACATTAAGTTGATGATTTGTAATAATTGTTCATTATTAAGAGGTTCAAATACAACAATTTCATCAACCCTATTTAGAAACTCAGGTCTAAAAGTACTTTTTAATGCATCTAAAGTTTTATTTTTATTTGCAATGCTAGCACCGCCGAAGCCAATAGAATTTGTATTTAAATTAGAACCGGCATTTGAAGTCATTATTATAATAGTGTTTTCAAAGCTAACAGTATTTCCTTGGCTATCTGTAAGTCTTCCATCATCTAGAACTTGTAATAAAATATTGAACACATCAGGATGAGCTTTCTCTATTTCATCTAATAGAACAATAGAGTATGGATTACGTTTAACTTTTTCTGTTAGTTGTCCGGCATCGTCATAACCAACATATCCTGGAGGTGAACCTATTAACTTTGAAGTCGAATGACTTTCCATATATTCTGACATATCTACTCTAATGATAGAATTTTCATTTCCAAACATTTCATATGCTAAAGATTTAGCAAGTTCTGTTTTTCCTACACCAGTAGGACCAACAAAGATGAAAGAAGGTGGTCTTTTGGTACTTTTTAAACCAGCTCTATTTCTTCTAATTGCACGAGCAACACTTTCAACAGCTTCATTTTGACCAATTACCCTTTTATGAAGATTACTTTCTAAATTAAGCAATTTTTGTGTTTCTTCTTCTGTAATTTTCTTTACAGGTATTTTAGTCCAGTTTTCAATAACCTCAGCGATATCTTGAACAGTTAAATCTTTTAAAACAAGTTTACTGTTAATATCATCGATTTGAGCTAATAAGTTGCATTCCTTTGTTTTAAGTTCAGCAGCTTTTTGATAGTCCTCAGTTGAATCAGCTAAAGCAGCTTCTTCTTTTTCTTCTTGAACTTTAGCAAGCTCATTTTTTAAAACTTCTAATTTGTATAAATCTTTGTTATTAAGATTTATTCTAGAACAAGCTTCATCTAATATATCAATAGCCTTATCTGGCAGAAATCTATCATGTATATATTTTTCAGACATTATTACAGTTTGTCTAATAACATCTGTAGATATTTTTACTTTATGAAAATCCTCATAATATTTTTTTATACCTTCAAGAATATCAATAGAGTCTGTAATAGAAGGTTCTTCTACAAGTACAGGTTGAAATCTTCTTTCTAAAGCACTATCTTTTTCTATATATTTTCTATATTCTTTTAAAGTTGTAGTTCCAATTAATTGGATTTCTCCATTAGATAAAGAAGGTTTTAAAATATTTGCCGCATTCATAGAATGTTCACCATCACCAGCACCAATTATGTTGTGAATCTCATCAATAACCAAAATTATATTACCTAAAGATTTACACTCATCTATAATAGATTTCATTCTAGCTTCAAATTGTCCTCTAAATTGTGTGCCTGCAATCACTGCAGTCATATCTAAAAGATAAACCTCTTTATTTAAAAGTTTGGCAGGAACTTTCCCATTAGCTATTTTTATAGCTAAACCTTGAGCTATAGCAGTTTTACCAACACCTGGTTCACCAATTAAACAAGGATTATTTTTAGAACGTCTATTTAAAATTTGAATAACCCTTTGAATTTCTTTGTTTCTTCCAATTACTGCATCTAGTTCATTGTTTTTAGCTTTAACTGTTAAGTTAGTTCCAAAAGTATCTAAAGCCTTTCTCTTTTTATCTTTTGCCTTTTTATCGACTTTTACTTTTTGACTTCCAGAAGAAGTGCTGCTACTAGTTCCATCATTGTTTTTCATACCAAAGATGTTTGAAAAAATTGAACCTAAAGGAACAGCATTTGGAGAATCCGAATTTTCAAAGTCCTCTCCAAGTTCATCTGGGTTAATATCGTTACCATCTATAATAGCATCTATATCAATATTGCCAGACATGTCTTTAAACATATTTTCTATTTGATTAGCCATATCTTTAACATCATCTTCAGATAAATTTGCTTGTTTAGACAAAACATCTAAAGGATTGATTCCTCTTTTTTTAGCACAATCGTAGCATAAGCCTTCTGTTGCAAATGATTTATCTGGAAGCTGTTTATTAACAAAGATAACAGCTGTATTTTTATTACATATTGAACATAACATATAATGTCTCCTTTACTGATTTTTTAACAAGTATATCATACACTAAAAGACTGTAATAGTCAAGAGAAGAACGGCTATAAAATTTGTGGTAAAATAGGTTAATAATGACAAAAAAATAAGTAGGTATCATCAAAAAATCTATTGAAATAAAAAAAATGAAATGATATAATGTGAAAAAAATAGGGAGAGTATGACTATGAAAAAAAGAAATATAATGTATATAGCAATAAGCGTAATTTGTGTTGTTTCAGTAATATTAGGAGTATATTATCAAATTTTTGCAGATAAAGTTGTAGATGAAGGTGCTGTAAATACAATAACAAATGTAATAGAAAATACAAGTAATGTAGAAAGCCCAGAAAAATTATTAGAAGAATTTAATAAATTATTTACAGATAAATTTTACTCTCAAGGGTATGATACAGATAAAATTACAAGAATACAAGGGTTAGAGGCTGAAGATGTAATTTATACAATGTATGATATGGAAGAAGAAAAGGTAAATGAATATAATATTAATATAAAATTACCAGTCTTTAACGTTTCTGGGGATGTAGGAACAAGTTATAATGCAAATACGCAAAGTATATTTGTAGACAAATTAAATAGTGTGCTAGCAGGACCAAAAGATTATACTATATATAGTATAAATTATGTAGCATATTTAAATGACAATATATTGTCTTTGATAATAAAAGCAACATTAAAAGAAGGAAACAATGCGCAAAGAGTAATTGTTCAAACATATAATTATGATATAGAAACAGGAAAGAGTGTTAATTTAAATGATGTGTTAACTAAAGAAGGATACAAAACAAAGCAAGTAAACACAAAAATAGAACAACAAATAAAAGAAGCAAGTAAGCAAGCAGAAACAATATCACAAGCAACAGGACAAACTGTGTATAAAAGGGACTTAAACAATGCAATGTATGTAACTGATAATGTCACAAATTTCTTTATGGGAAAAGACGGACAAATATATATAGTTTATGCATATGGAAATAATAATTTAACATCAGAAATAGATATAATAAAAGTCTAAAAATTAAGAGCAAGAGGTTATAAAAATGCCAAAGAAATTACTTATTACAGAAAAGCCATCTGTGGCAATGGAATTTGCAAAAGCACTAAAAATAAATGCTACAAGAAGAGATGGATATTTAGAGTCAGACGAATGGATAATAACATGGTGTGTAGGTCATTTAGTTACAATGTCATATCCAGAAAAATATGATGAAAACTTAAAATATTGGAGATTAGACACATTACCATTTATTCCAAAAGACTGGAAATATGAAATAATACAAAATGTAGAAAAACAATTTAATATAGTAAAATCATTGTTACAAAGAGAGGATGTAATTCAAATATATAACGCAGGTGACTCTGGACGTGAAGGAGAGTACATACAAAGACTTGTATTCATGATGGCAAAGCCTAATCCAAATGCAGAAATAAAAAGAGTTTGGATAGATTCTCAAACAGAGGAGGAAATATTAAGAGGTATAAAAGAAGCAAAAAATCAATCTGAATATGACAGTTTATCAGATTCTGCGTATTTAAGGGCTAAAGAAGATTATCTTATAGGAATTAATTTTTCAAGACTACTTTCTATAATATATGGAAGAAAAGTAGCACAAAAGATAAATGAAGATAGGGCTTCTATTTCGGTTGGACGTGTTATGACATGTGTTCTAGGTATGGTGGTATCAAGAGAAAGAGAAATACGAAACTTTGTAAAAACACCATTTTATAAAATAGTAGGCAGTTTTGGAAATGAAGAAAAATCATTTAAAGCAGAATGGAAAGTGGCAGAAACTTCAAAAATGTTTGAATCACCAAAGCTATATAATGAATCAGGTTTTAAAAAAGAAAATGATAGTAAAGAATTTATACTATCATTAAAAGACAAAAAAGCTAAAATGGAAGAAACTAAAAAAAGTAAGCAAAAAGAAAATGCACCACTTTTATTCAATTTAGCGGAAATTCAAAATGAATGTAGCAAAAGATTTAAAATAAAGCCAGATGAAACTTTGGAGATAATACAAAATTTATATGAACAAAAATTAGTTACATATCCAAGAACAGATGCAAGGGTTATTTCGACAGCTGTTGCAAAAGAAATTTCTAAAAATTTAAATGGACTTGCTAAAAACTTTAAAGATGAAGAAATACAAGGCTATATTAATAAAATGGTAACTGAAAAGTATTCAACTAATTTGATAAAAACAAAATATGTAAATGACAGTAAAATAACAGACCACTATGCAATAATTCCAACAGGACAAGGATTTGAAAATTACGACAAACTAAAGGATTTACAAAAAGAGGTATATAAGTTAATAGTAAAAAGATTTTTGGCAATATTTTATCCACCAGCAGAGTATAACAAAATATCTGTAATAGTAGATGTAGAAGGCGAAAAATTTTCTACTGCAGGAAAAGTTTGTACAAATATAGGTTACTTAGAAATATTAAAGCCAATAAAAAAAGAAAATAAATCTAAGAACAAAGAAGAAAACGATAAAGAAGAGGATGAAGAAGAAAGTAGCTTAGATATATTAAATACTTTAAAAAAGGGACAAGATATAGGAGTACAAAATTATGAAACGAAAGAAGCGGAAACATCACCTCCAACAAGATATAATTCTGGCTCAATAATTCTTGCAATGGAAAATGCAGGAAAGCTAATAGAAGATGAAGAATTAAGGGAACAGATAAAAGGAGCAGGAATAGGAACAAGTGCAACAAGAGGAGAAATAATAAAAAAACTAGAAAAAATAAATTATATTGCGATAAATACAAAAACACAAATTGTTACTCCAACACAAAAAGGAGAGGTAATATATGATGTAGTATTATCTGCTATGCCAGATATGTTAAATCCAAAATTAACAGCAAGTTGGGAAAAAGGATTAGACATGGTGGCAAAAAAAGAAATAAAGCCAGATGAATTTATGGGAAAATTAGAAAAATATGTAAATAGCAAGTTTGACAAATTAGTAGTGAAATATTAAAGATAAACAAAAGAGGTGTTATAAAATGAAATTAGGATTAGCATTAGCAGGCGGAGGCGTTAAAGGAGCTGCACATATAGGAGTTATAAAAGCTTTAGAAGAAAACGGAATACAAGTAGACGCAGTAGCAGGAACAAGCATAGGAAGTATAGTTGCAAGTTTATATGCAATGGGATATACCACAGAAAAAATGCTTGAAATATTTAAGTATTTTGCAAAAGAAATAATGAAAACAGATACAAAACATTTTGTAGGAAATTTAAAAGAGTCAAAAAGACTATTAGGATATGGATTAATTTCTGGAGAAAATACAGAAACTGCATTAAAAGAGTGCGCTAGACAAAAGAACATAAAGAACATGAAAGATATAAAAATGCCAATATCAATACCTGCAGTAGATATAGTAGAAAGCAAAAAATATGTATTTACAAATGCAGATTTTAAAGAAGATTATTATATAAATAATGCATTAATAGAAAAAGCAGTACGCGCAAGCAGTAGTTATCCAGGAGTGTTTGCTCCTTGTGAATATTTAGGTCATAAATTTGTAGATGGAGGTATATTAGATAATGTACCAGCAGGAGAGGTTAGAAAGTTGGGAGTAGATAAAGTTCTTACAATTAAATTCTCTGCAGGGTTAAATTATGAGCCTAAAAATATATATGAGGTTGCTTTTAAGTCAGTAGATATTCTATTTGAGGGAAGAAGCCAAGAAGCTATTCATGAAAGTGATATGGTATTAGATTTAGATTTATCTGAAGCAAGTGTATTTAATATAAAAAAGATAGACTATTGCTATAATGTAGGATATATAACAGCACTTACTAAAATAAAAGAGATAAAGGAAATGCTTGAAAAATAATTACAATTTAATTCTTTTCCAAGCAAATTAGTGCAGAGAGAAAGGATTACAATAAAATGGAAAAAATAGAAAAAATTAAAGAAGATTTAGAAAAATCACTAAGTGAAAAAAGGTATATTCATTCAATTGGTGCTATGGAAAAAGCAGTAGAGCTTGCAAAAATATATGGAGAAGACGAAGAAAAATCAGCTTTAACAGCACTTGCACATGATATTGCAAAAGAAATACCAACCGAAGAATATTATAAATATGCAAAAGAAAATAATATAGAGTTAAGCAAAGACGATATAATGTGTACAAGTGTATTACATGGAATAATAGGTGCAGACATAGTAAAGAAAAAGTATGGTTTTACAGATGAAATGTGTAGAGCAATTTACTACCATACTACAGGAATTATCAATATGACAACCTTTGAAAAGATAATATTTTTAGCAGATAAAGTAGAAGAAAGAACAAGACCAAAAGATAAAGCAGATGTTATAAGAAATATTATCAAAGAAAAAGGATTAGATGAAGCAATACTTTGGATAGCAGATGATTATACTATACCAAAAGCAATAAAAAATAGAGCAGTAATTCATCCAAATACAATAAATGTAAGAAATGAAATAATTGAGAAAATGAATACACAGAAGTTATCTTAAAATGGCCTTTAATAAGAAAAATATCAACAAAGACTTATTAAAGAATTGTAGTTGATAATTCTAATATTTCAAGGAAGGTGGTTATACTATGAGCATAAGTGAAAAAGATATAAAAGAAGAAGAAGACAAATATAAAAATGCAATATATGGTGAAGTAGAAAAAATGAATTGTACACTATCAGAAATTATAGAACAATATACTAATAATAGTACAAAGATACCTAACATATCAATTACTTTTAATAATAAATTAAATGAAATATCGCAAATATTTAAAAGAGCTGGAATCTCTATGTTTGCAGAGTATAATAAAGAATATGATTTTATAGATATAAATTTTGTCGGAAATGCTATTATAGAGGATATGATATCACAGTTATCAAGTGGTGTAAAAGCATTGTCGAAGTACAATGATAGTATTAATAATGCAAACAAGAAAAGAGAGGAAAGAATTAAAGAATTAGAAAAATCTGGACCAATAAAAAAATTATTTTTAAAACTCAGAAGTTTTTTTGTTACTAATACTGTTTCAAACTTGACATCATATTCAAAAGAAGAAATTGAAGATGTAAATTCGAACTTGTCAAAGTATAAAGAAATAGATGAAAATTTATGTGAATATAATTTGAGAGATAATGTAGCTCAAAGTTTAGCAAAATTAATAATTGATAGGAGATATGACGATTTTACTATTCCTGCAGTATTAGAAGAATCGATAGGGCCAACATTAAAAAAACTTGGAGTAGAAGATGTAATTCCTCAAGTACAAGAAGAATTGAACAAGTTGCAAGAACAATCCAAAATACATAATAGCAAATCTTGGGACTTGTCAACAATACAAAGATTAGGAATACAAATATCTTCAAAACAAATTGCTAATGAATTTGAACAAAACGAAAATAGTGCAATTAATAAGGATGATAAAGAATATGACAACTAGAAAAAAGGACATAAAAAAATTTTAATCATATTTTGTAGAGTTGAAGGTAATATGAAAAATATCTATACAAAACACTTTCGAATCTTATTACGTTACAACAAAATCACCTAATTTGCGAATTCAACATAATATATAGCAGAATATTCAAAAAAGAATAAGCAAGAAAGGGTGAAATAAATGGAAAGCTACATAATAGAAGGTGGAAAAAAGCTAGAAGGAACTGTAAGCATATCTGGTTCTAAAAATGCATCACTTCCAATTATAGCAGGAAGTATATTAAGTGGAAAAATTACAAGGCTATATAATATACCTAATATACATGATACACAAATAACACTAAAAATTTTAAAGTTATTAGGTTGTAAAGTAAAAAAAAACAATGGTAAAATAGAAATTAATTCAAAGACAATGAACAAGAAACAAATTCCAGAAGATTTGATGAGACAAATGCGCTCAACAGTAATAATGGCAGGTGCGATAATAGGAAGATTTAAAGAAGCAACATTTTCATATCCAGGGGATTGCGATATTTGATTGATACATCGGACAAGTTTAAGATAAATGAGTGGATACAAGAGTTTAAGTAAATAAAAAATAAAGTCTTAAATGTAAAATTTTATGGCTTTATTTTTTTGACTTTAAACTATACTAAAAATTATTTTAAAAGAAACAAAATCAAATGTAAGGCGAAAGGAGATGTAGAAAAATATGGCAACACAAAAATTAAAAGGACTATGGATACCAGTAGAAATTTTACTAAATGAAAATTTATCAGATAAAGAAAAAATAATATTATCAATGATTTTATATTTAAGTGAAGAAACTAAAAGTTGTTTTACAAGCAATAAATATATTGCAAATATAGTAAATGTAACATCTGATAGAGTATCAAAAATTATAAGTTCTCTAAAAGAAAAAGAATATATAAGTGTTAAATTAAAATATAAAACAGATAGTAAAGAAATAGAAGAAAGACAAATTACACCTGTAGTTGAAAACATCAATAGGTATAGTCGAAAATGTCTAGAGGGTATAGACACAAATAACTATTCAGCTAGTCAAAAACAACTAGACCCTATAGGTGAAAATGACAAAGATATAATAAATAATATAAAAAATAAAAATAATTATAATAAAGGCGACACACATAAAAAGAAAAATATTCCATATAGAAGTGACAGAAATTGCGACGACTTCGATTGGAGTAGCTTATATGCAAATTTGAAAGAGGTAACTTCTACTTAAGTTAGAACGAGCCTCTTTTAATTTGCCTAAAAAACTATAAATAGTTTTTTAGCAATCAAAAATAAAAAAGTGAATTTTTATTTTTGATTGAATGGGGTGTGGGGCAATAGCCCTGCCACACTAACACTTTTTAGCAAGAGCGTAAAAAAGTGTTGTAGTGTGTTACAAGACAATTAGAAGAGAGCAAAATTCAAAAAATAAATATGTCTTATTAGCTAGTAGCACAATAGAGAAACTAGCTAAAGCAAGGAGGTTGAAATGAGTTATGCAATAATTAGAAACACAAAATACAAAAGAGAAAATCTAAAAGGAATATTCAGACACAATGAAAGAAGGAATAAAAATTATTCAAATAATAATATAGATAAAGAAAAATCTTATTTAAATTATTCATTAAAAGAACCACAATATAGTTATGAAAAAGAATTTGATAGAATAAGAGAAAAATATAATTTGAAAGGTCAAATAAAAACGGTTAGCAATATAGCTTGTGAATATATAATAACATCTGATAAGGAACTTTTTGAAAGTATAGGAGAAGAAGAAACCAAAAGATATTTTGAAACTGCTTATAAATTTGTAAGTGAATATAAAGATTTAGGAGAACAATATATTTTATCTGCAAAAGTGCATATGGACGAACAAAGCCCACATATGCACTTAATTTTTTTACCTGTTGTTCATACAAAAGATAAAAAGGGTAATGAAATTGATAAATTAGCTTGTAGTGAATTTTGGAAAGCTAAAGATAGCTATAGACAACTTCAAAATGCTTTTTACGATTATATGGTATCTAATAATTTTGAATTAGAAAGAGGATTACCAAAAGAAGAAACAGGAAGAGAACATATAGATTTGAAAGAATATAAAGAATTAACAAATTTTGAAAAGACAAAAGAAACATTAAAAAATATAAAATTAGAGTTGCCAGATGTTCCAGATATAGCTGATATTAATATTAATAGATTATCAAAGAAAAGAGATGAAAAGATTTTAGAAGAAATAATAAAGCCAAAAGATAATGTAATTCAAAGCTTATATGAAGATAATATGGCATTGCATCGAGAACTGACAAGGCAATCAAAAATTATTGAAGAAGCAGAGAAATATCAAAAAGAAAGAGATTCAATAATTGCAGATAATGAAAATTTGCATAATCAAGTGGATAATATTAAATCAGAATATAAGCAAAAAGAATTTGATATAGAATGGAAATATAAAAGCAAAATCAAAATTTTAGAAAAAGAAAATAATCATTTACACAAAATAGTAGATAAATTCTATGAAACTGTTGAAAAATTTATAGGATGGATTTGCCATAAGTTCGGAATAGGTGAATCAAAAGAATTGGTTAGAAGTTTTGAACAGGAAACGAATACCTTAATTGATCCAGAAAAACAATTAAAAAAGGAAGAACGAGAAAAAGAATGGAATTTAGAAATTTAAAATAAATTATTGCAAAAAGATTACTTTATTGATAAAATAATTTTGGATAGTTTTAAACAAATTTAGGAGAGTAGAAAAAATGAATAATATAGAAGAAAATAATAAGATATTATATTTTTCACAAGATATTACGGAATTAGTAATTGTTGTTGGAAATCATAAATTTAGAATATATGAAAACTTAATAAAACATTTTGTAGATGGAACAAGATTAGTGGAAAAAGTTGATATAGATAAAGAAACATTTTATGAATTTGCAAATTATGTTGTGGCAATTACAAACGGATGGAATGATTTTTCTACTATTGTTATAAGTCCAGAATCAAAATGGTCAGTTGTAATAAAAACAAATAATAATGGAACAAAAAGATATGCTGGAATTGATTACTGTCCTAATAATTGGAATGAATTTTGTAATACATTTGATAATTTCTTCGTAAATAAGTCTGTCGACATAAATAATACATCGAGTATATATGGCAAAAAATCAAGTTACGAAAGCATTATAAGCCTTGAATATAATAAAAATGGAATAACAACAAATTTAGTTAATGAAATAACAAAATTTACAATAATGACTATTGAAGACTTTGAGCAAGACCGATTTTGGTCTGATTCTGCAAGGTGCTTTTTAGGATTACTAATACTATCTAATTTGAATAATGCGAAAGAAATAAATGTAAAAAAATTACTATATCAAATTGCAGATATCAATTCTGTAAAGAGTATAATTATAAATAATATAGATGAATTAAAAAAATATCCTCAATTACAAATATTTATTAATAATGCAAAAATTATTGAGAGTGATAAAACTTTAAAAAGCATATTAGAATTAATCGAAGATGGATTGATAAAATATCATGCAAAATATGGACAAGAAGAATTTGAAGAAGATATAATTACTCAAAAAGATAGAGTTATTATAATTCCTAAAAATATATCTGAAATATCACAAGAAACATTAGCTAATATGTACTTTTATAAAATGAATGAACAAGAAAAAGAAAAGCTTAAACTTTTAAATATAGATGAAAACAAATATGAAAGAGTAATTGAATTTATTAAATATATAAATGGTATAGGATATATTGTGGTTGATTATATTAGAGCAATGATAAACAACAATGGTGTAAGAATGGAAAAAGATATTTATAAATTAGAAGTAGAACCAGAATTAGATTTAAACAAAGCTAAAAAGAAAATAAATAAATTTTTAAAAGAGTGTTATAGTGAAGAAGAATAAGAGGAGGCGAGTTAAATGAGATTAGAAGGAAAATATGGAAAAAGTATAGATGGTGAATGGCTAAAAAAACATGAAGCAGATGAAATCGATTATACCAAGGACAGCTATGATTATTTATTTGATAATGAATTTGAACTTGATAAAGTTTTAAAAGAATATGATGAAATTAATGATGATGATAGAGCAGCATTATCGGCAGCAAGAAGTAAATCAGATGGCATAGATAAATTACTTCAAGAAAGTGAAATGCAAGAAGAACTATGGAATGCTTCTGATTTAGGTAAATACACAATAGGAACACCTACTCAAGAAAAACAAGAAGTTATGCAACAAGAACAATATATGAAACCTGTAAGTGAATTAGAATTTCAAAAAATATCTAAAGATGCGGATCCAGTAGATATAGAAATGCAAAAGAAATTTGAACAAATGGCAGCAGAACTTGAAGGAAGATTTTAAATTAACAAAGGAGGAGGACTATGATAGCTGAAAATTATGCTTGTGCATATAAAGAAGTTATTGAAGTGTTAAAATGCACAAAAAGGGAAGATGTAAATAGAATACCTAAATATCGAATTTTGTTATGGAAGACAAATATGAAAAAAGATTATGATTTTAAAATAGATAAAACAAAACCATTAGAAGAACAAAATTTATCGAATGAAGCAAAAGCTATAATTGCTAATATATTTAAAAAATATTGGGCAACGGATTATCAAAAAGCAAGAATTGAAGCAAAAGAAAAATATGATATAGAACAAATAGAAAAAGAAAAACATGAAAAATACAATCCAGATAATATATTTAAAAATAAGACTGTAGAAGAACAAACACAATCTGTTGAAGAAACAAGTATGATTGTTGCAAATGAAGAAAAATGGTATAAGAAGATTTTTGACATTATTAAGAACTTTTTTAATAGAAATAAAGGAATAGGTTAGATATGGGATTGTTAAATAAAATGTTAGGAAAAAATAATTCTTATGAAAGTCAATTATTAAAGAAATATGGACGATCTAATAAATTTAAAAAATATGGTTTAAAAATATTGTTTATAGCAGATACTCATAACTGTTTAAATTCAAATAGTGAAGTATTACAGTATATAAAAAATCAACTTGATTATAACTATTGTATTTTATTAGGAGATCATTCCGGGAATGATTTAGCAGAAATATTAAAGGTAGTACCACATGATAAAATTTGTGGTATACCAGGAAATCATGATAGTTGGCAAAAGTATGAGCAGTACGAAATAAATAATATTAATGGAAAGGTACTTAATATTAATGGTGTAAGAATAGCAGGAATTGGTGGTAGTTATAAATATAAAAATTCAATAGAATATGCATTATATACTCATGAAGAAAGTATAGAGTTAGCAGATAAACTGGAAGATGCAGACATATTGGTAACTCATGATAAACCATTTATAGAAGATAAGCATAATCCAGCACATGATGGCTTAAAAGGAATAACAAAATATATTTATAAGAATCACATACCTTTACATATACATGGACATTTACATGAAGAAAATGAACAAATATTAAAAAATGGTACTAAAAGTATATGCGTATATATGGCTAAATTAATAGAAATATAAAATTAAGTACATTATTAAAAATAAGAAAGGATAATTTGTTATGAACAAAGAAATACTTGAAGAAATTGCTAATAAGATTGTAGAAAAAATAGATGAATTAGAATATAATACTGAAGTTTCAAATTCAATGTTGTGGAAAGAGGAAATAGCTGAAAATAAAATTGAATTTAATGATTTATTTGAATTAGATGATAAAATTATTAAGAAATGTGAAAAAAAGAACTATAAATTGAATTTTGGCAAATATGAAGGAGCTTATGTTGGATCACCATGGGATATTCCATTTATAAAAGAAGAAAAAGAAATAAAAAAAGAAATTAAAGGAATTACAATATCTTTTGGTAATTATTTGAATTCAGAAGTATTTAATATTTTTGACTTTGATAATAATATGAAATGTGGAATTTCTAATACTTCACTATCATTTAGTAAGAAAAGATATGTAGAAATATTAGAAGAAGATAGAAATAATGTAAGATTAATTTGCGAAAAGTTGATGGAGTTTGAAAATAAACCTTTTGAGCCTTTTGAAGGTGGTGCAGCTTATGAATTTAAGTTTGAATTTCAAAATGGAACAAGTTTAAGAAAAACTTATGAAAAATTGTCAGATGAACAGGAAAAATATTATAATAGTTTAAAAGAAATAATTAATAGAGCTAAATTTTTTGACATGGAAAATATAATATTAAAATTGGCTATATACTA
The DNA here is from genome assembly GCA_934153805.1 of uncultured Clostridia bacterium. Lineage (GTDB taxonomy): Bacteria > Bacillota > Clostridia > TANB77 > CAG-508 > UMGS1663. The sequence goes on along the minus strand of CAKPFO010000022.1, from coordinate 6,671 downwards.
TAAAATAAGTACATCAGAACCAGATGATATTTATAGTCTTGAAGATTGCTTTAAAATATTAGAAACAGAATTACAAATGGCTAAAGATGAAAAAGAAACATTGTTTTGTTTTCCACAGATAGAAAATCATATTGTAAATATGTTGTATAAAAACTGTATAGGTTTAGATTTGTTATTTTATTTGGATTTAATAGAAACTGTAATGTTAAAATTAAATTATTATTATTCCGTATGTAAAGATAATTCTATAATGTTTGCTACATCAGATGAAGATATTGATACCATTATTTTAAACATAAAATATTTTAATTTAGGTACTGAAACCATAAAGAATAAATGTGTTGCTAATGTGAATAAATACGAATTTTATGAATTAGCAGAAAGATATTATAGTGCGAAGATGTATGAAAATGCGTTTTATTTCTTTAGTAAAGCAGCAGAAAAAGGACATATTAAAGCTCGTTATAATAGAATTTTATGTTTATATAAAGGAACAGGTGTAGAACAAAATTATAAAGAAGCGTTTGAAGAATTAAATTATTATTTTGGTGATTCTATAAATAGTAAAGCATTATCTTTATTGGGAGAAATGTATTATTTAGGAAAAGGAACTCAAAAAAATTATGAGCAAGCATTTAAACTTTTTATAGAAACTGAAAAATTTGAATCAATGTCTAAATATTACTTATTTGAAATGTACCAAGAAGGATATGGAATAGAAAAAAATGAGCAAAAAGCAAAAGGATTCTTAAAACAATCAGCAAGTATGAAAAATAAAAAAGCAATAGAATATATTATAAATAATAATATCAAATTTGATGATGAGTTTAAATTTGTGTAAAGAAAGTCTAAGTAAAAAAGAAAATTTATATATAAATAAAGATATGTATAAATAAAATTTAATTTTATTTATACATATCTTTATTATGGCCTATTTTGCTATATAGTTATTACTTAATTTTTTTAATTCAATTTTAAATTTTTCTAATTCTTCATCACTATAATTATCTCTTAAATTTCTAGCTTTTTTTGACCATTCTTTAAATTGTTTTTCTTTAAATTCCTTTGTGTGTTTATAGTGTAAACCATGCATCCTTTTATATTCTCTGTTATATTCTTTTAAAATTGAACTATTTTCAACTTTTTCTTTTCGTTTGTAAATAGCTCCAATTTCCTTGCAAGTTTTCCAAGTATCTAAATATAAATTATTACAATATTTTTGGTCATTTCTTGCTTTTTGATATGGATTATTATTAGTAGTTGCGGGTATAAATAATCTTCCACAATTTTCACATTTATTGATAACAAAGTTGTTTTGAATAACTTTAAACAATTCGAAAAATATCTGTTCTTCTACATTTTCTAATTCATAGACTTCTTCTGCAACAATATTTTTTTCTTTTATAATATCTACTATTTTATCTACATCTAATCTTCTTTCTTCTCTTGATAATTCAGTATCACATATATATTTTATTTTAAATTTAGTATCTAAAAATAAAGCATGTGCAGGTTTGGTATTAAAATAGTGCAAGTCAAATACTCTTTTTGTTTCGTATAAGAATAGTTTTTCTGGAACACTTAAATTTCTAACAAGGGAATTATTAGAATATTTGCTTATTAACTCTAATCTTTCTTTCAAATCTGTTTTCTTTTCAATTAGGTTTTTAATTAACAAATCTCTTATAGTTTCGAAGAATTTTATATATTCATTATGCTTTTTCTTTGATACTTTTTCAATTTCTTCATTCCATTTAAAAATTAAAATTTCTGGAGTATATTCATCTTCTTCTATATCTCTATAAAATTCATTAGGATAATATTTTGAATCTTCAATAAAAACACCAATTTGAGATTTAAATAAAAGGTCTGTTCTAAATGTTTGAGTATTATATGTTTTTATAATTATATCTATTAGTACTTGGGTATAGAAGTGAGTATATGGAGAAAAGTTCAAACATGCTCTAACTATTTGAAACATTTTCAAGAAACAATCCCATTTTTCTTCTTCTGAATCAGTTTCTTTAGAATAACATACAAGTTCTATTAATTGTGTGTACATAGCTTTTAATTTTTCAAAATCTTCATTATTCATTATAGCAAATTCATATAATTTGTCTCCAATATTGTATTCGAAATCGTGAATAGCCCCAAAATATTCTCCATTATTTTTTAGAATAATTTTATTACCTTTAATTGTAAAATTACTTATCATATCTGCATTTCCTCCATTTAAAAAATAGAATATAGATATTTCGATTTTTAACTTATCTATAGACTTCGGAAAATCTGTTTACAACATTATTTTAGCATTTTATAATTGATTTATCAAGATAGAAAATAGTAGTTTTAAATAATTATTTTCTATCAATTGCGCATTGAAAATTGAATATCAAATTACAAGTACATATAATGATACTTTCGTCTGGCTAACGTGATGTTAAGGGGCGATTCACTAAAGGTGGAATGAGGGCAAATCTCATATGGGTATTTACCGCTTGTAGTTATTTTAGCTCTTGGAAGCGAAGCAACGTAGAGATAAATTATGCGAAACGAAGTGTAGCTTTTAGGAATAAGGACAAAAAGTCTATGAATATAAATTAGGGAAAGGTAGGTGAATACTCTGGAAAAGGCAAAGGATAATAAGAACAAAAAGAAAAAAGATAAGTTACCATTTGCAGTATTTATTTGTCCAAAATCAAATATTGGTGAAATAGAAGATTATAAACAGATATTCACCGATATTATCTCTGATAGAATAAAACGAAAATACAAATAAAAAACAGAACAAAATTTCGCAGAAACATTGAAAAAGTTTTAGAAATATGATATAAATAGAAGAAATAAAAGAGATTTTAAGTTGTTCGGAAATTCCGAACAATTTGAGAAAGAGAGGTATAAAATGGACGAAAATAAAATGCATTTAATTAACAAAATTTTTAATAACGAAACAATAAGAACGGTTTGGAACAAGGAAGAAGAAAAATACTATATTAGCATTGTTGATATAGTAGGTGTTTTAGCTGAAAGTAAAAATCCAACAGTATATTGGAGAGTCTTAAAAAAGAGACTAAAAGAAGAGGGAAATGAAACCGTTACAAATTGTAACGGTTTGAAATTAAAAGCTAAAGATGGAAAATATCGTATAACTGATGTATGTGATATTGAAGGTATGTTTCGTATAATTGAGTCAATACCATCAAAAAATGCAGAACCAATAAAACAATGGTTAGCACATTTAGGAAAAGAAAAAATTGATGAAACTTTTGATCCATCAATAGCATTACAAAGAGCAATTGATTTATATCGAGCAAAAGGATATGACGAAGAATGGATTGCAAAAAGAATGAAATCAATTCAAGAACGAAAAAAATTAACTGATGTATGGAAAGAAAATGGAATTGAAAAAAATATTGAATATGCAATATTAACAAATGAAATATATAGAGAATGGTCTGGAATGACAGCAAAAGAATATAAACAATATAAAGGATTAAGGAAAGAAAATTTAAGAGATAATATGGATAATATAGAACTTATATTAACAGATTTATCAGAAGAAGCAACAAAAAGACTTGCAGCTAAACAGAAGCCAAATGGATTAAAGGAAAATATCAAAGTTGCTAAAATGGGTGGACATGCTGCAAAAGTTGCAAGAGATGATATTGAAAAAAATCTTGGAGAATCAGTTGTAACAAAAACAAATAAATTGAATTATAAATATATTGAGGAAGAAGAAAAACAAGTGGAATTAAAAGAAAGTGATAAAAAGAAACTAAAATGATAAATAAAGGATTCAGTTGGTTAATATCGCTATATATAATAGCAACAATAAAATATAACACATATTAAATGTTATTGATACATTATAAAAATGGAGGTAATCTATGAAAAAATCTAATGAAGAGAAAAGAGTAGTAATATATTGTAGAGAAAGTAGAGACGACTATGGAGAAAACTATGAAAGAATAGAAACACAAAGAGACTTACTAGTTAAATATTGTAAAAGTCATGGTTATACAAATATAGTAGATATTATAATGGATGATGACAAAAGTGGAACAGATTTTAGCAGATTCGATGATATTAGAGAAAGAGCGAAGAATAAAGAAATAGATGTTATTGTTTTCAAAAACTCTGCGAGGCTTGGAAGAAATCAAAAAGAAGCATTAGATTTTGTAGAATATCTTGAAGAACAAGGTGTAGAAATAATATTTGAAGATGAGCAATACAATGAGGAAATGTTTGGCTTGTATGCATGGTTTAATGAAAGAAGAGCAAGAGATGATAGTAAAAATATAAGAAGAAATTTAAGACACAAAATAGAAGAAGGAGATTTACTGGTTAAAGCGATATATGGATACAACAAAGATGGAAAAAATTTAGTAATTAATGAAGAAACAGCACCAGTAGTACAAGAAATATTTGAATTATATTCTAAAAGTTGGGGGTATAAAAAAATTGCAACACATTTAAATAAAAAAGGAATTCCAACACCATCACAATCGAGAAATTTTGCAAATGCAAAACAAACAGCCAATTGGAAAGCACAGCATATAGTAAGAATATTAGATGACAGAAGATATACAGGAGACTATGTTGGAGGGCATACAGAAAAATTAAGTTTTAAGTCAAAGAAAACAAGAGTAAAATCACCAGAAGAATGGACTATAATAGAAAATCATCATGAGCCAATTATTGATAAAGAATTATTTGAAAAAGTACAAAAAATTAGAAAAAAAAGAAAAAAAGAAAGTGATAAAATAAACAATGGTTTCAAATTTGTAGATGTAGAAAATAATTTATATTCAGGACTTTTATATTGTGGAAGATGTGGAACTCCAATGTATAAAAGAAAAGGTACAAGTGGTACAAGGAAAAGACCAGATAGCTATTTGTGCAAAAAATATAGCAATGAAGGAACAATCAAAGAAGATATAAGAAAAGACTATGGTTGCAAACCACACAGAATAAGAATAGAATATTTAGACCAAATAGTAAATGCATATATAGACAACTTAATAAGTAATCCAGAATTTAAAGACTTTGTAATGGATAATACAAAAGCAATATCTACAAATAAAATATCACTTGAAAAAGAAGTAAATAAATCAAAACAGCTTGTAGAAAAATTAGAAAAGCAATATAAACAATTATATGAAGATAAGTTAAATGATTTAGTGCCAGAATTTATCTATAAGGATAAGAAACAGGAATTAGAGAAAAAATTAAGAAATGAAAAAGAGAAATTAGAAGAAGCGGAAAGCAAATTCAATACATTAAATAAGCTAGAAGATAAAGAAGATTTAATATTTAAAGCAATAGATGACATCAAGAAAAATGGATTAAGAAAAGAAGAACTATCAAGACTATTTGACAAAATTGTATTATTTGATAAACAAGAAATAACTGAAGAATTAAAACAAGAGTATAATTTAACTGATGAAATGTATAGTGAACTCTATGAAAATGGAGGTTTAGCATTCCACTTGAAATTCATGTACCCACAAACTATCACAAACAGGAGGATGTGAAATAGGAGCAAGACCAATTGACTTACATTTAAAAGCTTTTAAAAAATTAGGAATAAATATTGAAGAAAAAGCTGGATTTATACACTGTAGTTGTGATAGAATAATAGGGACAGAAATAGACTTAGATTTTCCAAGTGTTGGTGCAACAGAAAATATAATCCTTGCAACCGTTCTGGCAGAAGGAGTTACCACAATTTCAAATGCGGCAATGGAACCAGAAATAGAAGATTTAGCTAAATTTTTAAACAAGATGGGAGCAAAAATAGAAGGAGCTGGAACAAATTTAGTTAAGATAACAGGAGTAAGAAACTTAAGAGATGTAGGATATAAAGTAATGCCAGACAGAATAGAAACTGGAACATTTTTATGTATGGCAGCTGCAACACATGGAAAAATAAAACTAATAAATACTATTCCAGAACACATAACACCTATTATACACAAATTACAGGAGTGTGGATGCGAAATAGAACTAGAAAAAAATAGCATAAAAATAGATGCTAGAAAAAACTTAAAAGCAGTAGATATAAAGACAATGCCATACCCAGGATTTCCAACAGATATGCAATCTATATTTGCTAGTGTTCTTTCTATTTCAAAAGGAACATCAATAGTAGTAGAGAATATATTTGAAAATAGATTTAAATATATAAATGAATTAAAAAGAATGGGAGCTAAAATTACAATAGAAGGCAAAACTGCAATAATAAAAGGTGTAAAAAAGTTAAATGGAACAGTTGTTAGCAGTAGTGATTTAAGAGGAGGAGCTGCTTTAGTTACAGCAGCATTAAGTGCTAAGGGAGTAACTCAAGTAGAAAATATACAATATATATTAAGAGGATATGAAAAATTAGACGAAAAATTGCAAAAAATAGGAGCTAAAATATATATAAAAAATATCTAAATAAGAGGGAAATTTTATGCCTCGGAAAGGAATGCAATTAAAAGTGAAGAAGTCAAAAGATGAACAGTATAATTTGTATAATTTTAATGAACACGATGAAGATGTAAAAAAGAAAAAAAAGAATAGAAAAAAAACAAAAAACAAAAAGACAAGTAATATTCATGACTTTGAAGAGGAAACAATAATTGGATTAACACCTAAAATAAAAAAGGAAGAACCTAAAAAAGAAAATA
>CAKPFO010000021.1 GCA_934153805.1 uncultured Clostridia bacterium | reverse complement strand
GTAAGAGGAATGGATATAATTTTCGTAACAACAGCTAAAACTGATGAAGAAGCAAGAGAATTATTAACATTATTAGGAATGCCATTTAGAAGTTAGAAGTTGGAGAAAAAAGAAAGGAGAAAAGCCAATGGCTAAAAAATCTTTAAAAGTAAAACAACAAAGAGAACAAAAATATAAGACAAGAGAATATAACAGATGTAAAATCTGTGGAAGACCACATGCTTATATTAGAAAATACGGTATTTGCCGTGTATGTTTTAGAGAGTTAGCACATAAAGGTGAAATACCAGGAGTTAAAAAAGCAAGCTGGTAAAAAGTTGAAAAGGAGGGAAATATTTAAGATGAATACAACAGACCCAATAGCAGATATGTTAACAAGAATAAGAAACGCAAATAGTTCAAAACATAAAACAGTTGATATTCCAGCATCTAATATGAAAAAAGCAATAGCTAAAATATTATTAGATGAAGGATATGTTAAATCAGTTGAAGAAGTAAATGATGATGCTCAAGGTATCATAAGAATAACTTTAAAATATGGTGAAAAAGGTGCAAGAGTAATCGATGGTATAAGAAGAATTAGTAAACCAGGATTAAGAGTATATGCATCTAAAGATGAATTACCACAAGTATTAAACGGATTAGGAATAGCATTAATTTCTACATCAAAAGGAATTAAAACAGATAAAGAAGCAAGAGCTGAAGGTTTAGGTGGAGAAGTTCTAGCTTACGTATGGTAATACAATTATAAAAAAGGAGGAAAAACTAAAATGTCAAGAATAGGAAATAAGCCTATAACTGTACCAGAAGGTGTAGAAGTTAAATTAGACGGTTTACACTTAACAGTAAAAGGTCCTAAAGGAACACTAGAAAGAGATATACATAAAAATATGACTGTTTCAATAGATGGTAATGTTATTACAGTATCAAGACCAAACGATGAAGCAGCAAATAGAAGTTTACATGGACTAACAAGAACATTAATTCATAACATGATAGAAGGTGTTCTTAATGAATACAAAAAAGAATTACAAATAGTTGGTGTTGGTTATAGAGCACAAAAACAAGGAAACAAATTAGTAATGAACTTAGGATATTCTCATCCAGTAGAGATGGAAGAACCAGCAGGGATTACATTTGATGTTCCAAATGCAAACACAATTATAGTAAGAGGAATCGACAAAGAAGCAGTTGGTCAAACAGCAGCTGTTGTAAGAACAAAGAGACCACCAGAAGTTTACCATGGTAAAGGAATCAAATATGCAGATGAGCATATTAGAAGAAAAGAAGGTAAATCTGGTAAGAAATAAAATTTAAATTGGCAAAATCTAATTTAAGAAAGGAGAAAATCATGATTTCAAAAATAGATAGAAAAGCTCAAAGAGAAAGAAGACATATAAGAGTTCGTACAAAAATAAGTGGAACAGCAGAATGCCCAAGATTATGTGTATATAGAAGCAATAAAAATTTATTTGTACAAGTAATAGATGATGTTAACCAAACAACATTAGTTAGTGCTTCAACATTAGATAAAGAAGTAAAAACAAAACATGCAAATAAAGAAGCTGCAAAAGAAGTAGGAGCTTTAGTTGCTAAAAGAGCTTTAGAAAAAAATATTAAAAATGTTGTATATGACAGAGGTGGATATATATACCACGGTGTTGTAAAAGAATTAGCAGAAGCTGCTAGAGAAGCAGGACTTGAATTCTAATAAAAGGTTGAAAGTAAGAAAAAGTTAATGGAAAACCTATAATACAAGAAAATAGAATTAGAATAGGAATGTAGGTTTAGATATTAAGATATCTACAACCTAACATCCAACATCTAATATCTAGTGGAAAAGGAGGAAAATTTAAAGTGCAAACAGAAAATACATCTGAATTAAAAGAAAAAGTTGTTGCTATTAACAGAGTTGCAAAAGTTGTTAAAGGTGGTAGAACTTTTAGATTTAGCGCAGTTGTTGTTGTTGGAGATCAAGCAGGACACGTAGGTGTAGGAAACGGAAAAGCAGCCGAAGTTCCAGATGCAATCAAAAAAGCAATAGAAGAAGCTAAAAAGAATTTAATAGAAGTTCCAATAGTAGGGACAACAATACCACACGAATATATAGGAAAATTTGGTAGTGCAAGTGTTATGTTAAAACCAGCTGCAGAAGGTACTGGAGTTATCGCAGGAGGAAGCGTAAGACCTGTATTAGAGCTTGCAGGATACAAAGATATTCGTACTAAAGTTTTAGGAACAAACAATCCAAGAAACGTAGTATATGCTACATTAGAAGGATTAAAGAAAATGCAAACTATTGAACAAGTAGCTGCAAAAAGAGGAAAGAAAGTAGAAGAAATATTATAATTTAGAATAAGAAATTTTATGTTAAAATTTTAAAAATTTAATGTAAAATGCAAAAGTTCTAAAAAATTTGAAATTCTATTGTCAAGATTAAACGATTAAGATATAATAAGAACGAAGTTAGAAATATAGTTAAGAATTGAAAATAACTCTTAAACAAAATTGTTTAACTTCCAAAAAAACAAGGAGGTGTAGTCTCATAATGAAATTAGATGAGTTAAAACCAGCACAAAGAACAGAAACAAGAAAAAGAGTAGGACGTGGAGTAGGTTCAGGTCTAGGAAAAACATCTGGAAGAGGACATAAAGGACAAAAAGCAAGATCAGGTGGAGGAGTAAGACGTGGATTCGAAGGTGGTCAAACACCATTATATAGAAGATTACCAAAAAGAGGATTTACAAATATACATGCTAAAAATTACACAGAAGTAACACTAACAATGCTTAACAAAGCTACAACAGAAGAAGTAACTGCTGAAAGCTTAAAAGCAGATGGAATTATTTCAAAAGTAAATGATGGTATAGTTGTACTTGCAACAGGTAACTTAGATAAAAAATTAACTGTTAAAGCTGTAAGATTCACTAAGAAAGCTCAAGAGAAGATAGAAGCTTTAGGTGGAAAGACAGAGGTGATATAATTGTTTAAGACACTAAAGAATGCATTAAAAACACCAGATGTTAGAAAAAGACTAATGTATACATTAATTCTAATAATCGTGTTTAGATTAGGATGTTATATAACAGTGCCTGGAGTTGATTCATTTCAACTAGCAGAAGCATTTAACGGACAAGGAATGGCGTCACTTATAGATTTAATCTCAGGTGGAGCTTTCTCAAGACTATCAATATTTGCTATGTCAATTAGTCCATATATCACAGCATCAATAGTTATACAACTATTAGCAATGGTTATACCTGCTTTAGAAAGATTAACTAAAGAAGGTGGAGAAGAAGGTAGAAATAAAATAAATCGTTATACTAAAATACTAACAGTAGTATTAGCATTAGTAGAAGGTTTAGGAATATATTTATCATATAGATCATCAGGAATATTTATAAATACAGAATTTGTAACAGGTTTAACTGTAGTTATATCATTAATGGCTGGAACAGCAATATTAATGTGGCTTGGAGACCAAATTACTAACAAAGGAATTGGAAATGGAATTTCTATAATTATATTTGTTGGTATAGTAGCAGGACTTCCAAGTGCAGTAACAACAATATGGAACTTAATATTTAGCGCAGGTAGTTTTTCAACAACAGGATTATTAACTGCTGTAGGAATAATTATAGGAGCAATAATATTAGTTGCAGGAGTTGTATTTGTACAACAAGCAGAACGTAGAGTTCCTGTACAATATTCAAAGAGAGTAGTAGGAAGAAAAATGGTAGGAGCACAAAATACACACATACCATTAAAACTTGTAATGGCAGGTGTTATGCCAGTTATCTTTGCTTCATCATTTATGACATTTCCAGCAATGATTATCCAAATGTTTGCAAGCGATATAGCAACACAAACAGGATTCTGGGCTACAATTTATAAATTTTCAATAGCAACATCAACATCAAATGTACCAGTTGGATATTCAATAGCAAATGCTATAGTATACTTACTATTAATAGTAGGATTTACATATTTCTATACATATGCTACATTTAATCCAGCAGAGGTATCAAACAACATCAAGAAAAATGGTGGATTTATACCAGGAATAAGAGCTGGAAAACCAACAACAGATTATTTAGCATCAATAATATCAAAAATAACATTATTTGGAGGATTATTCCTAGCAGTAATAGCTATAATCCCAATGTTATTAAGATTTACAAGTTTAAATATCGCATTTGGTGGTACATCAATATTAATCGTAGTTGGAGTTGCATTAGAAACAGTTCAACAATTAGAATCACAATTAGTAATGAGACATTACAAAGGATTCTTAGAATAAAATATAAAAAATGGATGCATAAAAGCATCTGTTTTTTATGTTGTAGTAAATTCATCATAGTAAGATAAATTTACGTAGAAGATAAATATGACAGAAATTAAGATTTTGTAGCACTATGCACTGCGTACAAAATCTTAATTCTGGCTTTTATGTTGTAAGAAAGGAGAGTACCATATGTACGTAGTAATGTTAGGCAAACCAGGTTCAGGAAAAGGAACAGTAGGAAAAATGCTGTCAGAAAAACTTGGAGTTATTCATATTTCAAGTGGAGAACTATTTAGAAGTTACATAAAAAAAGCAGGAGAGATAGGAACAAAAATAAACGAATATGTATCAAAAGGAGAACTAGTACCAGATGACCTTGCAATAAAACTAGTAGAAAAAAGACTATTAGAAGAAGACTGCAAAGATGGAGTAATATTAGACGGATTTCCAAGAACAGTAGAACAAGCAAAAGAACTACAAAGATTTTTAGAAGAACATAATAAAAAAATTAATATAGCAGTAGAGCTAGCATTAACAGACAAAGATATAATAGATAGAATTGTAAAAAGAGTAGTATGCACAAATAAAGACTGTAGAGAAGTATACAATTTAGAATTTAAAAGACCACAAAAAGAAGGAATTTGCGATATATGTGGAAGCAAATTAGAAAAAAGAGAAGATGACAATTTAGAAACAGTACAAAAAAGACTAGAAACATATAGAAGCACAGCAGGAAAATTAGTGGACTACTACAAAGAGCAAGATTTATTATATGCAGTAAAACTAAATATACATTCAGGAAAAACAGCAGTAGACGTAGCAGAAGAAGTAGACAGATATCTAAAGAACAATTAACAAAAAGGGACGCCCCATTGAGAATGGACGTCCTTTTTAGAATGCATATTAAATTATTAGTGGATTAAAACCATTGAGAACTGGCCTCCATCTCTCTTTTTGATTATTGAATTGCTTTTCTAAAAGGTTAATTTCTTTATCTGCTTTTGAGGTGTCTTCTCTTTTTTCAAATGCATTTAAGTATTCTGTCAAGGCAGAACTATAGGTAACCATAAAAGATTCAGCTTCTTTTTCTAGAGATACAAACTTTTCCAATTGAGCTTCGAGTCTCTGAGATTCTGCTTTAAGTCTTTGAGATTCTGCCTCAAGTCTTTGAAGTTCTGCATTTGTTTTTTCGCACTTTGCTGATATATTCTCCGGATGAGAATTATAATGTTTAGAAATCTTTTCAGAAATTTTAGCACGTTCAGCTCGTATTTCAGAACACTTAGCCGCTATTTTAGAGCGTTTTTCTTTATCTTCTTCAATATGTAGCACAAAGTATGCTATTTCTTGCCATTTTCTTTTCCGCGTTGCAAATAATTTATAGCATTGCCAAGAAGATTTAAGGTTTTTAAAAGTGTTTTGCATAAATTTTCCTCCTTTAATTATAAAAAAAGAACATAAACAATATATAACAAAATGATTATACTATAAGTTTACAAAAAATGCAATACAAAATAAAAATTATAAGTTTTAACGATACAGATTGACACTAAAAATCTACTATGCTATGATAGAAAAAAAGAAACAAAGGAGAATCACAGATGAAAAAAATTGAAAAAAATACAAAAGGAATTACACTAATTGCGTTAGTGATAACAATAATCGTATTAATAATTTTAGCTGGGGTAGCAATAAATTTAACTTTAGGGAAAAATGGACTTTTAAATAAAGCAAAAGAAGCAAGGGAAAAGTACGAGATAGCAGCTGCTCAAGAATATATAGAGATGAAAATAGATGAGTGTATACTAGAAAAAGGAAGAGAAGTTACTTTGCAAGAGATAGTTGACTACTTGGCTGAAGATAGTAATGTTACATACTATGTAGCATTAGATGAAGTAGGACTAATTGCTGGAGAAGTAGAAATAGGAACTCCAAAAGAAATATATGTAGTATATAATAGATATCAATTTAAGGTAGATGAAAGTCAAAAGACAGAATTTATATCAATAGTAGATGTAGATTTGGAAGGAAAAGTAAGTATTGAAGCTCAAGTAAAAAAGCATATGGGTAAAAACTCAGATGGAAATTATACAGCAGAGGTACTATTAAAAGCAACTGGTGATGCAGAAATAGCAAAATTAGAAATACAAAATCCTAATGGAACAAGCATAACATTAGAACCCGATGGATTAACCACAGTAGGAAAAGATATGACAATAGAATTTGATAAAACATATAAAGTAATACTAACAACAGCAAGTGGACATAAATATACAAAGAAGATAATAGAAAAATCAGAAGAAACAATAATGAATGTAGAGCAATTAGCAAGCTTTAGAGATAAAGTAAATAGTGGCTTGTCATATACAGGAAAAACTGTAAATTTAGTAGCAGATATAAATTTAAGTACAATATGTGGACAAAATATAGGAGAAAAAGAAGTTAGTTGGGAGCCAATAGGTTCAACAACAGCATTTTCAGGAACATTTAATGGAAATGGACATAAAATATCGGGAATGTATATAAATAATAGCAAACAAAAACAATCACTATTTGGAACTGCGAACAAAGGAAAAATAATTAATTTAACAGTTGAAGGAAAAATAACAGCAGGAAAATTTGCTGGAGGAATTTGTGGAACAGCAACTAATACAACATTTGAAAAATGTATAAATAAAGTAGAAATTGTAGGAAAAGCACCAGAAAGTAATTATAATGGAATGGCAGGAGGAATAACTGGATATGCAGATGGAAATTCACAATTCAAAGAATGTATAAATATGAGTAATATAACAGCATATTCATGTGTTGGAGGAATAACTGGATATGCGCATGGAAGTAATATAGAAAATTGCTATAATATAGGGAATATAATAGGAACAGGGCAATATGTTAATGGAGAAGTAGATATAGGAGGAATTGTAGGAAGTATATTAGGAAATACAATAAATAATTGCTATAATGCGGGAGATGTTAGTACAAGTACCTCATATACTGTAGTTGGAGGAATTGTTGGATATTATAGTTATTCATCTAATACGACAATGAATAGATGCGTTAATGCAGGAACAATTACTAGGGCAGGAACGAAGGCAACTAGTTTGGATAGTGGTTCAGGATATTTAGGAACTATTATTGGAAGAAAATACAGTGGAACAGCAAATAATATTGAATCAATTACACCTCAAGTTTTAAAAAACTATACACAAGAACAATTAAAAACAAAGCTAGGAGAAGAGTATACAAATGATATACAAAATGAAGATAGAACATGGAAATATAATAATGGTTATCCAATATTAAAATGGCAATTGAATAGTAGAAACTAACAAAAAAATAAACAAATGGACGCTTAATTTTTGAAAATTTTTACAAAAATTAAGCGTCCGTTTGTTTATTTACTAGAAGAAGGGGTGTCCCTTTTCGTAAATTTTTTCGAAAAAGGGGCGTCCCTTTTAGAAAAAAATGCAAATTTGATATTCTACAGATTGACACTAAAAATTTACTATGCTATGATAGTAAAAAAGAAACAAAGGAGAATAACAAATGAAAAAATTTGAAAAAAGTACAAAAGGAATCACACTAATTGCGTTAGTGATAACGATAATCGTATTACTAATATTGTCATCAGTAGGAATATATTTGAGTTTAGGAAATAATGGAATATTTACAAAAGCGCAAGAATCCAAAGAAAAAACACAAAGAGAAACAGCAACAGAGAAAATAAACTTAAAAATAACAACAGCACAAATGAACTCATATGCAGAAAAACAGGAAATGCCAACATTAAAAGAATTATCTTTAATATTAAAAGAAGATAGTGAAATATCATATGTAACAGAGGAAAGTAAAGTAGCAAGTGCAGAATATAACGTGCCAAGTGAAAATCCAAGTGCAATATATACAAAATTAAAAGACTATGACTATGAGTTCGGAATAAATTCTTCATTACAATTAGCAAGCATAGATGGAGTGAAAGTTGCAGAAAATGAAAATAGTAATGAAACAATAAATTCTATAATTGCTAGATTAGAAGCATTAGAGAAAAAATCAAATGCAAATAGTTTTACTCTATTAGGAACTTTAACAGGAATGGGTTCAGAAACAAGCAATTATTTAGAAATTCCAGAATGTGATGAAATTGTTGTTTGTGTGGATTATAATAATTTGGGAACTTCAGTATGGAATATTACAATACCATATGAAGAACTTACAGATAATGTGAAATTATATAGAACAGGATATTATGTAAAAAATACAAATAATGCAGGGACTATTGTAAAGGCTAATAAAGAAAAAATATGGTTACATACTATATTTATAAACACAACAGAATACACATCAACATCTACAATGAGAGTATATTACAAATAAAAATCTTACAAAAAAGCGGAAAAATATTACATTTTTCTGCTTTTTGTGTTATAATAAAGTATAGTGATGTAATAAAGAAGGAGAAAACAATGGTAACAATAAAATCAAAACATGAAATTGAAAAAATGAGAGAAGCATGTAGGGTAGCAGCATTAGCACAAAAAGCAATAGAAGAAGCAATAAGACCAGGAGTATCTACATGGGAGTTAGACAAAATTGCAGAAAACACAATGAGAGCAAATGGAGCGATTCCAGCAGAAAAAGGTTATCCAAGTGGAGTAAAAGGAGTGCCAGCATTTCCTGGTTCAATATGTGCATCTATTAATGACGAAGTAATACATGGTATACCTTCAAAAAGAGCTATATTAAAAGAAGGAGACATAGTGAGCATAGACTTAGTAGCATTAAAAGATGGATTTAATGGAGATTGTGCTAGAACATACGTAGTTGGAAAAACAGACAAAGAAACACAAAGATTAATTGATGTAACGAAACAAGCATTTTTTGAAGGAATAAAATATGCTAAAAAAGGAAATAGACTTGGTGATGTATGTCACGCTATAGGTGAGTATGTTGAAAAAAATGGATTTAATGTAGTAAAAGAATTTCAAGGACATGGAATAGGAAGACAAATGCATGAAGATCCAGGTATTCCAAACTATGGAAAAGCAGGAAGAGGAATAAGACTAGAACCAGGCATGACTCTAGCAATTGAACCTATGGTTATATATGGCGGAGATGGAATATTAGAACTAGATGATGGTTGGACAATAATAACAGAAGATGGAACAAATGCAGCTCATTATGAAAATACAATTTTAATTACAGAAAATGAGCCAGAAATATTGACATTGCTATAAAAATGTTATATACTATATAAGCTATTATGTATTAATAGGCATAAAGATTAAATATTAAGCTATAAAATAAAAGTTGGAAGTTGGAAAAATTATAGGGTATAAAGAATCCAACATCTAAAATTCCAACCTCAAATTAGGAGGAAAAAATGGCAAAAGAGGATGTTATAGAAATAGAAGGAACTGTTGTAGAAACACTTCCAAATACAAATTTCAAAGTTGAACTTGAAAATGGACATCAAATATTAGCACATATATCTGGTAAATTAAGAATGAATTACATTAAAATATTACCAGGAGACAAAGTAAAAGTAGAGCTTTCACCTTACGATTTAACTCGTGGACGTATAACATGGAGAGCAAAATAAATTACTTTTAAATATGTAACCCAATTAATTAAATAAAATATAATAAAAGACATCTAAACAGGAGGTGTGGTAAGAATGAAAGTAAGACCATCAGTAAAGAAAATATGTGATAAATGTAAAGTTATCAAAAGAAAAGGTGTTATAAGGGTAATATGCGAAAACCCAAAACACAAACAAAGACAAGGTTAATTTAATCTAATTTAGTTATCAACACAAGTCAGGTGCGGCTGTAAGCTAAAACTTATATACCAGATTTGTGTTTATATACATGTCTAAATATATTTAAAGATTGGACCTTTCCAATGCATTTCACCTTTAAATATAAATGAGACAAACTATTATAAATTTTATGGAGGTGCTAAAAGATATGGCTCGTATAGCAGGAGTAGATTTACCTAGAGAAAAAAGAGTAGAAATAGGACTTACTTACATATATGGTATAGGATTAACTAGTTCTCAAAAAATATTAAAAGAAGCTGGAGTAAATCCAGACACTAGAGTAAAAGACTTAACAGCAGATCAAGAACAAGCAATAAGAAAAGCTATGGAAGGATATGTTGTAGAAGGTGACTTAAGAAGAGAAGTAGCTCTAAACATTAAAAGACTTATGGAAATAGGTTGCTATAGAGGATTAAGACATAGAAAGAATTTACCAGTAAGAGGACAAAGAACAAAAACTAACGCTCGTACAAGAAAAGGCCCTAGAAAACTAGTAAGCAAAAGCAAGAAAAAATAAATAAAAGTTGGAAAATAGAGATTGTAAAATCTTAAAAAATAGAATAACCAACAAACAAAAATAGTAAAGAAGTTAAAAGTGAATGTATAAAAGTAAATTGATAAGATTTCAATTTCTAATGTTCAATAAATAGCTTCAAAATAAAAAAATAGGAGGTAACCTTAAATGGCAAAAGCTGTAGCAAAAAGAACAACAACTAGAAGAAGAGACAGAAAAAATATCGAAAAAGGTATGGCACATATTCATTCTAGTTTTAATAATACAATCGTTACAATAACAGACGTTCAAGGAAATGCAATTTCTTGGGCAAGTGCTGGTGAACTAGGATTTAAAGGTTCAAGAAAAAGCACACCTTTTGCAGCAGGAGAAGCTGCAGAAACAGCTGCTAAAGCAGCAATGGAACATGGTTTAAAAACAGTAGAAGTATTTGTTAAAGGACCAGGTTCAGGACGTGAAGCAGCAATAAGATCATTACAAGCTGCAGGATTAGAAATTAGTAGCATCAAAGATGTTACACCAATCCCACACAATGGTTGTAGACCACCAAAAAGAAGAAGAGTATAGAATATATAATAGAGCATTAAATAAAAATGTCTCGATAATAATTGGAAAGGAGAATTGCAAAAAATGGCAAGATATAAAGATGAACAATGCCGTATTTGCCGTAGAGAAGGACAAAAGTTATTCTTAAAAGGTTCAAGATGTTATACAGATAAATGCAGTATTTCAAGAAGAAATTATGCTCCTGGACAAAATGGACAAAAAAAGAAGAAACTTTCTGAATATGGTACTCAATTAAGAGAAAAACAAAAAACAAAAGCATTCTATGGAGTAAGCGAAAAGCAATTTAGAAGATATTTTGATATGGCTTCTAAAACAAAAGGTAAAACAGGTGAAGTTTTACTACAAATCCTAGAAAGCAGATTAGATAATATAGTATATAGATTAGGATATGGAAGCTCAAGAGCTCAAGCTAGAATGTTAGTAACACACGGAACTTTTGAAGTAAATGGACAAAAAGTTGATATTCCATCTTACTTAGTAAAAGCCGGAGATGTAATTTCTGTTAGAGAAAACAGAAAAGATAATGGAGCAATAAAACTAAATGTAGAAGAAAATGCTGCAAGACCTGTTCCAGAATGGTTAGAAAAAGATGTAGAAAAATTAAGTGGTAAAGTAGTAAGATTAGCATCTAGAGAAGATGTTGACCTACCAGTAGAAGAACATTTAATAGTAGAGCTTTACTCTAAATAATAGAAAAGTAATAAAATATTTTTTTATAAATATTTTAAATCTTTTAAAAGTTATATATTGTGTTTTAAGAAGTAAAGTACTAGGGAAAGTTTAAATAAAAGGCTTATATAGTAACCTCGCACTTAGAACTTCTAAAATAGGAGGTAAAAATGATAGAATTTGAAAGGCCAAATATTAAATGCTTAGAAATAGATAATGAAACAAATTACGCAAAATTTGTTTGTGAACCATTAGAACGTGGTTATGGAGTAACAATAGGAAACTCTTTAAGAAGAATATTACTTTCTTCTTTACCAGGAGCTGCTATTACAAGTGTAAAAATTGAAGGTGTAGTACATGAATTCTCTACTATTCCAAATGTTGTAGAAGATGTACCAGAAATAATAGTAAACCTAAAAATGGTAAGACTAAAACTTCATGAAAATGAAGAAAAAACAATTCGTATCGATGTAAAAGGCGAAGGTGAAGTAAAAGCAGGAGATATTATTACTGATAGCTCAGTAGAAGTATTAAATCCAGATTTACATATAGCAACTTTATCAGAAGGTGCACATCTTCAAATGGAAATGACAGTTAATATGGGTAGAGGTTACAATTCAGCAGAGAAAAATAAAAAAGAAAATCAACCTTTAGGTGTATTACCAATTGACTCTATATATACACCAGTTAAAAAGGTAAACTATGCTGTAGAAAACACTAGAGTTGGACAAAATATCGACTATGATAAATTAACAATTGAATTATGGACAGATGGAAGTTTAGCTCCATATGAAGCATTAAGTTTAGCAGCAAAAGTTATGACTGGACATTTGGAATTATTCATAGACTTATCAGAAACAGCTAAAAATACACAAGTAATGATTGAAAAAGAAGAGAACAAGAAAGAAAAAGTTCTAGAAATGTCAATAGAAGATCTAGAATTATCTGTAAGATCATTCAATTGCTTAAAAAGAGCAAATATTGCAACTGTTGAAGATATCGCAAAAATGACAGAATCAGAAATGATGAAAGTTAGAAATTTAGGAAAGAAATCATTAGATGAAGTAACATATAAATTACATTCATTAGGATTAGACTTTGCTAAAGAAGAAGAATAAAGCAAAAGGGAAAAAAGAATAGCCCGATATAATTGAGTAAGGAGGAAAAGTAAGTGGCAACAAATAGAAAATTAGGTAAAACAACTGATATTCGTTTAGCTATGCTTAAAAGCCAATTAACAGATTTAATTTTACATGGTAAAATTGAAACTACAGAAGCTAGAGCAAAAGAAGTAAAAGCTATGGCTGACAGCATTATTTCCTTAGCAATAAAAGAAAAAGACAACTTTGAAATGGTAGATGTTAAAGTTGTAAAAGCTAAATTAGATAGCAAAGGAAATAAAGCAACAGAGCTTGTAAAAAGCAAGAACGGTAAAGAATATTTAAAAGTAGTTAAAGAAGAAACTACAGAAAAGAGACAAAAAGATATGCCATCAAGATTAAATGCTAGAAGAAAAATGATGAAAATGATAAACAAAGTTAAAGACGAAAATGGAAATAACATTGATTTACTAGCTAAATTATTTGGAGAAATAGCAACTAAATATGAAGGCAGAGTTGGTGGATATACAAGAATTATCAAAAAGGGACAACGTAGAGGAGACGCAGCAGAAACAGTTATATTAGAATTAATTTAATTAATATATATAGCAAAATAGAAAGTCATATGAATATGGCTTTTTATTTTGCCTCAAAAAGGACATTTGGGGACGGGGCACTTTTGTCCTAAATATAATGTAGGATAATAACTCAAAAATGAAATAATTATAAAGTACTAATGAAGCATTTTAAACTATATGTTACTAGATAATGGTTTATACTTTTTAACGAAGAACAAATGCTCTCAAGCCATATTTATTTACAAAAATATGTAATATTTATATGAATATTTTTATTTTATATTTGTTGATATAAGCAAATTTCAAAGCATATTTTGTTAAAAAAAATTATCTAGTAACAACTATATAAAAGAATATTTTAAAATTATATTGACAAACACAAATTCGTAATATATAATACTATTATGCAAACAATAATTCGTAGGAGGTATTGCAATGATTACGACAATTCATATAAAAAATATAGGAATAATAGATGACTTAAGTATAGATTTAAATCAAGGATTTAATGTGCTTACAGGTGAAACTGGTGCTGGAAAAACATTAATAATAGATTCACTTGCAATTATATCTGGAGGGAGATTCTCTAAAGAGATGATTGGAAAAGGCCAAGATCATTCTTATATAGAGGCATGTATATTTATGCCAGAAAATGAAAAAGCAATAGATGGGAATATTATTGTTTCAAGAGAGGTATACTCAAATGGAAGAAATTCTTGCAAAATAAATGGAAGACTAGTAACAGTTGCAGAACTAAAAGAATTTATGAAGAATATAATAGATATTCATGGGCAAAATGATAATCAAACAATATTAGATAAATCATCACATATAGGTTATTTAGATAGTTTCGTAGGAGAAAAACTATCTATAATAAAAGAAAACTATAGGAATTTATATAGTAGATACATAGGCATAGTTCAAGAGTTAAATGCTAATTATGGTGATGATAAAGAAAAGCAAAGAAAGCTTGATTTATTAAGATACCAATTAAATGAAATAGAGAATGCAAATTTAAAAGCAGGTGAAGATGAAAAATTAGAAGAGCAAAGAAAATTGATATTAAATTCTGAAAAAATATCAGAAAACTTAGTTTTAGCAGATAACAGTTTAAGTGAACAAGCAATAGATGCGATAAATATAGCAATACGAGCATTAGAAAAAATAGATAATATAGATGAAAAATATAATGAGAAATTATCAGAGTTAAAGAATGTATATTATGATGTACAGGAAATTTCAAGGGATATAAATATAATGAAGGAAGATGTATGCTTTGATGAAGAAGAAAGAAATGAAATTGAAGAACGACTAGATATTATATTTTCATTGAAGAGAAAGTATGGAAATAGCATTAGCGAAATTTTAAAATATAAGCAAGATATTGAAAATGAAATTTATGAGATAGAAAATGTAGATGAAATAAATAATAAATTGAAAAAAGAGCTAAATGACATAAAAGTTAAAATGTTTGAATTGAGTCAGAAAATGAACGAAATTCGTACTAAAAAAGCCAAAGAGTTATCAGACAAGATAAATGTAGAATTACAAGATTTAGAAATGAAAAATGCTAGATTTAATGCAAAAGTTGAATTTGATGCAAATGCAGATTTTAACAAAAATGGCTTAGATAATGTTGAATTTTTAATTACTACAAATGTGGGAGATGAAGAAAAACCACTTATAAAAATTGCATCTGGAGGAGAAATGTCAAGAATTATGCTAGCTATAAAATCAGTTCTAGCTGATGTAGACAAAATACCAGTATTGATATTTGACGAAATAGATACAGGAATAAGTGGAAAAGCTGCTAAAGTGGTAAGTCAAAAAATGGAAAAGATTGCAAGAAAACATCAAATTTTAGTAATTACACACTTAGCAAGTATTGCAGCAAGAGGCGACTATAATTATTATATATATAAAGAGGTACAAGAAGGAAGTACTAGAACTAAAGTAAGAAAGTTAGAAGAAAACGAAGTAATAGAAGAAATTGCTAGAATAGCAAGTGGAGAAGTAACTAAAACAGCTATAGAACATGCAAAAGAGTTAAGAACAAATAAATTGAAAGATAAAGAAGGAATAGAAAAGATAGCAAGTTAGAAAACAAAAAAAGTAGACATAACAAAAGTAAAAAAATGTAAAAAACTTGTAAAAACGTGTTAAATTGGCTTGCAAACCATAGAAAAATGTAATATAATATTTAGAGTTATCTGTAAACTAAGCTTTTTAAAATTTTAAAAAGCTTCACCAAAGGAGGCACAATGAATGCACTAAGAAGCCGGAGTAGATGGATTAGTTTAGTAATTTTCATTATTATAATGGGTATGTACAATACTAAAGCATATGCAGAAGAGGTACAAGTAGATGATGAAAATGAAACACAATATGAAACGACTACAATAGAGTTTTTAGAGCCAGCAGAACCAATGCAATACACTCAAGAAGAATTGGATTGCTTGGCTAGAGTTATGTATGCAGAAGCAGGTGGCTGTGATGATACAGAACTTTATCTAGTAGCAAATGTAGTTGTTAATAGGGTAAATGACAAGAGTGGAAATTTTAAAGATTCTATTATTGATGTCATTTATCAAACTGGTCAGTTTACTTCAGTAGGGGATAAAGCCTGGAATAGGGGCCCTACACAAAGAGAATATGCAATAGCTAAGAATGTTCTGGAAGGAGCAAGAGTAGCTCCAAGCAATGTATATTGGTTTTCTAGGGGAATGAGTTATGGTAGTTTATATTATAAATCTCAATGGCATTATTTTGCAGGAATGGATTTGCCACAGAAAGTTCAAGAATCTGTGGAAACAACAGTGAAATTAACACAGGAGGAAATTAAACAACAAGATGTAAAAGAAGAAAACATTGTTGTAATAAATCAAATTAAGCAAAAAAGAGATGAAATGGTAGAAACACTATTAAAAGAAGATATAGTAAATCAACCACAGGTGGTTTCATGTTTGCGAGAAAGGGAAGATATTGAAGAGCATGAAGAGATTAAATTAGATATATGCAAATTAGAAATATCCACAAACCTTGCAAGCAAAGAAAAAATAAGTGTAGAAAATCAAGAGAAAATTGAGTTAGTTAAAGAAATCAGCAATGTAAAGGGAAAAAACAATGCAACTAATAAGTCATTAAAGAAAGGACAAGAAAAAGAATTACAAATTGCATTAAAAATTAAAATTTAATCAGAACGAATGTACAGGAAGCGTGTATTCTTTAATTCAAAAGAATATATGTAGAAAGTACAAAAAAGCTACAATGCATACACAAAAAGCAAGAGAATAGTATTCTCTTGCTTTTTGTGGTTCTAGCTTAAAATCACAGCTCAAAAAAATGCTATATTAAAAAAATTTTAATTATAATTTATTCTATAAATAGAAAAATCTTATCGAATATAAGATTTTTGGTTAAATAAGAAAAAAATTAGCAATCTCTATTGACAAGTGCTAAAAATAGGTATATTATATATAAAGTTAGCAAACAATACAATAAAGTGCTAACAAAGAGGTGGAATATGTTAGATAACCGAAAAAAAAGAATATTACAAGCAGTAATAGACGAATATATTAATACGGCAGAACCAGTTAGCTCAAGTGCTTTAGTGCAAAAATATAATTTAGACTATAGCAGTGCTACAGTAAGAAATGAACTAGCAGAACTAGAAAAAAATGGTTACTTAGATAAAACACATACATCGTCAGGACGTGTACCATCCGAAAAGGGATATCGTTTCTATGTAGACGAATTAATAAAAGATGATGATGTTTCACTAGAGGAAATAAAATATATTCAGTCAAAATTATCTGAAAAAGTAAATGAAATTGAAGAACTTACTAAAATTACTACATCAACATTGTCAGAAATTACTCATTATCCAACTGTAGCAATTGGTCCTAAAACAGATATGCAAATTATAGAAGAATTAAAATTTGTTTTATTAGGTAGTAGAATGCTTATGGTTGTAATAGTTACGGACAGTGGATTAGTAAAAGAGACAATTATAAAATATGATAATGATGTTACACAAAATCAAGTAGACACATTAAATAATTTATTTAACACAAAGTTAAAAGGAAAACCACTCTCTAAAATAGATAAACCAATGGAAGAGTATATATTTTCTGAAATATCATATAGTATAGATGTTATAAAACCAATAATAGATCAAATTAATAAAATTGTGGAAGAACAAGAAAGTATATATCTAGAAGGTGCAAATAAAGCATTTGATTTACCTGAATTTAAAAGTATGGAAGTTGCTAAAAACTTTATAAATATATTAGATACAAAAGAGCTTGTAATAGATATGCTAAACTCTGGAGTAGCAAAAGATATAAATGTATATATAGGTGATGAAAACGAAAATGAGCAACTTAAAGATTTCAGTATAGTAACATTTAAACATTCCGTTGGTGATAAAGATATGGGAACTATAGGGATAATAGGACCAAAAAGAATGGACTATTCAAAGGTTATTTCGGTTATGAAATATATAAGCAAAAAGCTAAACAAAGATAATGAAGAAGAAAGCTAAAGATTAGAAGAAAAAAATAATAATTAGTGATTAGAGGTAAAAATTTATGAACTAGAGTTTATGAATGCAATTATTTAAAATCAGATATGTGACCTATAATAACTAAGAAAAAGGAGGAACAAAATGTCAGAAGATAACAAAGATGAAGAAATATTAGAAAATAAGGTAGAAGAGAAAAAGGAAGAGAAGAAAGATGAAAAGGATGAAACTACTAAATTAAAAGATACAATATTACTTCAAAAGAAACAAATAGACGAACAAGAAGATAGACTAAAAAGGCTAATGGCAGAATTTGAAAACTTTAAAAAAAGAAGTTCAAAAGAAAGAGAAGGCTTATATAACTCTTTAGTATCAGACATATTTTCTGCACTACTACCAGTAGTAGACAACTTAGAAAAAGCAGTAGAAGCAAAAACAGAAGATGATGGATACAAGCAAGGAGTAGAACTTGTATTAAAGCAATTTAAAGATGTATTAGCAGCAAATGGTATACAAGAGATAGAAACTGTAGGTCAAGTATTTGACCCAGAATTACATGAAGCAGTTGCATCTGTACAAGATGAAACTTTAGGTGAAAAAGTAATTACACAAGAATATAGAAAAGGCTACAAAATAGGAAATAAGGTTATTAGACATTCTATGGTTGTAGTAGCAAATTAATATCTTAAAAATATTTTACAATTTTAAGATATTAAATAAATTAGTTATTAATTTTAAAATTATAAAGAATAATAAAAGTGAGGTAAAACTCAAAAGAAAGGAAGAATAAATTATGGGAAAAATTATAGGAATCGATTTAGGAACAACAAATAGTTGTGTATCAGTTATGGAAGGTGGAGAGCCAGTTGTAATTCCAAATGCAGAAGGAAATAGAACAACACCATCTGTAGTAGCATTTTTAAATAATGGAGAAAGATTAGTAGGTCAAATTGCAAAACGTCAAGCAGTTACAAATCCAGACCACACAATTATTTCAATAAAAAGAAAAATGGGAACAAACGATAAAGTAAATATAGATGGAGATTCATTTACTCCACAAGAAATATCAGCAATGATATTACAAAAATTAAAAACAGACGCAGAAAATTATTTAGGACAAAAAGTAACACAAGCTGTTATCACAGTTCCAGCATACTTTAGCGATAGCCAAAGACAAGCTACAAAAGACGCAGGTAAAATAGCAGGACTTGAAGTATTAAGAATTATAAACGAACCAACAGCAGCAGCTTTAGCATTTGGTATGGATAAAGAAGACCAAGATCAAAAAATAATGATATATGACTTAGGTGGAGGAACATTCGATGTTTCTATTCTAGATATTGGTGATGGTGTATTCGAAGTTCTAGCTACAAATGGTAACACTCATTTAGGAGGAGATGATTTCGACCAAAGAATTATAGATTACCTAGTATCAGAATTCAAAAAATCAAATGGTATAGATTTAAGTACAGATAAAATGGCAATGCAACGTTTAAAAGAAGCAGCTGAAAAAGCTAAAATAGAATTATCAGGAATGCAACAAACACAAATTAACTTACCATTTATAACAGCAGATGCTACAGGACCAAAACACTTAGATGTATCACTTACAAGAGCTAAATTCGAAGAATTAATTAGAGATTTAGTAGATGCAACAAGAATACCAGTAGAGCAAGCTATGAAAGATGCAGGAGTAACAAGTGCAGACATTCATAAAGTATTATTAGTTGGTGGTTCAACTCGTGTACCATGTGTTCAAGAAATGGTTAAAAAGATAACTGGAAAAGAACCAGATAAAGGAATTAACCCAGATGAATGTGTTGCAATAGGTGCAGCAATTCAAGGTGGTGTATTATCAGGAGATGTTAAAGACTTAGTATTACTAGACGTAACACCATTATCATTAGGTATTGAAACTTATGGTGGAGTATTTACAAAATTAATTGAAAGAAATACAACAATACCAACTAAAAAATCACAAATATTCTCAACAGCAGCAGATGGTCAAACATCAGTTGAAGTACACGTATTACAAGGTGAACGTGAAATGGCTGCATATAATAAAACATTAGGAAGATTCCAATTAACAGGAATTCCAGCAGCACCACGTGGAGTACCACAAATTGAAGTTACATTTGATATAGATGCAAACGGTATAGTACACGTATCTGCAAAAGATATGGCAACAGGAAATGAACAAAACGTTTCTATTACAGCATCTACAAACTTAACAGATGAAGATATAGATAGAGCAGTAAAAGATGCAGAAGCACATGCAGAAGAAGACAAGAAAAAGAAAGACGAAATAGAAGCTAGAAATAATGCAGAAAGTTTAGTATATAATTCAGAAAAAACATTAGGAGAATTAGGAGACAAAATAAGCGGAGAAGAAAAAGCTAAAGCAGAAGAAGAAATTGCTAATGTTAAGAAAGCATTAGAAGGTTCAGACGTTGAAGCAATTAAACAAGCAACAGAAAAATTAACAACAGTATTCTATTCAATTTCTGAAAAATTATATAGCCAAACACAACAAGCAAATGCAGGAGCTAATGCACAAACAGAAGGACCAAAAACAGATGAAAATGGAAATGTATATGATGCAGACTATAAAGTAGAAGATGACAATAAATAAAGTAGAAAGTAGAAATTAGAAGTTGGAAGTTAGAAGTCGAAATAGTGTAAATCTTTTTAAAATTTAGGCTCCTGACATCTAACTTCAAATTTCTGTTAGGAGGCTATAATGGCAACAAAACGAGATTATTATGAAGTATTAGGAGTAAGTAAAACTGCCACAGATGATGAACTAAAAAAAGCATATAGAAAACTTGCAAAAAAATATCATCCAGACGCAAATCCTGATAATCCAAAAGAGGCAGAAGAAAAATTTAAAGAAGTAAATGAAGCATATGAAACATTATCTGATCCACAAAAAAGAAAAATGTATGATCAATTTGGACCAGATGGACCACAAGGATTTGGTGGAGGTGCTGGAGGCCCTTTCGGAGGTCAAGGCGGATACTATTCATATACTACATCTGGATTTGATGGATTTTCTGACTTTGGAGATTTAGGAGATATATTCTCATCTTTCTTTGGAGGTGGATTTGGTTCTAGAAGTTCAAGAACAAACCAAGGACCAGTAAAAGGAGCAGATTTAAAAGCAAGTATAGATATTACATTTGAGGAAGCATATACAGGAGTAGAAAAAGAGATATATATTACAAGAAATGAAGAGTGTAATACTTGCCATGGAAGCGGAGCT
Source organism: uncultured Clostridia bacterium (assembly GCA_934153805.1). Lineage (GTDB taxonomy): Bacteria > Bacillota > Clostridia > TANB77 > CAG-508 > UMGS1663. The sequence goes on along the minus strand of CAKPFO010000021.1, from coordinate 3,863 downwards.
AAGCCTGGAACAAAAACAGAAACTTGCAATATATGCCATGGAACAGGAACAGTAAAACAAGTTCAAACTACAATACTTGGACAAATGCAAACTACTAAGACATGTTCTAATTGTCATGGAACAGGAAAAGTTATAAAAGAACCTTGTGAAATTTGCCGAGGAAAAGGAACAGTAAGAAAACAAGCTAAAATAAGAATTAAAATTCCTGCAGGAATAGATGATAATCAAACTATAGTATTAAGAAATGAAGGAGAACCGGGAGAAAGAGGCGGACCAAAAGGAGACTTATATATAGTTGTAAGATTAAAGAAACACAGTATATATACAAGAAATGGTGATAGAGTATTTTGTGATATACCAATTACATTTACACAAGCAACTCTAGGCGCAGACTTGAAAATACCAATGCTAGATGGTTCAACTGAAATTTATAGAATACCAGAAGGAACACAAACTGGTACAAAATTTACTATAAGAAATAAAGGATTTAAAGCTGTAAACAGCAACTATCAAGGGGACTTTGTGTTTACGGTACAAGTTCAAGTACCTAAACGATTAAGCAAAGAACAAAGAGAGTTATTAGTAGAACTTGCAAAGACAATGAATGAACAACCACCAGTGAAGAAAAAAGGAATATTTGGATAAAAAAAATCAAGCGTTTGCTTGATTTTTTTATGGTCATATTTTTAAATGTTACAAAAAATAAACATGCTTTTTATTGAATAAAGTATTGACAAAGTGAATAAATTACAATATAACACAAGCAACAGTTTGCAAATTATAATATGGAATAACAAACGTACTAAGAACTAAATCTTATAAAGAGGAAGTGTTCTTATGGACGAAAAAAAATGAAATTATTTTATTTGAAAACCAAGGAGTAAAGTTAGAAGTAAACTTAAAAGATGAAACGGTGTGGCTAACACAGAAACAAATGGGAGAATTGTTTGGAAAAGACAGGAGAACAATTACAAGGCATATTCAAAATACCTATAAAGATGAAGAATTAGATGAAAATACAGTATGCTCATTTTTTGAGTATACTGCAAGTGACGGAAAAAATATAATACCCAATATTACAACCTAGATATGATGATTATATCTGTTGGTTATAGAGTAAATAGTAAACAAGGTATAGCATTTAGAAAATGGACAACAAATGTTTTAAAAGACTATATGCTAAAAGGATATGCAGTAAATCAAAGAAGACTAGAATATTTAGAGAAGACAGTTAAACTAATAGATATTGCAAATAGAATGGATGAAAGATTAGAAGGAAACGATGCAAAAGAAATATTAAAAGTAATAGGAGATTATTCTAAAGCATTAAATTTACTAGATGATTATGACCACAGAACATTAGTAAAGATAAAAGGAAAGCTAGACGATAGAAAAATAGATAAGAAAAACGCTTTGAGTTTAAAAGAATTAAATTCAAAGCGTTTTTGTATGTAAATAAAAGAATTATGGACTAATTATGAAGGTAAAGAGTCGTATATATAAATGTTACGAATATTTTACAATTAGATTACATTACAATTACGTATATTGACTAGAGTATGGGCAAATGCTAAAATAAAAATGAAATCAATATGTAAAATTTATTTTACATATTTTCTATCTCTTTTTGTGTTTGGTAAAATTGTTGATTGCGGTGGGGTAAATTGATTGTTTTAATTATAAATTAAGCCTTCCCCACTTAAGTCTATGTAAAATGCTGGCGCATTAACATAGACTAAAGCGGTCCCCACTAGTCTTAATTTATAATTAAAACAATCAATTTACTTGAGTCGCAGAAAATTTTATGAATAAAATTTTCTGTTTGGGATAGATAAATCAATAGAAAAATGCAAAAAAGGTGAAGATACAGTAAGCGTATCAAGCATAAATAACGAAAGGGGAATACAAACAAATGAACAAGAAAACAAAAATACAGGAGAACAAGGCTATAACATTAATTGCGTTGGTAATTACGATAATAGTACTAATAATACTAGCCGGTGTAGCAATAAATTTAGCATTTGGACAAAATGGATTAGTAGCTAGAGCAAAAATGGCAAGAGGAGAATATAGCACAGCAGAGGCAAAAGAAAAGTTAGAACAAGAGATATTAAATGTACAAATACAAGCAGTACAAGAAGGAAAAGAGTTTAACTTAAAATACTTAAAAGAAAAGATAGATAAAACAAAATATGAAATAACATTAGATGATGAAGAAAATCCAACAACAGCAGTAATAAAAGAAATAGGTTCAAACTACTATTTAACAGTGGATAGTAAATTAAAAGTAACAAAAGTAGAAGAAAAAGCGCCAAAGCCACAACATGTAAAATTCAGTAAACTAACATGGGCAAGTGGAAAAGCAAGTGTAGAATTAAGTACAAAAGAGGCAGGAACAATAGAGTATAAAGTTGGAAAAGACGGAATATATCAAGCAGGAACAACAATAAGTAATTTAAGTAATGGAGATATAGTATATGTACGTATAAATAATGGTGGAACATATACAGAAGAAGAAACAAAAGAAATAAAAGATACAATAGAGCCAGAAGAATTTACAATAACAGCAACAGATGTAACATATGAAGGAGTAAAACTAACAGGAAGCACAACTGATAATGAAACAGGAATAAAAGACTACACATATGTAGCAACAACCGGAGATACAATAGTAAAAGAAATAAAGAACCAAACAGCAACAGAGTATACAATAACAGGCTTAAGCGAAGGAACAGAATATGTAGTATATATGCTAGCATATGATAATGCAGGAAATGTAAGAAAGAGTAATGAAGAAACAATAGAAACAACCAAAATGCCAATAGCAAATAAATTTGGAGAATATATAGATTATCCAATAGACCTAAATGATGATGGAGATACAACAAATGATTGGATGATATTCTACATACCAGATGGAAATGCAGAAGGAGAAGAAGCCGGTGGAGTATATGAAAACAATGTAGGAGACATATATATTATAGCAGCAGACTGGTTAAAAAATACAGATAAAAGGTTAAAAATAACAGGAGTAAATAAATTCGGTAATTATGACGTTTTTTGGACGAATCCACCTGCAACATTAAAAGTAACAGGAACAGAAGAAATAACAGTTAGTGAAAGAAACATAATGAATGCGACTACAACAGTAAATAAATTGTTTATGCAGTGCAAGTATGGTAGTTTGAAAAGTGATTATGCTAACTCTAAATGTATAGCTACATTTTTAGATACTAATAATTGGAAAGGATATGTAGATTCTAAATATGCAGATTATGCAATAGGTGCGCCTACATTAGAAATGTGGGTAGCAAGTTGGAATAGTAAATACAAAGAAATTAAAAAAGTATATATAAAAAAAGCAGACTGGGGATATAATGTGGGAATTAAGGAAAATCCAGATACATACTACGCAAGCTTAGATTCCGTAAAAGGATACAGAGATAATAATCTATATTTTCCTATAGAAGAAAAAATAGGTCAATATGAAAGTAACGCATACTGGTTAGCATCACCGTCAGCTACTAGTGGATATTCAATAAAAGCTGGGGGAATATTACATGTAACCAAATATGGAAGCGTACATTATGGAATTTATACCAATAGGAGTAAATGCGCATTACGTCCTCTAGTCCACCTAAAATCAGGAACACAAATACAAAAAGTTGACGGAGTATGGAGAATACAATAACCATAACAATAGAAAAATACAGCTTATAAATTTTAGAAGCTAACATTCACTAACAAAAAAACAACACCAAATGGAATTAAAAATTTGAAATACAATTTTGGCTGAATGTCAATAGTTGGGGTGGAAAACTTTGAAAGTTTTCTACCTCAGCTTTTTTAATGTATTTTAATGT
>CAKPFO010000020.1 GCA_934153805.1 uncultured Clostridia bacterium | reverse complement strand
GGGGAATACAAACAAATGAACAAGAAAACAAAAATACAGGAGAACAAGGCTATAACATTAATTGCGTTGGTAATTACAATAATAGTGCTAATAATCTTAGCCGGAGTAACAATAAATTTAACATTAGGACAAAATGGACTATTTACAAGAGCAAAACAAGCAAGTGAAGATTATAGAATAGCAAAAGAAAAAGAAGAACTAGAAATAGAAATAGCAAATATACAGACACAAATAATAAAAGAAGAAGGAAGAATAGCTACATTACAAGATCTATATAGTAAAATAGATAAAACAAAGTATGTAATTGAATTAAGTAATGAAGATATAGCAGATGTAGATAGCACAATAGTAAATCCAACATATGCGTTGGTAAATAAAATAGAAAGTGATATATACTTTACCGTAGATAAAAAGCTAGTAATAACAAAAGTGGAAGTAAAAGGAAAAGCTTCACAAAAAGAGGAAAAAGTAAAAATAAGCAATATAACATGGTCAAACGGAAAAGCAAGCGTAGAATTAAGTACAAAAGAAACAGGAACAATTGAGTACAAAGTTGGAAAAGATGGAATATATCAAGCCGGAACAACAATAAGTAGTTTAAGCAATGGAGATATAGTATATACGAGAGTGAATAACAACGGAACATATACAGATGAAGACATACTAGAAATAAAAGATACAATAGAGCCAGAAGAATTTACAATAACAGCATCAGATATAACATATGAAGGAGTAAAACTAACAGGAAGTACGCAAGATTTACAAACAGGGATAAGAGACTACACATATGTAGCAGAAACAAAAACAAATGAAATAGTAAAAGAAATAGCAAATCAAACAGTAACAGAGTACACAATAACAGGATTAAATGAAGAAACAGAATATGTAGTATACATGTTAGCATATGACAATGCAGGGAATGTAAGAAAGAGTAATGAAGTAACAGTAACAACTGGTTCAATACCATCAAATGTGGTAATAGGAGAGTATATAGACTACCAAATAGATTTAAATGGAGATGGAGATACTACAAATGACTGGATGATATTTTATAAAGCTAATGGAAATGCAGAAGGAGAAGAAAAAGGCGGAGCTTATGAAACAAATATAGGAGATTACTATATAATAGCAGCAGACTATTTGAAAAACACAGACGAAAGACTAATGCTAGAAAACCTGGGAATACTAAGTAAAAGGGGAGAGTATAGCATATACTGGACCAAAACTGATGCTGTGCCAGATGCAGTACAAGTTACAGGAACAGAGAATTTAAATAAAACAGGAAGAACAATAAACCAATTATTTATGCAAAATAAATTAAAAACTTTAAAAAACTATGAAAATTCAAGAGCAATGTCAACTTTTACAAACACTGCAAATTGGGATGGATATGTAAACATCAATTATGCGGACTATGCAATAGGTGCACCAACTATTGAAATGTTTGTAGCTAGCTGGAATATAAAATATGAAAAACAATTAAAATTATATACAAATGTAAATAATATTGGCTATTATGTAGGAACAGGCTCAAACAGCACAACAAGCTATAGTCAAATTTTAACATCAATAACAGATTGGAAAGACAATAAATTATACTTCCCTCATGAAGATAAAACATACAATGATTGTTATGGAAATTGGTTAGCTTCACCATCGGCTTGTGATAATTATGCTATTTTTAGTATAGGAGCCAATGGAGTCATTAATGATCCATGGTATTATGGAACTATTTACTGTGCAAGACCTGTAGTTCATTTAAAATCAGGTACGAGATTGCAAAAAGTTGACGGAGTATGGAGAATTCAATAAATTAACAGTGCCTAAAAGGGACGCCCCTTTTTCGAAAAAATTTACCAAAAGGGATACTCTTATAGATAGGATATAATTAAAATTCAGTATATAAATTTGCAATTTTAAAAATTTATATACTGAATTTTTTTGGTGTAAAAAATATGACAAGAATTTTACAATTAGATTACAATACAATTACGTATATTGACTAGAGTATGGGCAAATGCTAAAATGAAACTGCAAGCAATATGTAAAAAATTATTTCACATATTTTCTATCTCTTTTTTTGTGATTTGTAAATTATTGATTGCGGTGGGGTAAATTGATTGTTTTAATTATAAATTAAGCCTTCCCCACTTAAGTCTATGTAAAATGCTGGCGCATTAACATAGACTAAAGCGGTCCCCACTAGTCTTAATTTATAATTAAAACAATCAATTTACTTGAGTCGCAGAAAATTTTATGAATAAAATTTTCTGTTGAGGATAAATAAATAGAGAAATAATAAATAGAGAAATGCTAAATAAGGAGAGATGCAATTTGAGCTGGGGTAATAAAAAAGTGAAGGTTATATCACTGGTATTAGTAATGCTTTGCGTAGTTGTACCACTAGTTTTTAATAGCAGTATGACTAATTCTATAGGAACAAGATTAAAAGAAATTATTGGTGCAAGTAGTATAGAAACGAAAATAGATTATGAGATAAAAGAGCTAATAGGGAACAAATTAGAAATATATGTAACTGTAAAAAATGAAAAAGGTATAGAAAATATATCTTTGAATAATGACTTTGAAATAGACTGCTCTTCCAGAAAAAAGATAGCTTTTGATAGAGAAATGGAAGAAGGAGATATATTAAATATAGATGTCAAGTTAGCAGGAGAAAGCAATGAAGAAAATTATACACTAATTGCTACAACAAAACCTAAAATTATAGTGGCAAATTATGATACTTTTGGGGATGGGACAACAAAGACAATAGAAATAGAATATCCTAGAAATAATTCAAATATAAAATGCTATTATAGTTTAGACAATGGAACTACATGGATAGAATATACCAAAAAAATAGATTTGCTCAATATACAAAAAGAGAATATGCTAGCCAAAGTAGAATATGAAGGAAGAAAAACAATAAATAAGCCAGTAAGCTATTTAGACTATATAGATGTAATAAAGTTTACTGATGTAACATGGAAAGATGGAAAAGCAAGTATAGGAATAACGTCATTAAATCCAGAGTATATAGAATATCAAATAAATAGTACGTCAGGAGAATGGATAAAACCTACATTAGCAAGTGGCGAAGATATTGTAATAATAGAAAATTTGAATAATGCAGATGTAGTATATGCACGAATAAACAATGGAACTAACATAGTAGATACAGCAAGCATAACAATATTAGATAATATACCACCAGCAAGCTTTACGATAGATGTAACAGATATAACATATGATGGATTTAAAATAGCAGGAAGCACACAAGATAGTGAAAGTGGAATAGCAAGCTACACATATGTAGTAGCTAAAAAACGTGAAGATACAGTAAGCGTATCAAGCATAAACAACGAAAGGGGAATACAAACAAATGAACAAGAAAACAAAAATACAGGAGAACAAAGCTATAACATTAATTGCGTTGGTAATTACAATAATAGTGCTAATAATCTTAGCCGGAGTAACAATAAATTTAACATTAGGACAAAACGGACTATTTACAAGAGCAAAAACGGCAAGAGAAGAGTATAGTACAGCAGAGGCAAAAGAAAAGTTAGAACAAGAAATATTAAACGTACAAATACAAGCAGTACAAGAAGGGAAAGACTTTAACTTAAAATACTTAAAAGAAAAGATAGATAAAACAAAATATGAAATAACATTAGATGACGATGAAAATCCAACAATAGCAGTAATAAAAGAAATAGGCTCAAATTACTATTTAACAGTAGACAGTAAATTAAAAGTAACAAAAGTAGAAGAACAACAACCAAAACCACAATACGTGAAATTTAGTGATTTAACATGGATAAGTGGAAAAGTAAGCGTAGAATTAACAACAAAAGAAACAGGAACAATAGAGTACAAAGTTGGAAAAGATGGAATATACCAATCAGGAACAACAATAAGTAATTTAAGTAATGGAGATATAGTATATGTGAGAGTGAATAACAACGGAACATATACAGATGAAGACATACTAGAAATAAAAGACAAAATAGAACCAGAAGAATTTACAATAACAGCATCAGATATAACATATGAAGGAGTAAAACTAACAGGAAGTACGCAAGATTTACAAACAGGAATAAAAGATTACACATATGTAGCAGAAACAAAAACAAATGAAATAGTAAAAGAAATAACAAATCAAACAGTAACAGAGTATACAATAACAGGCTTAAGTGAAGAAACAGAATATGTGGTATATATGTTAGCATATGACAATGCAGGAAATGTAAGAAAAAGTAATGAAGTAACAGTAACAACAACTAAAATGCCAACAAGTGCATTACTAGGACAATATATAGATTATCCAATAGATTTAAATGGAGATGGAGATACTACAAATGATTGGATGATATTTTATAAAGCAGATGGAAATGCAGAAGGAGAAGAAACAGGAGGAGCCTATGAAGACAACGTAGGTGACATATATATAATAGCAGCAGATTACTTAAAAAATACAGACAGTAGGCTAAAGCTAGATCAGATGGGAATAGTAAGCAAATATGCTGGCGGATATGACGTGTATTGGGCTAATGAAGCTTCAGTGCCTAATACACCTCAAAAAATAGGAATAGAAACATTAACATTATCTGGGAGAACTAATAACACAACAATAAATAAACTATTTATGCAAAATAAATTTGGTGCATTAAACGCAAATATCAGTTCAAAAATAGTATCAACACTAATAAATATAGATAACTGGAATGGATATGTAAATACAAGTTATGCAGATTATGCAATAGGAGCACCAACATTAGAAATGTGGGCAGCAAGTTGGAATATGATATATGGTGATAGCTTAAAGTTGTTCACAAATGTAAAATCAGGAGTAGGATATTATATAGGAACAGGTTCAAACACGACACAAAATTATTCCCAAGTAATAACATCGGTATTAGGATGGCAGAATAATATATTATATTTCCCAAAAGGAAATAACTATTATGGAAATTGTAACGGAATTTGGATAGCCTCTCCATCAGCGGTAGGAAATCAAATGTTGTTCAGAACACATTATACGGGAGAATTTGGTTATTGCAATTATTATTTCTATGATTATTATTATTGCCTTCGCCCTATAGTCCACCTAAAATCAGGAACGCAAATACAAAAAATTGACGGTGTATGGAGAATTAAATAAATTAACAGTGCCTAAAAGGGACGCCCCTTTTTCGAAAAAATTTACCAAAAGGGACACTCCTATAGATAGGATATAATTAAAATTCAGTATATAAATTTGTAATTTTAAAAATTTATATACTGAATTTTTTTTGTGTAAAAAATATGACAAGAATTTCACAATTAGGTTACAATACAATTACGTATATTGACTAGAGTATGGGCAAATGTTAAAATGAAATTGTAAGCAATATGTAAAATTTATTTTACATATTTTCTATCTTGGGATTACAATTTTAATAGATTTACTAAAATAGAAGTATAATATTTATTATTTGATAAGAAGCACTAGCAATTACAGCTATTGCTTCTTTTTTTGTGTGAGAAACAACAATACTATTTTATATTCAATTTGCTGTATAACTATCAATTTCCAACATCCAACATCAATTTAAAAATTTTCCAAATTATCAATTGAAAACAAAATAAAAATTTGTTATACTAGAAACGAAAATAATGAGAGAGGAACAAATGAAAATGGAAAAGGTAAAAAAAGCAATAAACGTAATAAAAGATAACAAATGGTTACATTATGCAATAATAGTTGTAATAGGGGTGATTTTAAGTATACCTCTTTGCAAAATTCAAATACGAGATACACATGATGGTTTTTTACATCTATTACGAATGTTGGGAACAAACAATGCTTTTAAAATAGGAGAAATACCACCAATTGTAGCACCATATTATTGCAATGGTGGTGGGTATGCAATGAATTTATTTTACAACCCTTTAGTTACCTATATTCCACTTCTAATAAAGCTATTTACTCCAACATATGCAATGGCTTTAAAAATATTTGGTGGACTTTGCATAGTACTATCAGGAATAACAATGTACTATTTTGTATATCAAGTGACTAAAAAGAGACTAATTGCTCTATTTGCAAGTATTATATATTTAATAGCACCTTATAAATTAGGAGATGTTTACAAAAGGTTTGCAATAGGAGAATTTGCATCATTTGTATTTATGCCACTACTATTTATAGGAATGTACAACCTATTTAATCAAGATGGCAAAAAGCATTACTTTATAACAATAGGTGCAGTAGGATTAGTACTAACACACACTGTAACGACTTTTTATATGGCAATTTTTTGTGCAATATATGTACTACTTAATGTAGAAAAATTTAAAGATAAAAGCATACTTAAAAAGATAATAATAAATGTAGTATTTATATTACTAATATCTATGTGCTTTTTAGCACCAATGCTAGAGGCAAAACAGTTAGCAGACTATGCAATATTTGATAGCAAAATTATGAGCACAAATGGAGATTATGTATATTCTAACACTATAGAATTAAGCGAATTTTTTACAGATATAGGAAAGGAAAATGCAACTACATATATAATTGGAGTGCCTACATTTGTACTAATGTGCCTAACTATATTTACGTTTACAAAAGTAGACAAAAAATATAAAGACTTTTACATTGTAGCTATATTGTTTTCAATTATTTCAATGTTTATGTCTAGCAAATATTGTCCATGGTTTGTATTACCAGACTTTTTGTGTAAATTACAATATCCATGGAGAATGATGGGATTTTTTGCATTCTTTATCTCGTTTGTAGTTGGGGTAAACATATATGTATTATTAAAAATGTTATTTGATAAAGATATAACAAGGCTAATAGTAGCAACAGTAATTATAGTTTTGTCAGTTGCATATACAATGCCAATTGTTCAACAATATGCGACAGATGATATGCAAAGAGATGAAAAATGGGAAAATAATGTAGTAGAAAATCCATACATATATCATATGAGTATTAATAGAGAGTATTTGCCTACAAAAGCATTATATTTGCAACGTACATATTTAAAAGATAAAGAGAATAAAATATATATTTTAAGTGGCGATGCAACTATTGTAGAAGAGGAAAAGAAAGATTTATCTATAACAGCTACTTTGGAAAACATTACAGAAGGCACAGTTATAGAATTTCCATTTTTCTATTATCCTGGTTATGAAATTATTTTAGAACAAGATGGAAATGTAGTGAAATTAAAATCTGAAGAATCAGACAATGGTTTTGTAAGTGCAGTAGTTAATACAGATATTGATAATTGTAAAATAAGTGTTAAATATGTTGGAACAACAATAACATATGCATCTTATATAATATCTGCATTTGGATTATTAGGATTTGCCTTATATGTTATAAAGGAAAGAAAAAATGAAAAATAAAATCTTACAATAGCTTAGAAAAATTATAATATATTTCTCAATACGTCAACTGCAAAATATATTATAATTTTCTAAGCAAATAAGAACGAGTAATAATGTATTCAATATTCAAAAGGAGAATAAAGCAAAAATGTTAAAAATTAAAGAAGTACTAAAAAATGAAAAATATTATTCAATTATAATCATACTAATAGCAAGCATATTTGTGTGCATTCCACTTATGAGTAAAAACATAGACATGACTTATGATGACGGAATACAGCATATTGCAAGACTAATGGGAACATATCAATCTATACAAGAAGGTCAAATATCTATAATGTCTAATTTTTGTAACGGTTTTGGATATTCGTGGAATATTTTTTACAGCCCTATAACAGCCCTAGCTCCATTGATTTTTAAATTATTAGGAGTTAGTTTTACAACATGCATAAAATTGTTTATGTTTGTGGTAATATTTTTGTCAGGATATTTTATGTATGTCTTTACTAAAAAAGTAACGAACAACAATAACGTATCAATAGTTGCAGCAATATTATATATTTTAGCTCCATATAGATTAACAGATATGTATATAAGAAATGCGTTGGCAGAGCTTGCATCTTTTATGTTTTTACCAATGATATTTCTTGGCTTATATAATATTTTTAATGAAGAATCAAATAAAAAGATTAATTTATGGTTAATTATAGGTTCAGCAGGATTAACCCTTACACATACAATTATAACAATGTATACTGCAATTTTAGCATTAATATATATTTTAATAAACCTTAAAGAATTAAAGAAAAAAAGGATTCAAAAAAAGTTAATAGTTTGCACAGTACTTGTATTAATAATAACAGCATTTTTCTGGATGCCTTTGTTAGAACATAAACTAGCAGCAGAATATGAGGTTTTTAAAGACGGAAGGATGGAAAGAACTGAGGTACTTGTTGCATATAAACTAGACTTTTATCGCTTGTTTTTTACAAAATCAAATGATTATATGATATATGATATCGGTTTAGTAGTATTAATAGGTTTAGTTTTAACACCTTTTGCAGTAAAAAAAGTAAAAGAAACTAAGTATTATAAGCTATATTTATTTATGCTAATAAGTGGCGTAATATGTGCAGTAATGACTTTAAAGATATTCCCATTTGAATATTTGCCAAAAACATTAAAGATGATACAATTTTCATTTAGACTTTTAGAATTTACTAGCTTTTTCTTTGCTTTTATTGCAGCTATAAATATAGGAATTGTTAGCAAAAAGTTTGAGTTAAAAGAAGTTTTTATAGTACTAGCTGTAACAATGCTTTTAACATGTCCATATACAAGCTATGTGCGAACATTACAAAACTTTGATGAAAGCATATTGTGGCCATCAGTTCCTGTTACAGAACAAACAGGAAGAGTCCATGCAGGATGTGCAAGCTTTGAGTATTTGCCTTGTAAAGCTTTTGAAAATAGAAAATATATAGAAGATAGGAGCAATCAAGCAATTATACTTAGTGGGACAGCGCAAATAGAAAATGAACAAAAAAATGGCTCTCAAATGAGTTTTGATATAAATTATGTATTAGAAGAAACACAAATTGAATTACCATATATTTATTATTTAGGTTATAATGTGACATTAACTGTAGATGAAAAAATTCAAAAATTAAAGACCTTTGAAACTGATACTGGATTTGTTGGAGTACAAGTACCAATTTTAGAAAACGGAAAAATAGATGTTAAATATACAGGGACAGCTATTATGAATTTTTCTAAGCTGATTTCAATAGCAGGCGTGTGTTTTATAATTTTTGAAATAATCTATGGAAGAAAGCATCATAGTATAGACTAATTAGACAAATTCGTTGACTTAATAATAAAAATGATATAAAATAAATAATGTAAAAAATAGAAAAGAGAGGAAAAATTAAAAATGAGTAAGCCAACAGTAGCAATTGTCGGAAGACCTAATGTAGGAAAATCCACATTTTTTAATTATATAGTAGGAAAAAGAATTTCGATAGTGCAAGATGAACCAGGTGTAACAAGGGATAGAGTATATGCTGATGCAACATGGAGAGGTAGAACATTTTCTTTAATAGATACAGGTGGTATAGAGCCAGAATCTGAAGATGTTATCGTTTCTCAAATGAGAGAACAAGCTAATATAGCAATTAATGTTGCAGATGTAATTTTGTTCATTACAGATATAAAACAAGGAGTAACAGCTGATGACCAAGATATAGCATTAATGCTTAGAAAGTCAAAGAAAAAAGTTATTCTTGTTTGTAACAAAGCAGATAACTATGGAAAGACGACAGATGATATATATGAATTTTATAATTTAGGACTTGGAGATCCATATCCTGTATCTTCTGTAAATGCAATAGGAATTGGAGATGTTTTGGATGCTATTTACGAAAGTTTTCCAGAAAAAACAGAAAATGAGGACGAGGACACAATAAAGGTTGCATTAATAGGAAAGCCAAACGTAGGTAAATCTTCTTTAGTAAATAAAATATTAGGAGAAAATAGAGTTATCGTAAGTGATATAGCAGGAACTACCAGAGATGCTATAGATTCTGAATTTGAAAATGAATTTGGAAAATATGTTTTTATAGATACTGCAGGAATTAGAAGAAAAAGCAAGGTAGACGAGCAAATAGAAAAGTATAGTGTTATGAGAAGCTTACTTGCAGTAGAACGTGCAGATGTATGTATCCTTATGATAGATGCAAATGAAGGAGTTACAGAGCAAGATACAAAAATTGCAGGGGAAGCACACGAGGCTGGAAAAGGTGTTATAATAGCAGTTAATAAATGGGATGAATATGAAAAAGATACAAATTCAACAGAAAAATATAAGAAAGAGATATACAATAAGTTGTCATATTTATCATATGCACCAATAATATTTATTTCAGCAAAAACAGGTCAAAGAGTTAATAAATTATTTGAATTAATAAATATGGTGGCAAGCCAAAATGCAATGAGAGTTTCAACATCTGTCTTAAATCAAGTGTTAAATGAAGCAATTGCAATTGTACAACCTCCAACAGATAAGGGAAAGAGATTAAAAATCTACTACATGACACAAGCATCTACAAAACCACCAACATTTGTTGTGTTTGTAAATGACAAAAAATTATTCCATTTTTCATATGAAAGATATTTAATAAATCAAATAAGAAAAGAATTTACTTTAACAGGAACTCCTGTTAGAATGATTGTTAGAGAAAGAAATGAAAAAGGTGAAGAAAGTTAGAAAAAAAGCTAAAGAGAAAGGAATGATATAAAAATGGTAGCATATATTATAGTAGCAATAATTGCGTATTTATTAGGAAGTATAAGTTTTTCAGTTATAATTAGTAAAAAAGTGGCTGGATTTGATGTTAGACAAAAAGGTAGTGGAAATGCTGGAACTACAAATGTATTAAGGAGTGTAGGAAAAAAGGCAGCAATAATAACACTAATATGTGATGTTTTAAAAGGTGTAGTTGCAATATTAGTAGCATATTTAGTAGGTCTAATTGTTAAAGATTTAAATAGTAGCTTGTTAATACAAATAGCAGGTATAGCAGTAATTGTAGGACATACATTCCCAATATTTTTCCAATTTAAAGGTGGAAAGGGCATTGCAACAGCTTTAGGTGTATTACTTATGACTAACTGGAATATCGGTTTAATATGTTTAGTATTTGCATTAGTATTAATGATACTTACAAGAATAGTTTCACTTGGTTCACTTGCAGCTGCTGTATTGTTCCCTGTACTAGTTATGTTTATGCCAAGTCAAGCATATTTAGTTAGTGGAAACTATGTAATATACTCAATTATAATTGCAGTATTAGTAATATTTAATCATAGAGCAAATGTAAAAAGATTACTAAACGGAACAGAAAACAAATTAGATTTTAAAAAGATAAAATAGAGATTAAAAGTTAGTTGTTGGAAGTTAGAATAATATATTCTAACTTCTAATTTCTAGCATTCAATTTCTTATAAGGAGGAAACCAAATGAAAAATATATGTATAATAGGAAGTGGAAGCTGGGGAGTTGCTTTAGGTATACACTTAGCAAAATTAGGAAATAATGTAAAAATATGGTCATTTTTACAAGAAGAAGCAGATATAATAAACAATGAAAAAAAGTGCAAATTTTTGCCTGGAGTAGATTTACCAGAAGGTATTTATTGCACAACATCATATGAAGAAGCAATAATGAATAGTGATGTTATATTACATGTAACACCATCAAAGTTTACAAGAAACATTGTAAGTGAATATAAAAAATATGTAACAAATCAACCAGTAGTAATATGCACAAAAGGTTTCGAAAAAGATACATTATCAACATTAGATGATGTAATAAAAGATGAAATGCCAGATGTCAAATTAGCTATACTTTCAGGACCTAGTCACGCAGAAGAGGTAAGTAGAGAAATTCCAACTGCAATGGTTATAGCATCTGAAGATGAAGATTTAGCAAATGAAATAAGAGATATTTTTATGAATGAAAATTTACGAGTATATACATCAAAAGACGTAAAAGGTGTAGAACTAGGAGGAGCGTTAAAAAATATTATAGCGTTTTGTGCAGGAATTGCCGCAGGATTAGAATTGGGAGATAATACATTTGCAGCTTTAATAACAAGAGGACTACATGAAATTGCAATTCTTGGAGAAATATTAGGTGGAAAGAAAGAAACTTTTTATGGATTAACTGGTTTAGGAGATTTAATTGTAACATGTTTAAGTGAACATAGCAGAAACAGAAGAGCTGGAAAGCTATTAGGACAAGGTGAAAAAATAGAAAATATAAGAAAAGAAATAGGAATGGTAATAGAAGGTGTAGACAACATAGAGGTTGCATATGAACTTTCTAAAAAATATAATGTAGATATGCCAATTGTAAAAGCAGTATACAAAGTGCTATATGAAGATTTAGACCCAAAAGTCGCAGTAAATATGCTTATGACAAGAGATAAAAAATCAGAATAATACCATAATAGATAGCTAAGCCGATTCTAAGATAATGTAATTATACCTTATCTTTTAGGATGAATAAAAAAGGAATGTGATAACGATGAAATTAGTAGTGCAAAGAGTAAAAAATGCAAGTGTTACAGTTGATAATAATGTAGTAGGAAAAATAGAGCAAGGTTTTCTTGTTCTTCTTGGTATAGGTCCTGAAGATACTAAAGAAACAGCTAATTGTTTGGTGCAAAAATTGATTAAACTTAGAGTTTTTGAAGATGAAAATGGTAAAATGAATTTAGCTCTTAAAGATATAAATGGAAAGCTTTTAATAGTTTCGCAGTTTACTTTATATGCGGATTGTGAAAAAGGTAACAGA
This sequence comes from uncultured Clostridia bacterium, assembly GCA_934153805.1. GTDB lineage: Bacteria > Bacillota > Clostridia > TANB77 > CAG-508 > UMGS1663. The sequence goes on along the minus strand of CAKPFO010000020.1, from coordinate 12,633 downwards.
CCAAGCTTTATTAATGCAGCAAAACCAGACAAAGCAAATGAACTTTACGAGTATTTTATAGAAAAGTGTAAAGAAGAAAATGTGGTAGTAGAGCACGGAATTTTTGGAGCAGATATGAAAGTGGAGTTGTTAAATGACGGACCTGTTACAATTATACTAGAAAAATAATATTTGAAAGTAGAGGGCATCAGGCATATAGTTTTATAATATATTTTGTAGTCAACGAATTGAGAGGAAATTATTGTGTAATTCTTATATAAATTTTACGGGGAATGTTCATTTTTGTAAAAAATGAAAGGGTCCCGTCAAATTTATATTAGAATTACTAAATAATTTAGCTCGAACGAGGAGACGGAAAAATATATTATAAAACTATATGCCTGATGCCATTTACAGTAAAATTAAACTAATATGGAAATCTCTCATAAAGATACTTTATTATTTCATCAACATTGTTAGATGTAACATTAATAAGCACATCTTCGTCAATACATAACCAAAGATTAATTTGAAAATCATCTTTATTTTCTATAAAAGTTCCAACAATATCTGCCATTTCAACAGGATTCTCAAAAACAATTTCTAACTCTAAAGTATTATCTTCAACAGAATTTAATATATCATCTGTTGTAAAATAAAATTGAGTCAAAAATTTTTTTATTTCACCTTGTGTATTACTATACAATCTAACAAATGTTTTCATAACAACTCCTTACAATTAATATGTAAATTTTTTAATATTAGTATTTTATATTTTTTAATAACTATACTAGGAATAATTTTGAAGAAAAAAAGCATACTAAAAAAAGAGGTGTTATATGAAAGAAAAATATGTAATTGGATTTGTATGTTTTATAATATTTTTGATAGTTGTGTTTGGAACGGTAGTTATATATAGTAGTACTAAGGGCAATAATAACATGTCTAGTAAAATAGAAGAAGAATTAAGTTTTTTGGAACATAAATTAATAGAAATGATGAATTCATTAAATAATATATCTTTTGATGAAGTTATTTTGTCAGAAGAAAAAAGCCAAAAGGGTTCTTCAGAAAGCGGAGATAGCTCATCTGGTTCAGATAGTAGTAAGCAAGATACATCTAGCTCAGAAAAAGGACAAGAAAAAGCTAGTCAAAACTCATCACAGCAAAGCCAAGAACAAGAATTTTCTAAATATTCTATTAATCAAAAGAATGTATTAACTGCAGAAGATACTAATATAGACTGGGATTGTATAAAAAAAACTGTAGAAAACTTGTATCCAACTTGGACAACTATTATGATAGATTTGCATAGTGCTAATGTAAAAAATGAAGATATTTTAGGCTTTTCAGAAAATTTAAATTTGCTTATTGTATATATTGGACAAGAAGATAAAATAAAAACGATAAATACACTACTTAATTTGTACAATTATATACCAGAATATGCAAAGCAAGCAGTGAAAGATACCAAAAAAACGAATCTAATATATACAAGATTATATGTTGCAAATAGCTATGTCTTGTCAGAAGAAGAAAAATGGGATGAAATGAAAGAAAAAATTAATAAAGCACAAGAGTACTATAGCGGAATAATTAATTCTATAAATGATAAAAATAGTCAAAATAAAATAAGCAAAATATATGTATTACTAAACGAGACCAATAGTGCTATTAATTATAAAGACAAAAAGCTTTATTATATAAAATACATTGACCTGATGGAAAAACTGTTTGACTTTTAGGGTTAAATGTATTAAAATAGTAATGTGAGTAAATTGAATAGTCGCGTATAGCAAGGTCGAAAGACAGCGTACGAGGAAAGTCCGGGCTCCATAGAGCAAAGATGCAAGATAACGTCTTGTGAGGGTAACCTTAAGGAAAGTGCAACAGAAAATAACCGCTTCGACGAAGTAAGGGTGAAAAGGCGAGGTAAGAGCTCACCGCTTCTATGGTGACATAGAAGGCTGTGTAAACCCCATCTGGAGCAACACCGGGACAAGAAGGCTAAGACTGCTCGTCATCTTCTTAATCTGGTGGCTTTGAGCTACATAGTGATATGTAGAGTAGATAAATGACTATTCACGACAGAACCCGGCTTACAGATTTACTTATACTATATATGAAAAACGCTCGGCTTTAATCCGGGTGTTTTTCGATATGGTTAAAATAAAATTTTGCTTATTGCTAAAGAATAATATATAAATAAATGAAATATTATATACAAATTTACATAAATGTGCTATAATATAGCTATTAAATTGTAAATTTGAAAGGAGAAACAATCTATATGGAACTAGCTTTAACAATAGGAAGAAACATTGAACGGCAATTAGCTAAAAAGCAGTTAACACAAACAGAGTTGGCAAAAAGAATGCATTGTTCTGTAAGTACAATAAATAAGTATACTTTCGGAACAGCTATGCCAAAGATTAAAATACTCTTTAAATTAGCCGAGGTCTTAGATTGCACTATTGATGAATTAGTAACAGAAAGAGAAGAAACAACAATTGACCAAAACGATGAAACCGTAAAACAAATTTTTAAAACAAATGTTAGATACTATTTGCTAAAAAATGGTATGATGAAAGGTGATTTGGCAAAAAAACTTGATGTTTCAGCAGGGACACTTCAGAGATATATGAAAGTTGGATACAATACGGAAAAAATTGCTTATAAAATTGCTAATGCCTTAAACTGCAGTTATGAAGATTTATTTGAAGAAAAGAAGGAAAGGAGCAAAGAAAAAATAATCAGGGTTATATCAAATAATTTATTAAGATTGCTTAATGAAAAAGATGTAACTGTAGAAGATTTAGCGGAAAGGACACAACTAAAAATAAACACTATAAGCGATTATATTATGATGTACAAATTTCCAAGTGCAAGAGCCCTTTCGTTAATAGCGAAAGCTTTGGATTGCAAGACTGAAGAATTGTTAAAGTAAAGGAGAAACAGTATGAAAAATACTGAAATATTTGTCAAAAATCTTGTTCGGATAATGAGAATAGAAAACATAAGTCAAAGAGAATTAGCTAGAAAAGCTAATTTAAGTGAAGCAACTGTAAGTAGATATGTTAAAGGAACACGTTTTCCAAACTCAAAAGCAATGATAGAGTTGTCTAAAGCATTAAATTGCAGAATAGAAAACTTAACGCAAGAGCAAACAGAATCTGAGCTAGAGAGAATTATAAAAAAGGCGATTTCTTCTTTAAATGAATCAGAAAGAAATTTTTTGATTTCAGAATTAAAAAAACAGAATTAAGATATGGTACGCAGTAAAAAATACCATAAAATTTATTTCTGTTATATTCTACATAAAGCTATGATAGAATATAAAAAAGTAAAGAATAATAGCGGAGTAAACTTACTTCGCTATTATTCTTTTAAGTGCTATATGACGCAAAAAAACTTTTGCTATATATTTATTTAAAAATTTTTAAATCATCTGGCAAGGCAGAATTGTATGTGACAACTTGTTTTGTAATAGGATGAACAAAACTTATTTTACATGAGTGAAGTGCCTGCCTTTTTATAAAATCAGTGTTTCCACCATATAAATCATCACCTAGAAGAGGATGACCTATATAAGACATATGTACACGAATTTGATGTGTTCTACCAGTTTCTAATATGCAACGAACAATAGAAATTGTTATATCACCAAACATTTTTTCATCTATAACTTCGTAGTGTGTAATAGATTTTTGACCATCGCTAGAAACACATCTTTCAATAATGCTGTCTTCCTTTCTAGAAATTGGAGCATCTATAGTTCCGCTTCTTGCAAGAAAAATGACCTTCAACAATAGTAATATATTCTTTTTTAAAAGCCCCATCTTTCATTTGTCTTATTAAACATTCTTGAACATACTCATTTTTTGCAAAGACAACTAATCCAGAGGTGTTCCTATCAAGTCTATTAACAGGTCTTATCTTTTTATTTAGCCCTATTGTATCAAAATAGTATCTAACACCACTAGAAAGGCTATCTTCATAATGTGACATAGAAGGATGAACAGGAATTCCTGCTGGCTTGTTAATAACTAAATAATACTCATCCTCATATACAATATCTAATGGCATCTGTTTAGGAATAATATTAGAATTGTCTTCCGGATAAGAAAGAGACAATGTAATTTTATCTCCTATGCATACAGTATTCCAAAGGCATGCAGGAACATTATTTAAAAAAATTGCATTTTCTTTTTTTATAGTAATAAGCAAACGATGTGACACTTTAAAAACATTTAATACTATATCTTTTACTGTTTTATTGTTATCTTTAGCAGTAACAACATACTCTAATTTCATAATATTCCTCCATACCATATGCAAAATTAATAAATTGTTTTATTTTGTTCTTGATATTCTTCAAATAGATGTATACATTCATCTCTATCAATTTGCTTTAATTGAATTAAATCTGCTTTTTTACCCTCAAGGTATTCGTATATTAAATCATCACGAAAACCGATATTTCCAGCATCCTCACGCGTACAAGCATAATATACGTTTTTTATATTAGCCCATATTATTGCGGATAAACACATAGGACAAGGTTCACATGATGTGTATAATACATAATTAGATAAATCATAAGTATTTAAAATTTTACAAGCATTACGGATAGCTGTAACCTCAGCATGTGCTGTAGGGTCATTGTTTTTTAAAACTTGATTATTTCCTGTAGCAATAATTTTTCCTTGTTTGTCTGTAATAACAGCTCCAAAAGGGCCTCCTTCATTAGCTAGCATACCAGAGTGTGCAGCATTTTTTGCAATTTCCATATATGGGTTCATTAATAATCATTCCTTTCATTATAAAATAATAGCATAAATTGCCTAAAACATTTTAACATAAAAAATTTTAAATTTCTACTATTGTATCCTATAAAATTGTATATTATAATCTTTTATGAAATGTTAATAAGAAAGGAACAAAGTTAAAAATGAGTATAATGAAACCGATTATTACTAATTTGGAAGCAATAGAGCCAAAAGAGCTACAGATATTACTAGAAGACAATAATGAGATAGATATTAGAGAAAAAGAAATTGTAAATTATCAAGGACAAATAGAATGCTATAACGCAGAAATATCTAAATGTAAATTTTCAAACTGCAAATGTATAAATAGCAATTTTGAAAAAACATATTTCTCAGATATAATATTTGAAAACTGTGATTTTTCTAATACAAATTTTACAGAAAGCTCATTTATAAGAACTACATTCATAAACTGTAAAATAGTAGGAGGCAATTTTACAAATTCAATGTTTTATAATGCTTATATTAAAGAATCTAATGCAGGGTATACTAATTTTAATATTTCTAGTTTTAAAGAGGTAGAGTTTATTAATACAAATATAGAATGTGCGAATATGGAAGAAGTAAAGTTCCATAATATAGAATTTAAAGATTGCAACTTATTTTCAGCTAATTTCTTTAATACTAAGTTACAAGGAGTTGATTTTACAAGTTCAAATATAGAAGGAATAGTTGTTGACATTCCAAATATAAAAGGAGCAATTGTAAGTGAACTGCAAGCTATTGATTTGGCAAAATTGTTAGGAATTATAATAAAATAGTAAGGAGAATGAAATATGGTACAAGAGTTTAATTTTGTATTAAATTGGCTAAAAAAGTTTGATTTTTAATATTATATGGTGTATAATACGAGAACGAAACATATTAACATCCACATAAAAATTTTTAGGGAGGAATTGCTATGGATAAGGAAATATTGCGGAAAGGTAACTTTGTAGGCTTAACATCATTGTTAGTAGTGCATGGCTTATTAGTGTCTGTAGTAATAACAGCTCTTGTACCAAAAAGCTATGTATCGGTGCTTATCAGCATTGCTTTTTTTATTTCAGTATTATTGCTGTTTAGCAAAAATTACTGGTGCCAGTTTGCCGTGTACAACATAATTGCTATCTGTATAGGACTGACAGGACTAATGAAATTAACAGTATTTAATTTTATAATTACTGTTATTGCAATAGCAGTCGGCATAGTATTTGAAAAAATATTATACAAAGAAAGGGTTGAAAAGATAACATTAAAAGGGCAAGGTGTAATAGCAATTGCAACTGTTGCTACTATAATACTAATTGCAATTTTATGTATTATGTTAGATTCTTTAGAAGTACTAATAGTATTATTGGCAGAAGTAATTATGTTTGTAGTGCTTCAAACTGCTGTAGAAGAGCAAAATAGAAAATTAACAATAAACAATTGTATGTTTAATTCTGCAATTGTTTATATAATAGCTGTATTACCTGTTCTGATAATAGAAGTTATCTAAACAGTTTTAAGAGGGGTTCACATTGTGAGCTCCTTTTAATTGCAATTATTTAATAACTAAAAAGTTATCCATGATTGAAATTAATCCTATTAAAACTCAAAAATATACCTAAAATAGAATTATTATCCAAATTGTAAATAGTCAAATTTGTTGATAATTAAAAATATATATGTTAAAATGTAGAAAGAAAAGTTATTAGTTAGAGGAAATGTTTAAAAAAACTGGATTAGTCAAAATTAACAATATTTCCTCAAGGAAGGAACAAAAAATGAAAAATTCTAAAGAAAAACTTATAATATGTAGTGCAATAATTTTTGCAGTTGTAGTAGCTACAATTATTGGCATATGTGTAAGTAAAAAGACAAAGCAAGTAGATTCTAAAGCAGAAGCGGATAATAATGAAGAAATATTAATTAATGCAAATGAGGAAATACAAGAGTTTACGAGTATAGAAGATTTAGAACAAGAAGAAACACAGAATAATGATAAAAAAGAAGAAAATAGTAAAACAAATAGTAAAGAAAACAGTTCATTACCATATTACATAAAAGTAAATTATGGTGCTCAAGTAGTTACAATATATACACAAGATGAAAACGGAGAATATACGGTACCATATAAAGCAATGGTATGTTCTACAGGAGTAGCTACACCGACCTCAGGAGTATATTCAATACCTGCAAGATGGGAATGGTTAGGCTTGCAAGGAGATGTATATGGACACTATAGTACTCAAATAAAAGGAAATATACTATTTCACTCTGTACCATATCTTAGAAGAGGAGATAAATCTAGCTTGGAATATTGGGAGTATGATAAACTAGGAACATATGCATCAGCAGGTTGCATACGTTTGACAGTAAGCGATGCAAAATGGATTTTTAATAATTGTGCAAGAGGAACAAAAGTAGAATTCTATACTAGCTCAAATCCAGGTCCATTAGGAAAACCTTCTGCTAAAAAGATATCATCATATCCAGATTACTTAAGAAACTGGGACCCAACAGACCCAGACTCATCAAATCCATGGCATACATATAACGAACAAGAGAATAATAAAAAGAATGAAATTACTAACACAGAAATTACAAATGATGTGGTAAATGATAAAACTAATAATACAGTAGTAAACGAAACAAACTCAGTAGTTAATAATACTGTTACAAATACTACTGTAGATGATACTAATACAATAGCAAATGAAATTACAAATACAGTAAAGCAAAATGTTATAGAAAATACAGTAGCTAATAAAATAGAAAACACGAAAGTAAATTCTTTAGAAGAGTAGAAAAATAGCACTCGTTTAATAACGGGTGCTATTTTCAGGTTTTACTATAAAATTAATTAATACAGTTATTAAAAATATACAATAATGAAACTATTTGCTTTGCTTTAGAACTCTTATATAATAGATACTTTTAAACACTAAATAATATATAATAGACAAAGCACTAAAAGTAATATATAATATGAAAAGTAAAAGAGGGATATAAATGAAAGAAAAATTTAAGAAAACATTAAAAGCTTGTAAAAAGAGTATATTATTTTATGCATCTATATATGCAATAATATTTATAGTATCAGGAATTATATTAAATGCAGTAGGACTGAAATATAGGCAATATATTAATTATTTTTCGATAATTTTAATACTTGTAGGAATCATAGCAGGTTTAATTCAAATTCTTAACAATATTAAGGTAAGTTGGATAAAAATATGCCTTATTATTTGTAGTGTATCTATAATGGGCTTAATAATTATGTTCTCTCCTATAATATTATTATTTATTGCATTTCTTCCACCAGAACATGTAGTAGAAAAGGATAACAAAAAATATGTAGCATATGTGTATTCATGGCTTGATACACGAGTAGAATACTATGAGTACATTAATTTTTTATTAGTTAGTAAAAATATGAGAATAGAAGATTTCTATAATGATGTTGGTAGAGATGTATTAGCAAAAGATGCTGAAGGGTTATTTACACCTAGTCGTACGACTTATTATAATAAGGATGGAGAAATAATTGATATAGACCATAAAATAAAGAATCCAGACACTAATGTAGATAAAGTTGATTATGATAATCAAGAATATAGAGAGAAAATAGAAAAGAATAGATAATATGCTATTCTTTTTTGTAAGTATATGTTATACTAATAAAAAACGTTTAAGCAATGTACAAAGAAATGGGGAGGTTGTTTATATGTCAAAAAAAGTAAAATTGATATTAATAGTTACAGTAATTATTTTAGGTATTATACTAATATGTTTAGGAGTTATAAGAGTAGTTAGAAATAGTAATAATGAAAATACAAATCAAAACGAAGAAGTAAAAATAGAAAATAGAACCAATTATATTGAACTAGAAGAGGTACCATTAGATTATAATTTCGCAGACATGGTAGAGGATAAATGTTATATTGTGACAAATTCTAATACAGTATATCATATAGAACAATTAGATAAATTTATAAAAAATGTAGAAGAAAATGTACCAGATGAAATAAGAATAGTTAACTATACAATTGAAGGACAACCGATATTAACAAATTTAGAATACACAAAAGATAAATTTGTTTTAAAAAATGATACAAGAAGAGATGGATATGCAACTATCGAAGATAAAAAGATAACAACAACAGAATATGATGCAAGTAAATATAAATTAGTTAAAGAAAGTACACCCAATAACGTTACTAATTTAAAAACATATTACCAAATAAGTCTAAAATGTATTGAAACAGAAGAAACAATACCTGTATGTTATTATGCGGAAATAAAGCAAACGTCAAAAGAAAAATTCGAAATACAATTTAATAAAACTACTGATAAAGAAGAAGTAGTTAAAATATTAGATAAATCAGAAAGTGATAAATATAATTATAATATTTATTCTTATAAAGGTATAGTAGAAATAGCAATTAATGGAGAAAAAATGTCTTTAAGAGAAGCATTATTAAGCAATAAAGTAACGATAGATGAAATATTACAAAAAGCAAAAAAAGATGCTAAAGAAGATGAAACAATATTTGGAGCTACATATGCAGATGGCGGAAGTAACATATATATATATAATGACTATGCAATTTTAAAATTAAATACTTTAGAAGGAAATAAAGACTTGTATATAGGAGTTCCATCTATGTATATAGATAACGTAAAGAAACTTAACTAAAGTTAGTGTTTATAATAAATTTTGTAATTATAAAATGGGGATATATATGAAAAATTTAACTAATAAACAAAAAATAATAGTAATTACTATACTTACAGTATTATTTTGTGTGGGATTTTTATTAGGAATATTTAAAGGAATAGAAACAAAAAATAGAAAAGATAAAGAAAGCAATATTAATAATGAAATCGAAGAAAATGAAGAAATTCCAGATAAAATAGAAATGAAAGATGCTATAAACAATGGATGGTTTGTAATAGATACAAAGAATACAAAAATATACAATAAAGACATTTTAGATAGATTTATAGAAAACACAAATATAAATGCAAAAAATAGAGTGGTTGATAAAATAACAATAGCTACATATAATATGAGTGATGAGCCTACAATATATGATTTAGAGTATAAAATTTTTGAAGAAACTTATATAAATGAAAAACAAGAAAAAGTAAATAAAACAGGCTATGTTTTAAAGATAGATCCTTCAAGAGTTCTTTCTTATGAAACTGAAATGAGTTATCAAGAACAACTAGAAGCTCATAAAATAAAAATAATTGACGATATTCCAGGAATGTTTTATGGAATTACATTAAGAGATGAACCAGGACTTAATGTTTCAGTTTTATCATTATCACTATATGCTATAATAGATTATACTTCAAACACAAAACCATATGAAGAAATCGAAATTGCAAGATTTACAATGGATTCAGAAGTAATAAACAATAAAAACAAGTAGAAAATACTTGTTTTTATTTTATATTATAAAATAAAAGTATTAATTTCCTTGTCGCATTCTAACACACATATTAGAAAAAATCATATTATAATACAAGAGGAGTGAAAAAAGTGGCTTATTCAGATAGAGAATTGTTAGCAAGAATAGTTCAGTGCGAAGCGGGAGGAGAAGGAGACAATGGAATGAAAGCAGTTGCATCCGTTGTAATGAATAGAGTAAATGTAGCAAATGGAGAATATGCAAGAATATCACAAGGTGGAAGTATTAGAAACATTATTTTTCAACAAGGTCAATTTGATTGCGTAAGAGAGCAATTATATAACATGTACAATCCTCAAAATATATATAATATGAATCCAACAGACATACATTACTATATTGCGGACTGGGCAATTGCAGGAAATAGATTGAATGAAATTGGAGAATGTCTATGGTACTTAAATCCATTTAAGCCAAATTGCGATTCCACATTTCCTCGTAATGGTTCTGGTACATTTCATACAAGACTTGGCGAACATTGCTTTTACAGACCAACATCTAGTTATGCAAATACTTAAATGAAAGGAATGAATTATTTATGCAAGAAAATACAAATAGTGAAAATAGGCAAATGCAAGGTGGGGTTCAAATAAACCCAAACAGCCCGGAAATACTAACGAATAACATATATACCCCAGCATTTCTAAGAGAGCAAATAGGAAGATTAATGAGAGTAGAATTTTTAATTGGAACTAATAATTTAGTAGACAGAATAGGAATTTTGGAAGATGTAGGAGCAAGTTATATTCTTCTTCGTTCTTTTGAAAATGATAGCTTAGTATATTGCGACATATATTCTATAAAATTTATTACAATATCAACTACAGGAACATATAGCATGAATAACAGATATTATTAATTAAAAGAAACATTAAAAGTGTTTCTTTTTTTGAAAAATGACTTGTACTTTTGAAAATTTCCCTATATAATAATAGCATAACTAAAGAGATAGGGAGGTAAAAGGAATGTCTTTTATAGAAGATATAAAGAAAAGAGCCAAACAAGATATAAAGACTATTGTATTACCTGAAAGTAATGATATAAGAGTTATAAAGGCTACTTCTCAAATTTTAAAAGAAGGCTTTGCAGATATTATTTTAATTGGAAACAAAAAGGAAATATTAGACCTTGCAAATAAAAATGATGCAGACATAACTCAAGCAAAGATTATTGAACCTTTGAAATCTGATAAATTTAGTAAATATGCAACAGACTTTTACGAATTAAGAAAAAACAAAGGAATGACACTTGATAAAGCAAAAGAAATAATGAAAGATAATGTGTATTTTGGAATGATGATGGTTAAAGAAGGAGACGCAGATGGACTTGTTTCAGGTGCTTGTCATTCTACTGCAGATACTTTAAGACCAGCACTACAAATTTTAAAAACAAAACCAGGTACAAAACTTGTATCAGCCTTTTTCTTAATGGTAGTTCCAAACTGTGATTATGGTGAAAATGGAGCATTTGTTTTTGGAGATTGTGGATTAAATGAATATCCAGACCCAGATTCATTATCAGAAATTGCAATTTCATCTAGCAAGAGTTTTAAACAACTTGTAGGAAAAGAGCCAAAAGTTGCAATGCTTTCATATTCAAGTTATGGTAGCGCACATTCACCACTTACAGATAAAGTAGTAGAAGCTACTAAAATACTAAAAGAAAAAATGCCAAATTTGATTGCTGATGGAGAACTTCAACTAGATGCTGCAATAGTACCAGAAATAGCAGCTTCAAAAGCACCAGGAAGCCCATTAAAAGGTGAAGCAAATACTTTGATATTCCCAGATTTAGATGCTGGAAATATTGGTTACAAATTAGTTCAAAGGCTAGCAAAAGCAGAAGCTTACGGACCACTTTGCCAAGGTATTGCAAAGCCGGTTAATGATTTATCTAGAGGATGCAGTGCAGAAGATATAGCAGGGGTTGTGGCAATTACAGCAGTTCAAGCACAAGAAAATTAAGAAAAAATAGGGAACATTTGAATACCTTAAGTATAAGGAGAGGTGGCATCATTTTTTAATTTAGTGTAAGCGATAAATGGGAAAGAAATGTACTCTAACATATAAGGGAGGAAATAAAATGAAAATTTTAGTACTAAACAGTGGTAGTTCATCACTAAAATATCAATTAATCGATATGGAAAATGAACAAGTTTTAGCAAAGGGTAATTATGAAAAAATAGGAATGGCAGGTTCATTCTTAACACACAAAGTAGGTGGAGAAAAATACAAATACGAAAGAGATGTAAAAAATCATGAAGAAGCTATTTCTTTTGTACTTTCACAATTTACAGATAGCGAGCATGGAGTAATTTCATCATTAGACGAAATTTCAGCAGTAGGACACAGAGTTGTTCATGGAGGAGAAAAATTCAATAA
>CAKPFO010000019.1 GCA_934153805.1 uncultured Clostridia bacterium | reverse complement strand
ATACAAAGAAATGAAGAATTAGAGCAAGCACAGGTGGAAGATATCATATCGAAATATGGAACATTGCAAGATGATAAGGATACAATAATTTTAAAAGATAATGGATATGAAATAAGCCTGCTAGATATATACCAAGGAACAACAACGTCTTCAGGAAGTTACACAGAAAATAAAGCAAAGATAGAATTATTAGAAGGACAAGTAAAAAGACTACAAGAGCAATTGAACTCGATGTCTCAAACAGGAGATGAAAAAGATAAAAAGATAGCAGAACTAAATGACAAAGTTACAAATATAGAGAATGAGAAGAACAAATTACAAAATGAGAATAATAGTCTAACAAGTAAAGCAACGGAACTAACAAATTTAAAAGAAACATTAGGAAAAGTAACTGCAACAGAAGGACAAATACTAAAAAATTATACAGCATATAAAGATGGAAAATTAATAACAGGAACGATGGCAAATTATGCAGGACAAACACAAGATGCAACATCAACTAACGATGATACTTACACATATTTAACTATACCAAATAACGGATATTATACAACAGCAAGCAAATTGAAAACATTAAATAGTAATTTAGATGTTTTAGTATTTGAGTTCAGCATTGAATATATAAATACTGTAAATATGGTTAGAAAAATTCACATTAAGAATTCTAAAAATACTATTATAGATAAGTTTTTGATGAATCAAGATTACGTAACGCCATACTATAGGATTAACACATATAAAACTCCTAATGCCACTTTAACAACATTGATTGACATGAACGATGAAAGTGGAAATATCGTAAAAGCGGGTACAACATTCACATGGACGTATAGCAATAGTTCATTTTCAGCAAATACTGTCACGTTAATACCAATAAACTAATGATATTATATATACTCTTACAAAAAAAGATAATTTTAGAAGTCAAATATGTTTACTACTATTTATAAATTTAATTGTTATATAGTTTCGACTACATTGTTTTAATTTTCGAAAAAATGAAGCATATATACTATATCATCAATAGTAGTGATTATTATGTATGAGTTGTTTTTGAATTATTAAGTTAGTTGGATTACTAATACTGTACCCACCCAATATGGCTTACCCAAACGTCATAGAGGTAACAACAGGCAAAAAACTGGTGTTGACAGATATGCTAGATTAAACGATAAATTTATAGTGAGTGGGGAAAGCTGATAATTTAATTAAAAATTATCAGCTTTCTTAAAGCACATAAAAATTTTTATTTAAGGAATTTTTGGGTAGTACGTTGTGGGTAAGTATTTTTAAGTAATTTTACACCGGATTAACGTGTATAGTAGTACTATAAATTTTTTCTAAAGAATTAATCTCCTTTTCAAGTGTGTCTGCAAGTGCATGACTAGCAAAAGTAGACATTGTGCCGTCAACACAAATTGTTAAAAAGGCAACATATTGGTAACCGACAGGAACAGTATAAAAAACATCTATATTTTTTATTTCAGAGTGAGTATCTACTATTTTTAAAATTAAGTCTTTAGTGTCATCATCTAAAGATTTGTCCATAAGAACATTATAGCTTTCAATAAAAATTTTAAGCCCAGTAATTGCAATCCAAATGGAAATACCAATACCTACAACACTATCAAGCCAATAAATATTTATTAAAGTAGCTAGTATAGAAATTAATGTAAAGGTTGTTACTATGCAGTCATTTTTATGGTCTTTGCTGTTAGCTTCTAGCAAAATGTTGTTATACTTTTTATATAATTTGTTAGTGTAAGTAAATAATAAAAATTTTACAATAATAGTAATTATACATACAACAATTAAAAGCCAAGAAAATTGCATAGAGCTGCCAAATAACAAAGAGTATGCAGAATCATATAACAATTTTATAGCAATACCTATCATTGACATACTTATAAAAAGTGAAAAAATGTATTCCGCTTTACCATGTCCAAAGTTGTGAGAGTCATCTTGAGGTTCACTTGCAATTTTGTTACCAATATAGGTCATTATAGAAGCAAAAATATCGCCTGCACTATTGGCACTATCTGCAATCATTGATTGGCTTTTTGTAATAATACCAATACTACCTTTTATAATTAATAAAAAAATATTTCCTAGTATTCCTAGAATACTAGCTTTTTTAGTTTCTCCATATCTATTCATACAAAATTCATTCCTTTTTATAGTTTATAAAAGTATATCACAAAAAATGTTATATGGTAATATATTTTTTAAATAAACTATTAGGGACAGGGCATTTTGGTTTTTAAATTACTTGTTTTTTTCTAAAAAATAAAATATAATAAGATACATATAAAAGGGGTGGAAGGATTATGAAAATAAAAAAATATATATTTACTATTGCTCTTTTAGTAGGACTATTTTTTCTATGCAATAGTAAAGTATATGCAGGGGATTTAGAACTTAAAAATTTAGATTATGATGTACAATTAAATACTGACGGAAGTGCTAATGTTACTGAAACATGGGACATATCAATAGAAGATACAAATACTTTATTTAAAACGTTTGAAATAGATAAAAGTAAATATTCAGAAATAAGTGATGTGTCAGTAATTGAAACAACAAATGGTAGTATTGATAATTTTGAAGAAATATACGTAGAAAAGTATCATGTGGATAAAAATTGTTTTTATGCACTTATAAATTCAAAAGGACAGTTTGAAATAGCGTGGGGTGTGCACGAAAATAATTATGCTAGAAGAACTTTTAAAATAAATTATACTATAATAGATGCAATAAAAAATTACAAAGATTGTAGCGAATTTTATTGGCAATTTATTAGTACTAAGTCAAGTATTCCAGCAGATTATGTGACAGGGACAATAACACTGCCAACAAATGTAATAGAATTAGAAGATTTAAGAGTGTGGGCACATGGTCCTTTAAATGGAAATATTACAAAGGTGTCAGCAAACACCGTCAATTTTGAAGTAGAAAATTTACATAGAAATACAATGCTTGAAGCAAGGGTAGTAACACCAACATATGTATTTAGTGAAAATCAAAATACATCTTCTGTAGTAAAATTAAATAGTATTTTATCTCAAGAACAAGAATGGGCAGATGAAGCAAATAAAGAAAGAGAAAGAAGATTACAAAAAGAAAAAACAGCAAACATGATTATGAAGACTATAATAATTGGATTAAACATTGTAGGCCTATTGTTAGGAATTAGCTTTATAAAGAAAATAAAGAAATATAAGGAAGAACTAAAAAATGCACCAGAGATAAAGCCTACAATGCAAATGGAATACTATAGAGATATACCAAACGAAAATGCAACTCCAGCACAAGCAGCATTTTTATATTATTTTAAAACATCAAATTTTTCTACACATATATCTAACTATATTTCAGCAACTATGTTAGATTTATGTATGAAAAAGTATTTGACTTTTGACATAACAGGGAATAAGAAAAGTGAAATAAAAATATCTTTACAAGAAGGAATGGAAAAAGAATTATTACCAAAAGATGAAAAAGTTGTATATGAAATATTAGAAAAAGTAAGCAAAGATAAACAATTCACAATGAAGGAATTTGAAAAATATTGTAAAAATCATTCATCAACATTCTTGAAAAAATATAATGAAATTGAACCTTCTGTAAAAGATGAATTAGAAAATCAAAAATTGTATGATAAAGAAACTATAAAGAAATACGAAAAATATGTCTGGTATGGAGTAGCTTTTATAATACTTGCTGTTTTTAGTATGCCTCTTATGATACTAGACACTATACCTGCTATAATTTGTAGTGTATATTGCTTTAAAGTTGCAAGTAAATACAATACTTTAACACAAAAAGGTACAGATGAAAAAGAAGAGTGGAAAGGCTTAAAAAAATATATGGAAGATTTTTCACTAATGAAAGAAAAAGAAGTTCCAGAGTTAATATTGTGGGAAAAATATTTAGTATATGCGACTGCATTTGGCATTAGTGATAAAGTATTAAAGCAATTAAAAGTAATATACCCACAAATGCTAGACGAAGATTATATGCGTTCAAATGGATATAGTTACTTATATTGGATGCACTATGGAAATATATCAAATAATTTTATCCATAGTATAGACACGTCAGTATCTAGTACATATAATTCAGTTAATTATTCATCTGGAAGCGGTTCAGGTGGAGGATTTTCTGGAGGCGGCGGCTTCGGCGGAGGCGGCGGCCGGAATGGGCGGAAGATAACGCTTGAAAAATATAATTATATATGATAATATATAAACAATTTAAATAAGGAGGAAAATAATATGACAGCAATTATTATTATCTTAGTAGTTGTAGCAATAATTGCATTATTTGTGATTAATGTATACAACAATTTAGTAAAAGCAAGACAAAAGGTGAGAAATGCATGGAGTCAAATTGATGTTCAATTGCAAAGAAGATTTGACTTAATTCCAAATTTAGTAGAAGCAGTAAAAGGATATATGAAACATGAAAGTAGTGTACTAGAAAAAGTAACACAATTACGTACATCATGGGCTAATGCAAATACAATAACAGAAAAAGTAAACATAGACAATGAACTATCAGGAGCATTAAAAACAATAATGGCAGTGTCAGAAAATTACCCAGATTTAAAAGCAAATCAAAATTTTATGGAATTACAAAATAATTTAAAAGAAACAGAAAATAAAATATCATTTGCAAGACAATTTTATAATGATACAGTTACAATGTATAATACTAAAATAGAGGTATTTCCAGACAATATAGTAGCATCAATGTTTAATTTTAAAGCAGAACCATTATTTAATGTAGATAGTGATGAAGCACGTAAAAATGTAAAAATAGATTTTAATAAATAAATTATTAAGGACGGGGCATTTTAGATTAGCAAGTTTTAAGTAATAAAGCTAAACTAAAATGCCTCGTCCCTAATAGTTTAATAAATTTGTTGTTTTTTTGTGAAAAATAAAATATAATAATGGAAATAAAGGCAGGAGAAAAATAATGATAGATTTAAAAAAAGAAATTCAATATGTAAAAGGTGTGGGACCAAATAGAGCAGTACTACTAAATAAACTAGGAATATATACTTTAGAAGATTTAATTACATATTATCCACGTGAATATGAAGATAGAGGAAAAACAAAATTTATAGCTGAGCTTGTAGATGGAGAAGAAGCATTAATTGAAGCAATAGTTGTCTCAAAAATGGCAGAAGTGAAAATAAGAAAAAATATGACTATATACAAATTAATAGTAAGAGATGAAACAGGCACATGCACACTTACTTGGTTTAATCAGAAATATTTAAAAAATAGATTTGTATTAGGAGAAAAATACAAATTTTATGGAAAAGTGTCAAATAAATGTGGAAAGGCAGAGATGAATTCACCTGTGTATGACGAAGAAGAAACAAGTAAAAACACAGGAAAGATAATACCTATATATCCACTAACATACAACCTATCTCAAAATACTATAAGAGCTGTTATTGAAAATGGCTTAAAGCTTATAAACGAACAGGGAGAATTAGAGGAAACTATGCCAGACTATATAAAAGAGGCATACAATTTATACGATATAAATACAGCAATAGAACAAATACATTTTCCAGAAAGTTTTGAAAAATTCGAGAAGGCTCGTTTAAGACTTGTGTTTGAAGAATTACTTACTATGCAATTAGCATTGATGAGCTTAAAAAATAAATATGATGCAAAAGAAGAAGGAATTACATTTAGCAAAGATGTAAAAATGTCAGATGTAATAAATGAATTACCATTTAAACTAACAAGAGCACAGTTAAAAGTATTAGAAGAAATAGATAATGACATGGAAAAGTCAAAACCGATGAATAGATTACTACAAGGAGATGTAGGTTCACGGAAAAACAGTAGTATCTATAATAGCAGCATATAAAGCAGTAAAGTGCGGATACCAAGCAGCAATACTTGCACCTACAGCAATACTTGCAAGCCAACACTTAGAGAGCTTTAATGATATACTTTCTAAATATAATATAAAAAGTGAACTATTAATAGGTAGTGTAACCAAAAAGAAAAAAGAAGAAATACTAAAAAGGCTTAAAGACGGGGAAATAGACATATTAATAGGAACACATGCATTATTAGAAGAAAATGTAGAATTTAAAAATTTAGGATTAGTAGTTACAGATGAACAACATAGATTTGGAGTTAGACAAAGAAGCACAATAGTTGCAAAGGGAAAAAATCCAGACGTATTAGTTATGACTGCGACTCCAATACCACGAACACTAGCATTAATTTTATATGGGGATTTGGATATATCAATAATAGACGAATTACCTCCCAATAGAAAGAAAATTGATACATTTGCAGTAACAAAATCTATGGAACAAAGGGTAAATAACTTTATAGCAAAACAGATAGATGAAGGAAGACAAGCATACATAGTATGTCCTTTAGTAGAAGAAAATGAAGAAATCGATGCAAAAGCTGTATTAGAACTTGCTGAAAAATATAAAAATGAGGTATTCTCAAATTATAAAGTAGAATATCTACATGGAAAAATGAGACCAAAAGAAAAAGATGAAATAATGCAAAAATTTAAAAACAGAGAAATAGACATATTAATATCTACTACAGTAATAGAGGTAGGAGTAAATGTACCAAATGCAAGTATAATGGTAGTAGAAAATGCAGAAAGGTTTGGTTTGGCACAATTACACCAGCTAAGAGGAAGAGTAGGTCGTGGAGAATATAAATCATACTGTATTCTAAAATATAAAGGAAACAGTGATGTTATAAGGCAAAGAATGAAAATTATGCAAGATACAAATGATGGATTTGTAATAGCTGAAAAAGACTTGGAACTAAGAGGAAGCGGAGAATTTTTTGGAACAAAACAACATGGACTTCCAGAATTTAAAATAGCAAATTTATTTGAAGATATGAAGGTTTTAAAGAAAGTACAAGCACTAGCAATTAAAATAGAAGAAGAGGACGAAAAATTAGAATTACCTAAAAATGAAAGATTAAAGAATTTAGTAAATAAAAAGTTTACAAATCAGACTATATTATAAAAATAAACGCGTCAAACTCTTGACATTTACATAAAAAAACACTATTATATAAAAGAAAAGAAGTAAAAGAAGGAGTAATAAATCTATGCATACACAAATACTAACTTCAAAATATGGTGCAGAACTAATCAGTTTTAAACTAAATGGAGAAGAAAAAGTACACCAAGGAGAAAATACCATAGATGAAAATGGTAGAGTTTATTGGAAAAGACATTGGCCAGTATCATTTCCAACAGTAGGAAAATGTAAAAAGAATCAAACAATAATGAACTCTAAAACATATGAAGTATCACCAGGAGGATTTGCAAGAGATTTTGAATTTGAACCAATAACAAAGTTAGATAACTTTCATTCATATGTATTAAAAAGCAATGATAGAATATTAGAGAAATATCCTTATAAGTTTTCATTATATGTAACATATAGATTAGACGAAAACAAATTAACAACAATATATAAAGTAATAAATGAAGGCGACATGGATATGCCTTTTGGAATAGGTGGCAGTCCAGCTTTTAAAATAGACTTAGAAGAGTTAAAAAGAGGAAACTATCGTTTAGAGTTTGAAGAAGATGAAGAAAAAATACACTTTTTATACTTGGTAGATGGTCTTATAGGAACAGAATATGCAAAAAATATAATGGATGATAAAAGAAGAATAACATTAAATAAAGATAGTTTTCAGAATGATGCTATTATAATGAAGGGAATTACATCTAGTAAAATTAGTTTAATAAAAAAGGATACAAATAAAAAGATTTTAACAGTAGACTTTGCAGGCTTCCCATATTTGGCAGTATGGTCGAAACCAAATTCTCCATTTATATGTATAGAACCATGGAAAACAACACCAGATACAGTAAAAGGTACAGGAGTATTTAGACAAAAAGGTGATATAATAATATTACCACCAAGAGAAGAATATGAGTGTAAATTTACAGTAGAATTTTTTTAAGTAAATAGTTCTTTGCGAAAGGAATACAAAAATGGATGTTTTAAAAATAATAGTTACAATAATTGAATTGATAGTGCTAGCGATAGGCATTACAATGATATTTGATGCAAGAAAGATTGCAGAAAAATGGTTTAGTTTTGGAGAAAAAAATGAGAGTGCAAAAATACTAAAAATAACAGGTTTTGTTATATCAGTAATTGCAGGAATACTAATAATATTTAGTTTTAAATAAATATATGCCAATGGGGACGGTTAGTTTATTTGGTACAAATTTATGTCATTAATAAATCTGTTTTAAATAACTTCGTCCCTATTTAAACCTATTGACAGTGTGAAAAAAATTCACACTGTTTTTTTTACAAATTTATTGCAATTAAATTCAGGTAATGATAGAATTGTAATGTAAAAATGGGATAATTATAACGAAAAAATATAGATAAGGAAAGGACGTTTTTTTAATGGCAAAGAGAGGAAGAAAAAAACAAAAGAAACAAAAGCAAGTTAGCTTAGAGGTTGAAGTAGTGGGACTAATTGTAATTAGTGTACTACTAGCAGTACTAATATATATGAAATCAGGATTTATAGGAGAACACTTAAGCCCTATGTTAGGTGGAATTCTAGGATTTATAAAATACATAATACCAGTAGGAACATTTACAATTGCAATATATTTAGCATGTAAAAAAGATAGAAACTATTTATCTACTAAATTAGTTCAATATACTTTATTTTTAATGTGTATTGCAGTAATGCTTAGTGTATTTCAAATATCAGCAGGGAACATTAATATTTCAAAAGATATAACCAATATAGTTGAACAAGCCTATTATTTAGGTGCACGTGATATTGGTGGAGGAGTTTTAGGAACAATTATAGCCGTTCCTTTAATAAATATGTTAGGTTCTTTAGGAACAGTAATTTTATCTATTGGAATGTCAATAGTTTCTATTGTATTTATATTTGCAATAAAGCCAACAGAAATAATAGCAAATACAGTAGAAGGAATTGAAGAAAGAAGAGAAGAAAGAAGAGCAAATAGAGAAAAGAATATTAATAAGGTACAAGCTAAAGGCGAGATACCTAAAAAAGAAACAGCAAGAGAAAGAAGACTAAGAGAACGCGAAGAAGAAAAAAGAAGAGCAATGGAAATTGATGAAAATCAAATTACTATAAATTTAAGTGGTCTAGATGAAAACAATGGAAAACTAAAAAAATACAAATATGAAAAAGATGATTTACAACCACTTGGAATGCCAAGAGAAAAACATAATCCAAATGTAATAGAAAATAACTTATTTAAACAAGAGGTAGAAACAAAAGAAGAAAAAGTAAAAGAGGTTCTGAACCTAGAACATACATTAGTTGTAGAAGAAGATAACTACGAATTTCCACCAATAGAATTATTAAGTGAGGGAACTCCAAAAGGAATAAAAGGTGGAAAAAAAGCTGTAACAGACACAGCAACAAAATTACAAAAAACATTATACAGCTTTGGCGTATCTGCAAAAGTAGAAAATGTATCAATTGGACCTGCAATAACAAGATATGAGTTAAAACCAGCAGAAGGCGTACGTGTAAGCAAAATTGCTAATTTGGCAGATGATATAGCACTTAACTTAGCAGCAGAATCTATAAGAATAGAAGCACCAATCCCAGGTAAACAAGCAGTAGGAATAGAGGTACCAAACAAAGAGAACGAAATAGTTCATTTTAGAGATATTATAGATACAGATAAATTTAGAGAAAGCAAATCTAAACTTTCATTTGCATTAGGAAAAGATGTTGCAGGACAAGAAATTATAACAGATATAGCAAAAATGCCACATGTTATGATAGCAGGTGCAACAGGTTCAGGAAAATCTGTATGTATTAATACACTTATTGCAAGTATTATATACAAAGCAAAACCAAGTGAAGTAAAACTTGTAATGATAGACCCTAAAATAGTTGAATTATCAGTATATAATGGTATACCACATTTACTTATTCCAGTAGTTACTGACCCTAAAAAAGCTGCAGGAGCTTTGGCATGGGCAGTACAAGAAATGGAAAATAGATATGCAACTTTTGCACAAAAAGGTGTAAGAGATTTAAAAGGATATAATGAAGCCGCAGAAAAAGAAAAAATAGGAAGATTACCTCACATAGTAATTATTATAGACGAGCTTGCAGATTTAATGATGGTTGCTAAAAATGATGTTGAAGATGCAATATGTAGATTAGCCCAAAAAGCAAGAGCAGCAGGAATGCACTTAGTTATAGCAACACAAAGACCATCTGTAGATGTAATCACAGGATTAATTAAAGCAAATATTCCATCTAGAATAGCATTTGCAGTATCATCTCAAGTAGACTCTAGAACTATATTAGATATGGTTGGAGCAGAAAAACTATTAGGAAAAGGTGATATGCTATTTTATCCAGCAGGAGCACCAAAGCCAACAAGAGTTCAAGGAGCATTTGTTTCTGATAGTGAGGTAGAAAAGATAGTTGACTTTGTAAAAGCAAATGGAGAAGTAAAATATAATGAAGCAATATTAGAAAGTATAGAAAATGCAAATAAGACAGATAGAGAAATGGCAGAAGAAGAGTTGGATGACGACACAGATCCATTTTTAATGGATGCAATAGATGTAGTAGTAGAAACAGGTCAAGCTTCAACATCATTTATACAAAGAAGATTTAAAGTAGGATACGCAAGAGCCGGAAGAATAATAGACCAAATGGAGGAAAGAGGCATTATATCTGGATATCAAGGAAGTAAGCCAAGAGAAGTATTAATGACAAAAGATAGATGGGAAGAGCTAAAAATGTCTACATCTCCAATTGCGGATAAGCCAAGCATAGATGTAGAAAAGACAGTAGATACAATTAAGAAAGTAGCTGCACTTAATGCGGAGAGTAATACTGAAGAAAATTATTAATTAGTTTAAAGCTTTATAGCGTTGAATATAGTAAAATAGAAAGAATTTAGTAAACAAAAGAAATGCAAGAATAGTAGTTCTTGCGCGAAAGGAATATAAGAAAAAATGGCAAAAGATATTTTTTCTAAGATAATAAAAGACTATAATAACGAATTGGAAATGATACTAGAAAAGAAGGCTTTTTCAGAAGATGCAAAAAACCTTCTTTTAAGCATGCTTTATAAAATAGAAAATGCATACGAAGATTATAAAAAAGTTAAGGTAAATGTATGTAGTAAAAATCAGTTTGTAAAAGAAATATTAGACACTGTACAAAATAGATGCAATCAAATAGAATTTGTAAGTCTTGCAAGTAAGGAAGGGCAAGAATTATATGCAAAAAATCAAAATTGCATTATAGATAAAGAAAGTGAAACAATACGAACATTCCAAAATGAAAAAAGTATTTTAGAAGCATTAATTAGTTTAAGACAAAAAGATATAAAATTAAAACCAAAATATGAATTAATAAGCAGTCCGTTAGAAGAATTATTAACAGTAGGAAACAATATGAATAGTGTAGAAGCAATCGTAGATTTTAATGGCTGGTCATGGGATATATCAAATAAAAAACTGAAGGATGGAGATTACAATGTAATTTACCAAATGCTTGTAATATTACTAGGAAATGAGATTATAGATAAATGGGTAAATGATAGAAAATCACAGCAAGAAGATTATACAAAAGTACCAAACAATATGATATTAGGAAGCAAATATAACGAAAGTTATGGAATTACCAAAGAAGAAATAGATGATGACATAGAAGATAATATACAAGAAATATCTAAATATTTTGAATCTATATATGGAGAAAAATCACAAGGACAATTTTTTGAGCAATTAAAAAAGTATATAATATTTCTTGGAGTAAAATATAATAGTGAATATAGAGAAAAAATATTAGAAAGTTTATCTGAGCTAAAAGAAGAATTAGAAAAAATGACTGACAAAAAGCAATATTTAGATGAACTATCTAATACAAAAACAAAATTGACAGAAGAGATAAAACAGATAGATACAATCTTAAGCAATGAAAACAATCTAAAAGAGGAATACACAAAAAGGAATTCTAAATTAAAAAACGAAGATAAAATTTTTAGTGTAAGCCATTTGAGACTTATGCTAGAAAAAGAAAGAAAACAAGACTTAGAGAGAATAAAAGACATAAATAAAATAATGGAACCATTGGAATTTGTAAATATAAAAAACAAATTAGAAGTAGAAATAAAATATTATACTGATTTACAAGTAGAAAAACCAACAAAAGAAGTTCAAAAAGAGCTATTAAAACAGCTAAAAGTCTTATTTTGCAAATGTATGCAAATAAAGTTAGAAAATGCTACAGATAAAAAACAAATAGAAGATATAATTTACGAAATAAGATATTATGAGGCTGTGTCGGGTGGAAAGGAATTTGATAAATTAGAAGAAAAGATAATAGAAAAAGCCTGTGAAAATAAAGTATTAGAGACATTTAGCGAAGATAAAAAATTAAATTATAAGATATTAAAAAACATATTTAAAACTAAAATTATAGATTTGAATACTATAGTGTATGTATTAAAATACAATAAGGGAATATTAACGATAAAAATATATGACGGAAAAATACAAGATTCGACAGAAGAAATAAAAATAACAGAGAAAGTAGAATTACAAGTAAAACTAAATAAGAAGATAAAAATATGGCAATAAGGTTTATAGGTAAATCCATAAAACCTAAATATAATAAGTAAGGATGATTTTATGAAAATTACTTTTTTAGGAGCAACTAAAACCGTTACAGGTTCAAATTTTTTAGTAGAAGCGGCAGGAAAAAAGTTCTTAGTAGATTGTGGAATGTATCAAGGAGCTGCACAAGATGAATGGGAAAACTCAGCACCATTTGCATTTAATGTAGATGAAATAGATTTTATGTTATTAACACATGCACATATAGACCATTCTGGAAGAATACCAAAATTATATAATGAAGGTTATAGAAATAAAATATATGCTACAAAAGCAACATGTGATTTGTGTACTATAATGTTGCCAGATAGTGGTCATATACAAGAGATGGAAATTGAATGGAAAAACAGAAAAAGAACACGTAAGGGTCTAGACCCACTACCACCATTATATACAGCAGAAGAAGCAACAAAATGTTTAGAAGTATTTGAACCAGTAAAATATGATGAGATTATAGATATAGATGAAAATATTCATGTGCGTTATAATGATGCTGGACATATGCTAGGGTCTGCAATAATAGAGGTATGGGCAGATGAAGATGGAAAAAGAACAAAGGCTGTATTTTCTGGAGATATAGGAAACAATGATATTCCATTACTTTCATCACCTACTATGATAGATGATGCAGATTATTTAGTAATGGAATCAACATATGGTGGAAGATTGCATAACAGAAATGATGATAAAGCTAAAATGTTTTTGAAAATAGTATCAGAAACTCTAGACAAAGGTGGAACTGTAGTAATACCATCTTTTGCAGTAGGAAGAACACAAGAAATTTTATATGAACTTAATGAATTAAAAGATACTATAAAAGACGAAGATTTTAGAAGAGAGTATGAAAAATTAATGAAAGTTCCTGTGTATGTAGATAGCCCACTTGCAACATCTGCTACAGAAATTTTTAAACAGAATATGGATTTATTTGATGAAGAAACACAAAAGTTGATTCAAAGTGGAGATAATCCTTTAGATTTTAAGGATTTAAAATTTACACAAACAGTAGATGAGTCAAAAGCTTTAAATGAAAGTAATGAGTCTTCAATAATAATATCTGCAAGTGGAATGTGTGAAGTTGGAAGAATTAAACATCACCTAAAGCATAATTTGTGGAACCCTAAAAGTACAATATTATTTGTAGGATATCAAGCTCCAGGAACATTAGGCAGAAAAATTGTAGATGGGGCAAAAACGGTTAAATTATTTGGAGAAGAAATTGCTGTAAATGCAAGAATTGAATATATAGAGGGATATTCTGGTCATGCGGACCAAGAATGGTTATTAAATTTTGTGTATTCATTTATAAGAAAACCTAAAACAATCTTCTTGGTTCATGGAGAGCCAGAAGGCCAAATTATATTAAAACAAAAAATTCAAGGAACTACTGAAATACCAGTAATTATCCCTGAATATGGAGAACAATATGAATTAGACCAAAGTGTTCAAAGATTAGGAAGAGTTAAAGGTGCAAAAGAACACGAGAAGAGATATATTCGTCTAGAGGTACTTGATAGAATTAATACACTAAAGGATGAATTAGAGGATATGTCTAATATTGTAAAAGAAGAGATGCTTACAGAAGATGCAAAGGATGAAGATTTAACACAGTTAAATAATAGAATTAAGGATTTGGAGCAACAGATTGTAAAGATTATTGAACTTTCTGATAAATAATTTTGGATTTAGAGTTGTTTAATAATGGTTGCAACTGTTTGACAATGCTTGAAGATGTTTGAAAATAGAAAAAATGTTTTTGAGAATGTTTAAAACTGTTTGAGAATAACTTTTTATAATATATTTTGTAGTCGACGAATTGAGAGGAAATTATTGTGTAATTCTTATATAAATTTTACGGGGAATGTTCATTTTTTGAATAAAAAAATGAAAGGGTCCCGTCAAATTTATATTAGAATTACTAAATAATTTAGCTCGAACGAGGAGACGGAAAAATATATTATAAAAAGTTATTCTCAAACAGCACGCGATATATTAAAAAAGCGCTAAATCATAGATATAGGAGGAAACAATGAGGAAGAAGTACCTAAATGAAGCAGTAATTGGAAATAAAAATATAGTAGCAAGTTTTAATAAAAAAGGAGAAATGCTAAGACTCTTTTATCCAACTAGAGATTATAGACAATTTGTAGATACAATGACTGTTGGAATAAAGGTAAACGATTCCTCATTTATAAACTTATATGATGATATAAACAATACATATGAGCAACATTATTCTGAAAATACAAATGTACTAAATACACAAATCGAAAATACATATTTTAATTTGCAAGTATTTCAAACAGACTTTGTCTGTATAAAAGAAGATGTAATAGTAAAAGAATATACATTTGTAAATAATAATACAATAGATTTAAATGTAGACTTACTGATATATTCAAAATTATTGTCAAGCTTTAACAACATGGTTGGCTCAAAAGTAGAAAATGATATATTTATGCAATATAGTCATAGCTATACATTTTCTATATTTTCTAAAAATCCTATATTAGGGTATAGATTAAATAATAGTTCAAATGAAATTGAAAGTGGAACAATAAACGACAAAGACTATGTTGCAATGGCAAATGATGCAGCAGTTAGCTTTAATGTTGGAACAATAAAACCAGATCAGACTAAGCAAATAGATATATTTATATATATAAATGATAACAAAAAAATATCAAAATTTGATGAAATTGAAAAGAATGTAAATCAAATAAAGAAAATGAATACAGAAGATAAGCTAGAAGAGGTAAAAAAACATTGGAGAAAATATACTAAAGAGCATGATACTTTAAAAGTATTAAATGAAAAAGAAAATGCTAAATGGAAAAAAAGACTAAATTTTGATGACAGAAAAATGAATATATTAAAAAGAGTGTATTCACGAAGCATATTATTATTTCCACTTCTAAGTAATAGTGCAACAGGAGGTATTTCGGCAGCTCTAGAGGTTGATGAAGAAAAAGATAAAAGTGGAAGATATTCATATTGTTGGCCACGAGATGCGGTATTTGTTTCTAAAGCATTAGATATATTAAGTATGACAGAAATTACAGATAAGTTTTACGAGGTATTTAGCAAACAAACACAAAGTGAAAATGGAATGTGGGAACAACGTTTTTATACTGATGGAAAATTTGCACCAAGTTGGGGATATCAAATAGATGAAACTGCAAGTATAGTTTTTGGAGTGTACTCACATTATTATAAAAAACAAGATAAACAAATTTTAATAAATACATTAGAAATGAATGAAAAGGCAGTAAAATTTTTACAACAATATATTGATTATATATGTGAAGGAAAAAGTAGTGGAAAAGAGATTTTTACTAAAAATGAAAGTTACGATTTATGGGAAATGAATGAAGGAATCCACTTATATTCACTTTCTGCAATATATGCGGCATTTAATGTAATGCAAACAATATATAAAATATTAGAACAAAAATTAGGTAATATAGAAAAATTAGAAGAATATAAAACAAAAATAAAAAAATATTGCATGGAAAACTTATATAACAAAGAAACAAAAGTATTAAAAAGAAACACAAGAGATGATGTAATGGATATAAGTATGTTAGGTGCAATAACGCCTTTTAGGATGTTAGATGTAAACCAGCCAGAGGTAGTAAATACTATAGAAAAAATGGAGATGACTCTTCAAACTTATACAAAGGGATATTTAAGGTTTGAACATGATAATTATATGGGTGGAAATAATCCATGGGTTATTGCGACTTTGTGGAAAATGCTATATGATATAAAGAAGAATGATACAATTAAAGTTCAAAATGCTATGGAGTTTATATTGAATACTGCAACAGAGCATGGATTTCTTTCAGAGCAAGTAGATAATAGTGCGATGAAAGCTAATTGGGTTATTGGACTTGCTTGGTCACATGCAATGTTTATTACGGCTTTGTATAGCATTGATTTGCAGTAATTTTGAACAAAGGGGTATTTTTTACTATAGTAGATTTTGCTCCCAGGGTAATATATATTTTTTTCTTATGCAAATCCCAACTTCGTAGCGACTGTAAGAAAATTGCCAATGGTAATTGCCAATTTTCTACATTTGCTATCTCGCCGGTCCCCACACAAGTTTGCATAATAAAAAAATATATATTACCCTTCGTGCAAAATTACTATAAGAGAAAAGAGTAGAAAGGATGATAAAATGGCAAAGAGTAAAACCGTCTTTGTATGCAACAATTGTGGATATGAATCTGCAAAATGGTTGGGAAAATGTCCAGCATGCAATGAATGGAACAGTTTTTATGAAGAAAAAATTGCTAAAACTACAGATGGAGCATTTAGTACAGATAAAAAAACAAAAAGTGCAAAACCATCTTCACTAAATAGTATAGAAGGAAAAGAAGCAACAAGAACATCTACAGGAGTTAATGAACTAGATAGAGTATTAGGTGGAGGAATAGTAAAAGGTTCACTTATATTACTTGGCGGAGAACCAGGAATAGGAAAATCTACTTTAATATTACAAATTTGTGATAAAATGCAAGGAGAAGGAAAAGTACTGTATGTATCAGGAGAAGAATCAGCAGAACAAATAAAAATTAGAGCAGATAGACTAGGAATAAATAATGAAGACATCATGTTTTTAGGAGAAACAGACATAGATATAATTACACAAGCAATAGAAGAAATGAATCCAAAATTAGTAATTATAGACTCTATTCAAACTATGTATAGTGATGAAATAACCTCTGCAGCAGGTACTGTAAGTCAAGTAAGAGAAATAACAGCAAGAATTATGAAAATATGTAAAGGGCAGGCAATTACAACAATAATAATAGGACATGTTACTAAAGAAGGAAACATAGCAGGACCTAGAGTACTAGAACACATGGTAGATACAGTACTTTACTTAGAAGGAGAAAGATATTTTTCATATAGAATACTAAGAGGAGTAAAAAATAGATTTGGTTCAACAAACGAGGTAGGAATGTTCGAAATGCAAGATAAAGGAATGGTAGAAATAACAAATCCATCTTCTATATTAATTTCAGAAAGAGAGGATAACCCTTCCGGCTCTATTATAGTTGCAACATTAGAAGGAACAAGACCACTATTAATAGAATTACAAGCACTTACAACGCCAACAGTATTTGGAATGCCAAGAAGAACAGCAAATGGAATTGATTATAATCGTTTGACATTGCTAATGGCAGTGCTAGAGAAAAAAGCAAAAATGAACCTAAGCTCACAAGATGTATACATGAATGTAGTTAGTGGAATAAAAATAGCAGAACCAGCAATCGATTTAGGAATTATACTAGCAGTAGCTTCAAGCTTTAAAAATATTAGTATACCAGTAGATGTAGTAGCAATAGGAGAGGTAGGCTTAACAGGTGAGGTAAGAAGTGTAAATATGATAGAAAAGAGATTGAAAGAAGCAGAAAAATTAGGATTTAAAAAATGTATAATACCAGAAAATAATAAAAAACTATTGAAAGATAAATACAAATTAGATATAATAGGCGTTAGAAATATTGAAGAAGCTTTAGGAAAACTTTACAATCAAAAATAACACACATTTCCGACAGGGACTGTAATAAAATCGGAAAAGGAGTTTGAGGAATGATTACAGAAGTATTAAAACTTATAGCACCAGGTACTCAAATAAGACATGGATTAGAAAATATACTAAAAGCCAAAACAGGAGCTTTAATAGTAATAGGAGATAGCAAACAAGTTTTAGACATTGTAGATGGAGGTTTTAGCTTAAATATAGACTACTCACCATCTAGACTATATGAACTTGCGAAAATGGACGGTGCAATTATACTTAGTGCAGATTTAAAGAAAATATTATATGCAAATGCACAATTAATACCAGATTCTAGCATAAGCACTGCAGAAACTGGTACAAGACATAGAACAGCAGAAAGAACAGCAAAACAAACCGGAGAAATAGTAATAAGTATTTCACAAAGAAGAAATATAATAACACTATTTAAAGGGAATGAAAGATATGTGCTAGAAGAAACAAGCAAAGTTATAACAAAGGCAAATCAAGCATTGCAAACTGTTGAAAAATATAAAAAGGTATTTGATGAAAAATTAAATTTATTAAATGAATATGAATTTAATGACATTGTTACTTTAGAAAACGTAATAGTTGCAATTCAAAGAGCTGAAAAAGTCATGAAAATAGTAGATGAAGTTCAAAAATCTATATACGAATTAGGAGAAGAAGGAAGGCTTCTAGAAATGCAACTAGAAGAGCTAGTAGGAGGACTAGAAAAAGAAGAACTACTAATAATAAAAGACTACATAGCACCAGGCAAAAAACGAACCTCTGAGAAAATACTAAAAGAAATAAAACAACTAAAAAATGATGACTTAATGAGAACAAAAACTATTGCAGGGCTTTTAGGCTACGAAGACTTTGATAATTATGATGAGGTTGCAGTATATACAAGAGGATATAGAATATTAAATAAAATACCAAGAATGCCAAGCAATATAGTAGATAATCTAGTAAAATCGTTTAAATCATTCCAACACATACTTGTTGCAGATATACCAGTACTAGATGAGGTAGATGGAATAGGAGAAACAAGAGCAAGAACTATAAAACAGTCATTAAGAAGAATGCAAGAACAATTTGTTTTTGAAAATTTAATGTTATAATTTAATAAACAATAGAAAAGGAAGGTAAAGAAAAAATGAAAAAAGAAATGATAATAAGAATAATTAGTATAATTGCTATTATAGCAGTATTAGCAGGGATTGTATATGTAAGTTATGGAATATACAAAAAAAGCACAGAAGAAATAAAAAATCCAATAGCAACTGTAGAGGTAGAAGGATATGGAACAATAAAAATAGAACTATATCCAGAGCAAGCACCAAATACAGTTACAAACTTTATAAAATTAGCTAACAATGGATTTTATGATGGACTTACATTCCATAGAACAATTCCAGACTTTATGATTCAAGGTGGAGATAAAGAAGGAAATGGAACAGGAACACCTAAATTAAGTGATTTGGATAGTAGCTTAGCAAGCACAGAATACTCAATAAAAGGTGAATTTATAGCAAATAAATTTAAGAAAAACAAAATCAAATTAGAAAGAGGAGTCATTGCAATGGCTCGTTCAGACTATAGTTCTATAAGCTCTACATTAACAACAAAAGGATATGACTCAGCAGGTTCACAATTCTTTATAGTACAAAAAGATCAATCATCACTAGACGGATTATATGCAGGATTTGGTAAAGTAATAGAAGGATTAGATGTAGTAGATAAAATAGCAAATGTAGAGGTATATTATAGAGATAGCCAATTAAAAGATGGAGAAGAGGCTCCAAAAGCAGAAGATGGAAGCAAAATAAGTTCAGATACACCAAAGGAGAAGCCAGTAATTACTAGCATAAGAGTAGAAACATACGGAGTAGACTATGGAATGCCAGATACACAAGAACCATTTAATTACTATAACTGGTTAATGAAAAACTACAGCAGTAGCTCAGCAAATAAGTAGAAATTAAAAATAGTTAAAACTACAGATAAATGCGGAGTACCAATAAAATTTGTTAATATTGGTATTCCGCATTTTACTTATAAATAGTATTAATATACTTTTATTTTTCTGATTTATTTATTTTCTTTGGATAAGGCTTTTTTTCATCAGTTATTCCTACTATATAATCTAATGAAGTTTTATAGTATTCTGCAAACAATATTATTGTGTCAACAGGTGGCACTCTTTCGTTTTTTTCATATCTAATATATGAATTTTTAGATATATATGCAATTTTGGAACAATCTTCTTGGGTTAAATCATTATCTTCTCTTAGTTCTCTTAATCTATTTTTCATTGCTTTCACTCCTAAAAATATTATACAAAAATACTCCACTTGGGGTTGACTAAATACTCTATATGGAGTATTATTATTTTGTACAATATTTGTGATTTTTATAGATATTTATAATTATTTTTTTACAAGGAGCAATTTACACAAAATAATAGATTTCTAACTAAAATGCACTATATAAATAAAAAAAGGAGAAATACATATGAAAAAATTAAGAAATACAAAAGGAATAACATTAATTGCACTAATAGTCACCATAGTGGTAATGATAGTTATTGCAGGAGTAACAATAAATATGACAATAGGAGAGAATGGAATATTTACAAAAGCAGTTAAAGCGAAAGAAATGCAAGAAGCAGCAGAAGTGAAAGAAAGACTAGAATTAAAACAATTGGATGCGAGATTAGCTTCAGGTGGAGGAAACCTGACATTAGAAAATTACCTAAAATATTTAGTAGACCAAGGAATGATAGATGAAAGTGATATAGAAGACACAGAAGATAGTAATGTAAAAACAATACTAGTAGATGATAAATATATGTATACAGTAGTGAAAAAAGATGATGGAACTATAGAACTAGAATATGAAGGAAAAGCAGGGAAATTATTACCAAAAATAAAAAGTGTAAATACAAAATCTACAACGAGTTCAATAGAGGTAAAAGTAGATGCAACAAGAGTAGATGGAGGAGAATACAGATTTTATATAAAAGATGTAACAAGTGGAGAAGACTATAAAAAGAAAGGAACAAACAAAACAGGAGAATATACATTTACAGGATTAGAACAAAACAAAGAGTTTAAAGTAAAAGTAGAAGTAGAAAATAAAAATGGAATAGCAGAAAAAGAAACAAGCATAATAAGGACAGTGACAGTAGCTGAGCTAACACAAGCAGACCTAGAATTTACATATAACCCAAATGAATGGACTAAAGATAAAATAGTAGTAACAGTAAATGCAAAAATAGAAATACCAACAGGCTATACATTACAAACAAGTAAAGATATGACAAAATGGGAAAATACGACAACACAAGAATTCACAGAAAATGGATATCTGTATGTACGTTTATTTGATGGAATAAATGGAGGAAGTTATGCAGTAGGAGAAGTGACAAAAATAGATAAAGATGCTCCAACAAATGTAAGCATAACAGCAGGAAACGTAAATAACAAAATAATTACATTAACAGCAAATGGAAAAGATAGTGCAAGTAAAATAAAAGAGTATCAATTCTATGTAGACGGAAAACTAGAAAAAACAGTAACAACAACAGAAGAAAGTACAACCTATAATTATACAAGCACATTTGGAGAACACACAGGATATGTAGTAGTTGTAGATAAAGCAGAAAATAAAACAACATCAAGTACAATTAATTTTAGTGACTACACAATAAAGACTGCACAAGAGATGGTAACATTTAGAAATAGTGTAAATAACGGAACCACATATGAAGGAAAAACAGTAACATTATTAAATGATATAGACTTAAGTAGCGTATGTAGTGCAAGCATAGGAAGCTGGGAGCCTATAGGAATTAAAACAGCTAAGTTTAGAGGAAACTTTAATGGTAATTATAATACAATTAAAAATTTATATATAAACACAGAAAGTGATTATCAAGGATTATTTGGTTATGTAAGTAGTAATAATGCTACTATTCAGAAAATTATAATAGATGAAAATTCTAGTATAACAGGAGGACAATTTGTTGGAGCAATATTTGGAGCGGTGGAAAAAGAAGTTAATATATATCAATGTGGAAATAGAGCAAATGTAAAGGGAAAAAATTGCGTAGGAGGAATATGTGGTGCTAGTGCCAATAATTCAAAGATAAGTATAACAAGTTGTTACAATATAGGAAAGATAACTGGAAACGAAAATATTGCTGGAATATTAGGAAGCTTAAATGGTGCAAGTAATAAAGATACTTCAACTACAATAGGGTATAGTTATAATAAAGGAGATATAGAAGGAAATAGTTCTTTAGGAGGAATTGCAGGAAATAGTAATGATTATGGAAAAATATATAATTGCTATAATAAAGGAAAAATTACACAAAGTGGTAATTATTCAACACTTACTAACGCATTTAATCGGAGGTATATCGGGAAGATTAAGGGCATATGGAGTAATTTCATATTGTTATAATTTAGGTGATATAGAAAATAAAGGAACAAAAGCAATAGGAGTTGGAGGAATTGTTGGAGAAAATTGCGCATATAATGGAACTACACAAGTAGAAGAAAGAAAATCTATAATATCTTATTGCTACAACAAAGCTAATATAGTATCTGTAAATGAACGAATTGGAGGAATAGCAGGATTAAATGCGAACTATTGTGAAATAAAAAATTGCTATGTATATAGTAATTCTAAAATAAAGTATAATACAGTTGAAGCTACAAATACTATAGGTGATACAAAAAATAACTATTTAGGAAAAATAATAGGATGGAACAATGAAAAAGCAATTGAAAGTGATAATGGAATAATAGATAACATGCCAACAGTATATAAGGTAGTAAATGGACTAAAAGATGGAAGCAGTGAAATATGGTCAAACAGTAACGTAAATGCTCCAAAATTGAAATGGGAAAAATAAAAAAAGGTAATAGAGTTTGAATATAAATTCTATTACCTTTTTTGACGCCTAGTAGAATTATGTTGTATAAGAATTCTGTAACATAAATGTAATATTTAATTTATTGCGTTTATAGAAGAAATGTGGGATAATAAACTAAAGTTATACTAC
Organism: uncultured Clostridia bacterium; assembly: GCA_934153805.1. GTDB lineage: Bacteria > Bacillota > Clostridia > TANB77 > CAG-508 > UMGS1663. Next base: position 2,127 of record CAKPFO010000019.1, on the reverse strand, counting down.
GAATTCAAATAGACAATACTTTATTTAGGAGGAAAAAACTAATGAAAAATAGAAACGGAATAACATTAATTGCATTAATTATAACAATAGTAATATTAATAATTTTAGCCGGTGTAGCAATTAATTTGGCTGTAGGAGAAAATGGTATATTTAATAAGGCAAAGTTTGCTAAAGAAAAATATACAAATGAGGAATATTTAGAACAAGAACAATTAAATGAAATATACGCATATTTAAATAAAGATAGTAAATTGCCAGAAAATACAAAAGACACAGATATGGGAACACAAGTAAAATTACCATTAGAGTGGTATAGTACGACTCCTGCATATATTTCAACAGAAGATGGAAGAACTGTAACAAAAGAGGTAAAAACAGCAAGTGTAATAGCAGTGGCAACAGGTAGTGGAGAGACTGTACCAGTGCCAGCAGGATTTTATTATGTAGGTGGAAATAAATCAACTGGAGTAGTAATATCAGATAAACCAGCAGACCAAAATAAATATGCTGGATATAAGGAAGATGGAAAAACAGTAAAAGATGTAGGTGTAGATTTAGAAGGAAATCAATTTGTATGGATACCTTGTACAATAGAAAATTACAAGAAGAAGGATTTTGGAGAAAACTATACGAGTGCTGGATGGAATAAACAGAATGATAGCGCGGAGGAAGTACAAATAGAAAAATATAGTGGTTTTTATATAGCAAGATATGAAGCAGGAATGGGAGAAGCAGAAATTGATAACCCTATGCAAGCAGTAACAGCTACAACAAATAGCACTTATAATTGGGCATGGAATGCAGATGTATATACTAAAGAAAAAGTATCTAGCACAGCAAAACCAACATCAAAAGCAAATGAAATACCATGGTATCACGCAGATTATTTTACGGCAGTTGAAATGAGTAAAAGAATGTATAAAGGACATTTGACAGTAGCAAGTGGTTTAGTAACAGGAACAATGTGGGATGTAATGTTACAATACATAGCAAGTCAAAGTGAATATACATCAAGTGGAACATGGGGAAACTATGCTAATTCTTCAATAACATTAGATAGAGGGTATTATACAAATGTAACTTCAACTGGAACTACAGATGGATTTAAGACAGTAACAAGTGGACAAAAATCTGGAACAAGAATTACAAATTATCCATATGTATTAATATCAACAGGAGCATCAGATGCAACTAAAAAGAAAAATGTATATGATGTAGCAGGAAATCTTTGGGAATGGACAACAGAAACAGCATATATAGTAGCCAATGCCAAATATTCAAAAACAGACTTTAATATAAATACCTGTATGAGACGTGGGGGTAGCTTTAATAATACTTATGACTCTTACTATGCATATTATCGATACTATGACTTTACTGCTAGTAATTGCACAAATAGTGGTTTCCGTGTTGCACTTTATATAAAATAGAATAGGTTAAGCATCTTCAATATTGTCGTTACAAATAAACAATTAGACATAAAGAAGACATTTGGAAAATGAATAATTTTAATAAAATAATTACAAAACATAATAGAACTAGTTAATTAAACTCAAAAAGAGCAGAATTAACTAGTTTTTATGTTTTTCGCTATAATGGTTTACATTTTCCAAATTTTAATATATAATAGAAACGTAAAATTTTAAAGAGATGTAAGCGCAAATAAGATTAAAATCATAAATTATTATTTGTGCAAAGAAAGGGAGATAATAAAATGGATAACAATCAAGAACCAGAAGTAGATTTAAATCAATTAATGCAAATAAGAAGAGACAAATTAAATAAATTAAAAGAAGAAGGTAAAAATCCTTTTGAAATAACAAAATTTAATAGAACACACACAAGTAAACAAATTGTGGATAATTATGAAGAGTTAGAAGGAAAAGATGTAACTGTAGCAGGTAGATTAATGGCTAAAAGAATAATGGGAAAAGCTTCATTTTGCCATATTCAAGATGGAGATGGGAAAATCCAAAGTTATGTTAGTATAAATGAGCTTGGTGAAGATAGCTATAAACACTTTAAAGAAGATGACATAGGTGATATTATAGGAATTACAGGATTTGTATTTAAAACAAAAACAGGAGAAATATCAATACATGCAAAAGAAGTAACACTTCTTTCAAA
>CAKPFO010000018.1 GCA_934153805.1 uncultured Clostridia bacterium | reverse complement strand
AAATATAAAAATGAAATATAAAAATGAAATATAAAAATGAAATATAAAAATGAAATATAAAAATGAAATATAAAAATAGAATATAAAAATAAAATATAAAAATGAAATATAAAAATGAAATATAAAAATAGAATATAAAAATAAAATACAAAAATGAAATATAAAAATAAAATATAAAAATAAAATATTAAATAAATATTAAAATAAAAAATATTATTTCAAAAAATTAGAAAATTTATTCTAAAAAAATAAATCTAATTTCTTAGATTTATTTCCCAAAGTTTTTATTTTTGTAGAGAGAATAATAAAAAAGTATACGGTTTAGCTCTTAGCCCCCCGGCGGATAAAACGGTATAAATTTAAATTAAATATAAGCCCCATTCTCTCTACAATTCCTCATATATATTATCTATGATAAGTTTCATTATTTGAAATTTTAAAAGCTCTAAATAATTGCTCTAATAAAAATACACGAATTAATTGATGTGGAAAAGTCATTTTAGAAAAGCAGATTTTTTCATTAACTGTAGATAAAAAAGTATCTGTCATTCCTAAACTACCACCAATTATTATAGTGATACTACTATTTATTAAAGATATATTATCAATCTTTTGTGAAAATTCCTCTGATGTAAATTGTTTACCTTTTAAATCTAAAGCAATTGTATACGAACTAGGTTTTATGCTATTCATAATTTTATTACATTCTTTTTGCTTTATTTCATTAAATAATTTTTCACTATTAGTATCAGGTAATTTTTCATCAGCTAATTCAATTATATTTAAGTTACAATATTTAGAGAGTCTTTTTGAATATTCATCTACTGCATCTTTTAAATATTTTTCTTTTAATTTACCAACGCAAATTATATCTATATGTAACATATTAAACCTCTTTAAATAATATCTATTATAGGACTTATTGTATCTCTGTTTGCAACACTTAAATTAAAATTGTCACAATTAATATTGTCATTTATTAATTGCTCAACGACTGTTTTATATGCAAGTTCTGGAAAATTATTTTCTTTACTTAAATGACCAAGCATAACAGTATTTAATCCGTGATTTGCCAAATAAGAGATAGTTTTTCCAGCCATTTCATTTGGAAGATGACCATTAGGCCCTAATATTCTTTGTTTTAAAGGATATGGATATGGTGAACATTTTAAAATATTTGGGTCATAGTTTGACTCTAGTAAAATGAAAGAGCTGTTTGTTAAATTATCAACTATATTAGTAGTCATATGTCCAATATCTGTAGCAATGCTTATTTTTTTTCCGTCATGAGAAAGACTAAATCCACAAGGATTTGCAGCATCATGAGGAATACTAAAAGGCAAAACTGATATATCACCTATATTAAATTCTTTAAATTCAAATATATTTATATTATTATTGCAAACTTTTTCTTTTTGAGTAGGCATTGCATCCCAAGTTTCTAAGTTAGCGAAGACAGGAACATTATACTTTTTAGAAAAAGTACCTAAACCTTTAACATGGTCTGAATGTTCATGGGTAATTAATATACCATCTATTTGAGTAGGTTCAATATTTAAAGAAATTAGCGCGTCAGCTATCTTTTTTGCACTTTCTCCAGCATCTACTAATATTTTTGTAGTATTTGTTTGAATAAGAGAAGAATTCCCAGTGCTACCACTATATAAACTACAAAATTTAAACATAACTATTTTTTCCTCTGCTTTCTGTTAGAAATTGTCGTCTTCATCTACAACTCTTTGTATATTAGCGCCAAGATTTCTAAATTTTTCTTCTATGTTTTCGTAACCTCTATCAATATGATATATGTTTGTTATAGAGGTTTCTCCATGTGCCAAAATACCTGCAATTATAAGAGCAGCACCGGCACGTAAATCTGTTGCTGCAACTGGAGCACCATATAAGTCTGTTACACCTTCAAATACAGCAGATTTACCTTGGTCAATAATGTGTGCTCCCATTTTGTTTAATTCAGCTGTGTATTGAAATCTAGATTCCCAAATTCCTTCGCTTATAATACTAGTACCTTCTGCTAAACTTAAACATACACCAATTTGAGGTTGTAAGTCAGTTGGAAATCCAGGATAAGGCATAGTAATAATATTCGTTTTTAAGGGTCTTTTGTCAGTCCAAACTCGTATTGAATCATCAAAAATATCAACATGTCCGCCCATTTCTAAAATTTTTGCTGTTAAACAATCTAAATGCTCTGGAATACAGTTTTTAATAGTAATGTCACCTTTTGTTGCTATAGCTGCAAGCATAAAAGTACCCGCCTCTATTTGATCTGGAACTACAGAATAAGAGCTATTTCCTACTAATTTTTTTACTCCATTAACCTTTATAGTGTCTGTTCCAGCACCTCTAATATCTGCACCCATAGTATTTAAAAAGTTTGCAATATCAACTACATGAGGTTCTTTAGCAACATTTTCTATAATAGTAACGCCTTCTGCTAAAACACTGGCAAGCATTATATTTATAGTTGCTCCAACGGAAACTTTATCTAAATATATATGTGTGCCGACTAATTTATTAGCTGTGGCATTTATTTTTCCTTGTGATACATCAACGTTAGCGCCTAATGCCTCAAAACCTTTAATATGTTGATCTATAGGTCTGGCACCTAAATTACAACCACCTGGTAAACCTACAACTGCAGATTTACATCTACCAAGTAAAGCACCGATTAAATAGTAAGAAGCTCTAAATTTACTAGTCATTTCTATTGGAGTTTGTGATTTTGTAATATTTCTACTATCTATTGTAACTTCATTTTTTGAAATCCAAGTTACTTTAGCACCTAACTCTTCTAATATTTTACATGATATTTTAACATCACTAATATATGGAATATTGCTAATAGTGCAAATACCATCTACTAATAATGTTGCAGGAAGTATTGCTACAGCTGCATTTTTTGCACCGTTTATTACAACTTCACCGCTTAGGCGTGTACCACCTTTTATTACTAATTTATCCAAATATATTACCCCCATGATTATATTATTTTCTCCATAGCGCGTAAAAAATAGAATATAAAATTATATTCTATTTTTTACATAATTAATATATCATATATTTGCGTATTTTACAACTATTTTTTAGCAGTTAAAATATTAGTATTTTGTAATAATTCTATTATTTTAAATTTAAATTTTATTTCTGAAGAATCTTTATCAGAAATTATACTATATTCTTCTTCTGATAAATTATCTTGCAATAGTTCTTTGGATTCAGCAGGAACAATGCCAGAGCTTACATTTACAAAACAAAGAGGAGGGAACATTACACACCACCAGTTTTGCCCTGAAGCTTTACCAATCTTAACTCTTAAAGCATCATAGTATCCAGCTGGAATTGAAATATCTCCATAGTATTTAGTAGGAAAAGAAAAATTACCAATTTCAACATTTACTTCATAATCGTAACCATTATCTATTATTGTTTGTTTCGCTATGGTATAAAAATCATTTGTATGTTCTTTAGCAATTTGGATAGCTTCTTCCTTGCTGTTTGCATTTGCAGAAATTTCATTCATATATTTAATTAAATTATCTCTTACAATATATTTTAAGTTTTGGTCCTCGTCAGAATCACTATTTGCAATTACATGAAGCCTAAAAATATTATCAGATAAATCATTTGAAACAGCTGTTACATACGAAATTGCAGAAATAAAAATGTATATACATAGTAATATTATTAAAATAATGGAATATTTTACTTTTTTTGAACATATAATAGATAATAAAGTTTTCATATTAACCTCCAATAAATTTGTATTTAATTTAAGTATTTACAATTTAAAAAAAATTATACTTATTTGGAAAAATATATATTGCATTGGAAAAAAATCTATGTGTTAATATGAATAACAAAGAAGTGTCGAAATATAGCGAAAAGTTTATTTGTAATATTCTTGACATATTCGTAATAAAATGGTAAAATTTACCAGTAAGCAAAAAACAAATGAGGAGGCTATAATATGGAGAGTGATTCAAAAATTATTAGCAAATTGTGTAGTTTTTATGTGAGTGATTGGCATTTAGTAACAATGCTATTACCTTACATAAATAAAAAAATTAATGAAGAAATACAAATAGCTACAATCCTTGAAAAAGAAATTGCAAACAATGTAAAAACATTAGTCGAAAAATTAAATTTAAAAAATGAAGACAAAATATTAAATTTAAATTGGAATAGTACTGATGCAAAAAAATATTCAAATATAAGTGACATTTTAGAAAAAAGTAATAAAGAAATTATAATAATTGTAAATGGAAACAAAGATTATATAGAATATGCAAATAAAAATATAGAAAAATATATAAATAAAAATATGGAAAAAATTAAAAAGCAAAATAAAAAAATAAAAGTAATAGATTGTTATGAAATAGTTGAATTTAACGGAAGTATAGTAGAAATATTAGATAAGCATGATAAAATATTAAATACTTCTGGAGAAAAAGAAATAAATGAAATATTTGAAGATTATAAAAGAAAAGAAAAAATAATTTAAAAAAGTAATTTGGGCGGTAAGTTATATCCTACATAATAAATATAATAAGTAGGGTTAATAACTTAGCGCCTAAATTTGACTAAAATTATAAAGTAGTATATGATTATAAAAAATATAGAAGGGAGAATGCTTTATGGATAATGAATATTTAAAAATACTAGAAGTTTTGAAAAAATATGGACAGGAGCACCTTTTAAAACATTTTAATGACTTAACAGAAAACGAAAAAGAGGAGTTATTAAAAGATATAGAATCAATTGATTTTGAACAAATACAAAAATTGTATGAGCAAACTAAAATGAAAGATAAAATTGGAAATGGGGTAATAGAACCGATTTCATATATAGATAAAGAAAAATTAACAACAAAAGAAAAGGAATATTATAGTAAAATAGGCGAAGATAGTATAAAAAATAATGAGTATGCTGTAGTTACTATGGCTGGAGGACAACGGAACAAGATTAGGTCATACTGGACCAAAAGGAACATATGATATTGGGCTGGACTCACATAAAAGTATTTTTGAATTATTGTGTGATACTTTAAAAATGGCTTGTAACACTTATAATGTGAAAATTCCATGGTATATAATGACTAGTAAAGAAAATAATATTCAAACTGTGAAATTTTTTGAAGAAAATAATTATTTTAATTATGGAAAAGAAAATATTAAATTTTTTATTCAATCAGAATTACCAATGTTAGATGAGAATGGAAAAATAATATTAGCTGCAAAGGGAAAAGTAAAAAAGGCATCTGATGGGCATGGTGGAATTTTTTCTGCTATGATAAAACAAAATGTAATAGAAGATATGAAAAATAGAGGAGTAAAATGGGTATTTATAAATGGTGTAGATAATATTTTAGCAAAAATGGTTGATTCAATATTTTTAGGCTTAACCATAGATAAAAAAATGCTAGCAGCAGGCAAAAGCGTTGTAAAGTGTTGCCCAGAAGAACGAGTGGGAGTATTTTGCAAGAGAAATGGAAAACCTTCAGTAGTAGAATATACAGAGATTACAAAAGAAATGGCAGAACAAACAGATAATAATGGAGAACTTAAATATGGAGAATCACATATATTGTGTAATTTATTTAATATTCAAACTATTATGCAAATGAGTAATGGAAAGTTTCCATATCATATAGCATATAAGAAATGTGATTATATAAATGAAAATGGAGAATTAGTAAAGGTAGAAAAACCTAATGCATATAAGTTTGAAAGTTTTCTATTTGATGCATTTTCTACATTAGATGACATTCTAATAATGAGAGTAAAAAGGGAAGAAGAATTTTCTCCTGTAAAAAATGCTACAGGGGTAGATAGTCCAGAAACAGCAAGAAAAATGTATTTAGATTATTGGAATAAAAAATAAACATTGCACAGGAAATTTTTGGGGTTAATAAATTAAAAATAGTAACAGAAAATTTAAAGAATAAAGTAAATGTTTTGTGAAAAGAAAGTTGCATTTTAAAACGAAAAAACATATTATAAAAATATAAAATTTATATATGAATTTATTGTTTGGAAAGGAAAGAAATCAAATGGAATATAAGCAAAAATATAATGAATGGCTACAAAATTCATTTTTCGATGAAGAAACGAAAGAAGAATTAAGAAAAATAAAAGATGATGAAAAAGAAATAGAAGATAGATTTTATAAGGATTTAGAGTTTGGAACTGCAGGTTTAAGAGGAATAATCGGGAGTGGAACTAACAGAATGAATAAATATACTGTAGAAAAAGCAACTCAAGGTTTGGCAAATTTTATAAAAAAGGAAAAGGGAGAAGAAAGAGGAGTAGCAATTGCGTATGACTCTAGAAATATGTCAGAAGAATTTAGTAAGCAAACAGCACTTTGTCTTAATGCAAATGAAATAAAAACATATATTTTCGAAAGTTTAAGGCCTGTACCAGAACTATCATATGCTGTAAGAAAATTAGGATGTATTGCAGGAGTAATGATAACGGCAAGCCATAACCCTGCAAAATATAATGGATATAAAGTATACTGGGAAGATGGAGCTCAAATAACTGCACCAAAAGATAAATTGATAATTGAAGAAGTAAATAAAATAGAAGACTTTACACAAATAAAAACAATGGATATAGAAAGTGCAATAAAGTTAAACTTGTATAATGTTATTGGAAAAGAAATAGATGATAGCTATATGCAGGAATTAAAAAAACAATTACAAAATCCAGATATAATAAAAGAAGAAAAAGATATTAGCATTGTATATACTCCTTTGCATGGAACAGGAAATATACCGGTTCAAAGAATACTAAAAGAAATAGGATTTGAAAATATTAGTGTGGTAAAAGAACAAGAAATGCCAGATGGCAATTTTCCAACCGTAAAATATCCAAATCCAGAAGACAAAGATGCATTTAAATTAGCATTAGAGTTAGCAAAAGAAAGAAATGCTGAATTAGTACTTGCAACAGACCCAGATGCAGATAGATTGGGAGTATATGCCAAGGATTCTAAAACAGGAGAATATAAAGCTTTTACAGGAAATATGTCAGCACTGCTAATAGCTGAATACATTTTTTCACAAAAAGCTAAAAAGGGAACACTTGCTAAAAATGGTGCAATTGTAAAAAGTATAGTTTCTTCAACAATGGCTAAACCAATTGCTAATCAATATGGTTTGAAATTAATAGAAGTATTAACAGGTTTTAAATATATTGGGGAAAAAATAAAGCAATTTGAGAGGACAAATGAATATACATATGAATTTGGATATGAAGAGAGCTATGGCTGTTTAGTAGGAACTCATGCACGTGACAAAGATGCTATAGTAGCAGTTATGCTTTTATGCGAGGCAGCAGCTTTTTATAAAAAACAAGGATTAACATTATGGGATCAAATGGTAAAAATGTATGAAAAATATGGATACTATAAAGAAGGAATTATTCAAATTACATTAGAGGGAATAGAAGGTACTAAAAAAATAAATGAAATAATGCAAAAATTAAGAGAAAATCCACCTAAAAAATTCGGAAATAATGTAGTAGAAAAAATAAGAGATTATAAAGAAGAAAAAATATTAAATGTAAAAACAAGTAAAATAGAAAAAACAGATTTGCCAAATTCTAATGTATTATATTATGAATTAAGTAATGAGGCATGGATATGTGTAAGACCTTCTGGAACAGAACCAAAAATTAAATATTATATAGGAGTAAAAGGACAATCTTTTGAAGATGCTAATGCAAAGTTAGAAGAGTTAAAAAAAGCGATAGAATAAAATAATTTTAAAATAAATAAAGAGAGGCTAAAACCTCTCTTTATTTGTAGCATAATATAAAAAATTAAAAACGTTTATATTATAATATTTTATTTTTCTTCAATTGGGTCAATTTTTTCAGAATCTTTTGTTTCTAATAAAGATTCATAGAAACATACAAATGTAACCATTATATATGGAATTAACCATAATAAGCCAATATATAAAGTAAATGCACTTAATATTGCCCAGCCTATAAATGTTAATCCTAGCCAGAAAAAGTTCCATCTGTTACCATTCATTAATTTTTCACTTTCTTCTACAATTTCTTTACCTGTCTTGTCAGAATTATCATATAAAATGTAATAAGCTAAAGAATAGTAATAACCTTTTACAACCAAGTAAATTATAGAAGCAAAGTATAGAATAAGACCAACTATTAAAAGTCCAGAAAAACCAGCTGTAGCTGAAGCAGAACTAAAAGCTATTCCAACACCAGTACCAATTCCACCATATACCATTAGTATTATAGATAAAATTACTAAGACGATAGGAATAATTAATTTTAAAACCATGTTTCCAAATACAGCCCAAACTTTACTAAAAGAATTGAAACCTGTTGTTACAAAGTCTGTATAAGATACTTCTTCGTCTCTTTTCAATTTTATAAATGTAACTAAAAGTCCATAAGATAAAGGTACTGAAATTACAAATTGCAAAATAGAACCTACAAATGGTATAAATTTTAAAACAAAAGATATAACAAATGTAATAAGAGCATATACTAAAGAAAGTAAAGCAGCTTTTCCCCATTTTCCATTTAACGCTTCACGAGCGTTAGTTCTTAATTGTGATGATGTCATAAAGATATCCCTCCTTTTATTTATTCTAACAAAATAGTACAATATTTTACAAAATAAGTCAAGAAATTTGAACATATTGTCTAATTATAAATGCATATAATATATATTATATAGAGTTATTTATTTTATTAAATTTGTTAACAAAATATTAGAAGTTTAAGTTTCAACTAATATTTTTTCATTATAAGCTTAATGTCATTATAATTAAATTCTAAAATTTCTAAAAAAACTTTTGCAACTACAGGGTCAAATTGCGTACCAGAAAATTTAATAAATTCTTGTTTTACAATATCTAAAGCTAATGCATCTCGATAGCTTCTTTTAGATGTCATTGCATCAAAGGTGTCTGCAACAGCCACTATTCTTGCTAAAAAAGGAATGTCTTCACCTTTTAATTTCGCAGGATAACCACAACCATCAAATTTTTCATGATGATAAAGAACAATAGGTATAATATCTTTAAATATTGATGAATTTTCTAGTATATGTGCACCGATAGAAGGATGTTTTTTTATTTCATTATATTCATCATTTGTTAATTTAGAAGTTTTTAATAAAATGCTATCTGGAATTCCAATTTTACCAATATCATGGAATAAACCACCTATTTTTAAAAGTTTTAATTTATCCTCAGAAAGCTTTAGTTTTTTACCAATTAAAACAGAATATTCAGAAACTCTATCGGAATGTCCCCTTGTGTAAGTGTCTTTTGCGTCAACAGTACGTCTAAGTATTTCAATAGAAGCTAGTCGCTCTTTTTCAAGTTCTATATCTTTAATATTCTCAATTTGTTTTATATAATCATCATATATTTTTTTAGTAGCATTTATTTGAAATATTAAATTGCCAATTTCATTATCTGTAAAGCTAGAATAATTAATATTATTTTTATTAATTTCTGAAATATTTTTACGCATAGTAATTGATATGTTTAATATACATAATATACATATTAGCAAAAGTGCAATAAATAAAATAATAGTTGATACTATAGTAAAATTGCATGATAATGCTAAAAATGTAGTTGATAATATTAAAGGAAAAACTTGAAATATTAAATTACTACTTAAAGAAATAGTAGAAATAAAGGTTTTCTTTATATTTGAAATACTAGTAGTTTGTGGTCTATAATTTGATTCTGTATATTTTATAATTTCTTTAAAATATGTTTGCGAAAATATATAAAACACAGTAGATGCAAACATTGCAAGTAAAGAAATTTTAAAACATAAAGAATGAAAAATATTTTTTATAAAAATTGTTAAAATAAAAGGGCTAATTATTCCAACAAGGTACATTATGAATGGAATATTAGTACATAAATTATATATAATGTCACATTGCTTTTGTGGCATTTTTTTTATATTTTTATAACAAAATAAAATTTTAAATGTAAAAGTAAAAATAATTAAAATATTTATAATCACAGCTATTATACTTATAAACAAATAATTTATAGCAGGCAAAGTTGTATTAAATGCAAGTAAATAAAAAGAAGACAATATAAGACCTGTTATTCCAAAATATAAAATTAATATCTTTAGTAAGCATGTTTTTATTTTATTAAAATCTTTCAATTATTAGTCCCCCTATGTTTTGCTAATATTATATAACATAATATAGAAAAAGCAAGTATTTTTAATAAATAAAAAATCCAATAGAATTTGTAAATTACAATTTACAGCTTATAAAATATTATATTTTATAAACTTAATATTAGAAAACTGTAGATCAAAATTTTACAATGTTTAAATCTCTAATAAATGGAAATAATATAATAAAATCAAAAGAAAAGAGGGATTAAATGTATAGATACAAAAAAGCTGGAAATAAAAAGATAAAAAATGTTCTAATAATATTAACGGTTATTATTTTAACTGCGATATTAACAATAATATTATATAAAATGTATGAAGGAATAGACATTTATACATATAATACTGGAAATTCTAATATAGTAGCAACAAAAACAATTCAAGAAGTAGATAATATAAAAGAAAATAGTAAACAAGTAGCAGACATGATAGAAGATGTAACATCTTGCGTTGTGGGAATTTCAAAAATAAAAAGTACAGGTGCGACAGTTTTCCTAAAAGATAGCGCAAGTGATTTAGGGTTGGGAACTGGAGTTATAGTATCTGAAAGTGGATATATATTATCAAACGAGCATGTAACAGGTGCAAAATATAGTAATTGCTATGTAACATTAGAAAATGGAAAAACATATGTAGCAAATGTAGTGTGGTCAGACAGTAGTATAGATTTATCTATATCAAAAATAAATGTAAAAGGACTTAAATATATGTCATTAGGGGACTCAGATAGTGTAAGAGTAGGAGAAATGGCATATGCAATAGGAAATCCAATAGGATACGAGTTTCAAAGAACTGTAACAGCAGGGATAATTAGTGCAGTAAATAGAACTATAAGAGTAGATGAAGATGGAAAAAGCACATACATGGAGGATTTAATACAAACAGATGCAACAATAAATCCAGGAAATAGTGGAGGACCATTAATAAATGCTGATGGATTAATTATAGGGATAAATTCTGTAAAAATAACATCTGCAGAAGGTATAGGATTTGCTGTACCAATAAATATAGTAAAACCAATAATAGAAAAATATATGCAAGAAGGAAAGTTTGAAGAAGCAACTTTAGGAATTTTTGCATATGACAAAAATATTATTCCATATATAGATAGTAGTTTTGAACTAAATAAGGGAGTATATATAGCACAAATATCATTAGATTCGCCAGCTAAAAAGAGTGGATTAAAAGAAGGAGATATAATAGAAAAAATAGATGAATTAGAATTAAATAAAATGTGTGATTTAAGATGTTATATATATACAAAAAATCCAGGAGATGAGGTAAAACTAACTATATATAGAAATAAAAAAGAAATGCAATTAACAGTAAAACTAGGAACAAAATAGAATTATGTAAAACGACATAATTAACATAACACACAAAGTTGCGTAATGAAAGGAAAAATTTTATATGGAAAAATCATTATGGATAGCAAGTAAAAAAGCTAAAGAATATGAAAGTTTAGTAGAAGATGGCAAGGCAGATGTATGCATAATTGGAGGTGGACTAACAGGAATATCAACAGCCTACTATTTAAGCAAAGAAGGAAAAAAAGTTGTAGTACTTGAAAAAAGTTATATAGGAAGCCATACCACTGGAAATACAACTGGCAAAATTACAAGTCAACATGGTTTATTCTATTCATATTTAATAAATTCGATGGGAGAAAATAAGGCAAAAAAATATTTAGAAGCAAATGAACAAGCAATTAAAAATATAGAAAATATTGTAATTAAGGAAAATATAGATTGTGATTTTGAAAAACAAGATAGTTATGTTTTTACACAAAAATTAGAAGAAATACAAAAAATAAAAGAAGAAGTGCATGCTTTAAATACGCTTGGTTTTAATGCAGAATTTGTAGATAAAATAGGTATTCCAATAAAAATTAAAGAAGCACAAGAAGAAATAGACAAAATAATTCCAAATAAAAATATTAATATTAATAAACCAGTATTAGGCGCTATTAAATTTTCTAATCAAGCACAATTTAATAGTTATAAATATATTTTAGGATTAGCTCAAAAGATAGAAGAAAATGGTGGCAAAATATACGAAGATTCCGAGGTAATAGAGGTAAAAAAATGTGATGATGAATATCTTGTAAAAACAAATAAAGCAAGTGTAAAAGCCAAATATGTTGTTATAGCATCACATTATCCTATTGTAAATTTCCCAGGATTTTATTTTATGAAGATGTATCAAGAAACATCGTATTTAATTGCAATAGAGACTAAACAAGAACTTTTTGGTGGAATGTATATTAGCAGTGAAAATCCAAGCATATCTTTAAGAACAGCAATATATGATGGAAAGAGAGTTGTAATAATAGGTGGAATGCAGCATAAAACAGGAGCAAAAATAGATTTAAGTGATAGTTATAAAAATTTAGAAAAGGTAGCAAAAGATTTATATCCAGATAGTAAAGTACTATTTAAATGGAGCAGTGAAGATTGTATATCATTAGATAAAATTCCATATATAGGAGAATTTTCAAGTTTAATGCCTAATGTATATGTAGGCACAGGATATAAAAAATGGGGAATGACAACGTCAAATGTTGCAGCTAATATAATAACAGATAAAATTTTAGGAAAAGAAAATAAGTACGAGGAAGTTTATGACTCTAAAAGGTTACAACCAATAAAAAATTATGAAGAATTAACTAATATGGTGAAAGAAGTGAGCTATTCTCTTGTAATTAATAAATTAAAAAAAGAAGAAGAATATGTAAAAGATATAAAAATAGGAGAAGGAAAAATCGTAGAGATAGAGGGCAAAAAAGTGGGAATATATAAAGATGAAAATAATTATATTTATGCAGTAAAACCATATTGCACTCATTTAGGATGTGAATTATCATGGAATAATTTAGAAAAAACATGGGATTGTCCATGCCATGGTTCAAAATTTAATTATGACGGAAAAAATATTTACGATCCAGCAATTAAAGATTTGGAAAGACTGGATACAGAAAAATAAAAAGTATTATACAAAAACCCACCATTCGCAATTTGCAATTGGTGGGTTAGCTTTAATTTCTCAAACAGGTAATGTAAGACAATATTTCTTTAATTTCTAAAGAATC
Organism: uncultured Clostridia bacterium; assembly: GCA_934153805.1. Taxonomy (GTDB): domain Bacteria; phylum Bacillota; class Clostridia; order TANB77; family CAG-508; genus UMGS1663. Next base: position 12,575 of record CAKPFO010000018.1, on the reverse strand, counting down.
CAGTAATTCATCTTGTACATTTAAAGATACTCCAGTAAAGTTATCAATACTGTTATCCTCAGGAAAACCTGCACAGTAGAATAAATATGATGTATTGGGCTGAATGTCTTTTATAGGAGAGGTAGCAAATTCATAAAACCTACTATCACAACCTATAAAATCTCCATCAACACATGGATCTTTAGTTTTTAAAAAGAAAACTGATTCACCATTATGCTCATAAATATAGACATAATCATAAGCAAAAACACCTTCAATTGTATTGTCTTCGTTTTTAATAATGTAACCGTCTGCGTATATACAATCTGTTTTATACGAAGCCCTATATGCTTGTTTCATAAAGTCACCTCCAAAGAAGAAAAAAGCTATTAATATAACAATCTGTATATAGTTTAACATAAAATAGTGAGTTTGACAATAAAAAGAAAAAAATAAATGTTAAAAACATAGTTAGATTATAATAATATTTGGTTAAAATAAAAAAACATTTATTGTAAATTTTTGAAAAAAGTTTCTAAAACTTAAAAGTTTTTTTCATCACCTTGAAAAAACTTTTAAATAGAGAACAATTATGTATATGCATAAAAAAGATTAATATATAAAATAGACGTTGTGGAAAACAACGTCTACTTTTGGTTTATAAGTAATTTTTATCTATAGTCATCGCTTCTTTGAAATCTATCAAAATCTTTGTTAGTCATATTTTGTGTTTTTTGACCTGTCCACTTAGAAGCTTCAAGAGATTCTCTATTAGAAGACGTTGACTGGCTTTTTCTGTCAAGTTCAGCAAGTCTACTTTCTAAACTTGAGTTAAGTCTTCTTAATTCGTCTAAACTTTTATTTTTTAATTCATAACTAGAAACATTTGATAAATTCCAAATACTACTATCAAAACTGTTTATTTTCTTTATTTTGCCAATTAAATTAACTATTTTTTCAGCTAATCTTTGTTTTTCATTTTCATCATCTAATTGTATAGGTTGAGAATTCTTAGAAGATGAAAAAAATCCACGTATATTACTAAGTAATCCCATAAATATTCCTCCTTTGTTTAAGTGTATACATAAATTATAACACAAAAATACAAAAAGTCAAAATTTTTAGTCTGCAACGTATGTTCCTGTTGCAATGCAACCTGAAGATATAGAGCCGTTACCGCCAGCACCTGCACTACGGTAAGAATCGCAACCACCGGTACCGCCAATACAAGAAATAGTTCCTTTTATAAAATCATCTTTATAGAAAAAATTAATACTTCCTCCACCAGAGCCACCGCCACCTTCAGAGTCATTTCCACCGTTGCTACCAATAGAAGATATAGTAGAATTATTTACAATAGAGTTTCCAAAAATAATGAGTAAACCACCGGTTCCATTAATAGCAGAGTAACTAGAGCCAGAAGAAGCATAACCTGCAGGATTTCCAGCTCCAGAACCACCAAATTTGGAAGAACCACCTTCTCCTCCGTTTATTTTACCGAGAACTACATGTGCCGGCAACAGTATTTCTCTTATATGCACCACCACCACCGTGATCCACCAGAATATGAAGTACCATCAGAGCCAGAACCGGAAGAAACAGAGTTAGGTGCATATGATACCGAGGAAGCTATTGCATGGGCAGTACCAGAACCGCCTCCGCCAGTTTGTCTAGATATTCCATTAGTACCACTTTTGCCAGAAGAAATGGAATCACGGAAATTTTTGGAAGTAGTTGCAGTAACACTACTTCCACCACTACCACCAACAGCAGGAACATATTCATAGCTTCCATTTGTATTTTTCCACAAATAAACATTTTGTCCTTCTGCATAAGCACCTTTGGCTGTCATTGTTATAGTTCCTGTATTTGTTAATATCCCAGTAGCATAAATAAGCATACCTTTTGGTCCACCATAATTAGTACTATAAGTAGTTAGAGTACCTGTATTTGTTAAATTTCCATTTACTTTTACAACTACCATATTTTTAGCATAAGAACTTGCAGTTCCTACATCATTTGCATCTCCAAAAGTTCCTCCTGCTAAAGTAGTATCTTCATCATATACATAAGCATGAATTGTATAAGCTTCCCCATTAACAGCAACCTTATAGTAACCACTTTTATCAATTCCATTTTTTGCAATAGCAAGCAAACTACCAGCTTTTTCAGAAGCATCTTCTTTGTAAGTTTTAAAGTTTACTTTGCCATCACAAGTAGTTACTGTTAAAGAATATTCTTTATTGTGAATAATATTAATATCTTTAGAAAAAGTAGTATTATTTACAGGTTCTACATCAAGTGTTCCATCTGAGTTTTCAAATGTAATGCTATCTATTACAATATTGCTTTCAATGTTTATTTTTGCAGAAGCAACATTTTGATTATCAGCTGTTATGTCAGCAAAATAATTTGATATATCATAAGATACATTAACACTAGTTTCACCTAAGCTTTCACTAATACTTAAATTATCTCTGTCAATAACAAAATTATAGTTGTTCAAACTTACTATATTGTCTTTTACAACAATATTTTCTTGTTCTAATAAATTTGTTAAAAAATCGTCGCTGTTATAACTACTATTATTAGTTTTTTCATTAGAAGCTGTTTCTAAAATACTTTGCAATTTAGCTCGTGCTTCAGATTCAGAGTTCTTTTCATTTTTAGTAATTATATTGTTAATTATGCCTGTGTTATTAAGAATTGTAAAAATAATAATTACAGAAAATAGAATTAAAAATGTTATAATTAAAATTTTAAATTTACCTTTTTTCATAAGTGATAATAGTCCTTTCTTAATTTAACTAAAATAATAATTTATTTTCAATTAAATGCTTTTTTAATCTACCAAAATTATATATTAATAGCAAAATTGTTTCAATACTTTTTAAGCAAAAAATAAAAAACGAAAATACTTACGGATAGACATAATATACGTGAAATTTTTATATAAAATTACTAAAGAAAATAAAAAACGTATTAACAAATAAAAATGTGAAGAAAGTCAGTAATATCAAGGGGTTTAAACATACTATACAGAAAAATAAATTTTAAGAATAAAAACGTATAAAGTAGAAAAATAGGTCAATGTAACAAAAAAGTCATGAAAATGTCAAAAAAAGTATGAAAAACCATCTCCGTAGGGACTTTAAAGAAAAACGCTGTAATATAGGAAAATGCTACATTGTAAATAAAAAAGTAAAAATTTATAATATTATTAATATATTATATAAAATTAAGGAGACAAACATGAAGGGGAAAGTAGTATTATTGCTAAAAATAATTGCAATAGCAGCAATTATAATAATGGGAGCTGGTTTTGCTTTAGCTGAAGATGGAACAGTGTACAACGTAACGTTAAATACAAACGGTGGTACAGTAAAATCAGGAGATGTAAATAGTTATACTCAAGGAGGAGAAGATGTAACATTACCAACGAATGTTAAAAAAGCAGGCTATACATTTGACGGTTGGTATACAGATGAAACATTTTCTGGAAATAAAGTAACAAGTATAGCTGGAACAGAAACTGGCGATAAAGAGTATTTTGCAAAATGGATATTAAATCCAAAGGCAAATTCGTATAATAAAATATCTGGTGGAATGTATCACAATCTAGCAATAGACCAAAATGGTAATTTGATAGTATGGGGATTAAACAATAATGGACAACTAGGAGATGGTACAACTGCAGACAGAATCGATTTAACACATATCATGGACGGAACTACTTTTGCTGAAATATCTGCAGGAGGTTTGTTTAGTTTAGCTATAGATAATGCTGGAAACTTATATGCATGGGGAGCAAATGGTGTAGGACAATTAGGAGATGGTACAACAGTAAATAAACTAGTACCAACACAAATAATGAGTGGGACTACTTTTAAATCTATTTCTGCAGGTATATCACATAGTTTAGCGCTAGATGCAAGTGGAAATCTATATGTGTGGGGAAATAATAGTAAAGGACAATTAGGCAACGGTACAACTACAAATATTTCTACACCAACACAAATAATGAGTGGAACTACTTTTACAGCAGTAGCAGCAGCTCAAAACTATAGTTTAGCAATAGACTCAAATGGAAACTTATACGCATGGGGAGAAAACAACAATGGAGAATTAGGTACAGGAGATACCACAGCATATACAGTACCAACTCAAGTTATGGCTGGAACAACATTTAAGAGCGTTGTTGCTGGAAGAGGACAAGCATATAATTTAGCAATAGATACAAATGGAAACTTATATGCATGGGGGCAAAATACATATGGTCAACTAGGAAATAATTCAACAGATGATGCAAATATACCAACTCAAATATTAGCAGGAACATCTTTTGAAAAAATATCTATAGGTTACAACACATCATTTGCAATAGACACAGATGGAAATTTATATGCATGGGGAGCAAATGGAAATGGAGAATTAGGTGATGGAACAAAAACATTAAGAAAATCACCAGTGAAAGTGTCTGAAGGATCAAAATTTACAGACGTATCTGCAACATGGAATCATACCTTAGCATTAGGAGAGACAGGAAATCTATATGCATGGGGTTCAAATGAAAATGGAGAATTAGGAAATGGAACAACTACTTCTTCACTAGTTCCAAAAGTAATTGCAGAGACAAAAGAAGTAACATATAAAATAGAATATTATAAACAAAATGTAAGCTTAGCTGGATATGAAATAGTAACAGAAGATACACAGGAACTAATAGGAACAAAGGGAGAAACAGTAACAGCAGAATTAAAAGAGTATGAAGGATTTACAGCAAAGGAGACACCAACAGCAGAAGTAGTAAAAGGTCTTGTAATAAAAGTATATTATGATAGAAATACTTACAAAGTATCATTTAATACAAATGGAGGTTTTATTAATAGTGGAGAAATTCCAGAAAGTTATACATACGGAGTAGAAAAGAATTTACCAACAGATGTACTAAAACCAGGAGCAACTTTTGAAGGATGGTATGATAATGAAGACTTAACAGGAACAGCAGTAACTGCAATACCAACAACAGATAGTGGAGATAAGACATATTATGCAGGATGGAATGAAGATGCAACTAAAAAAGCTTATAAGGACGTTTCAGTAGGATGGTATCATGTATTAGCCTTAGATACAGATGGAAATTTATGGACTTGGGGACAAAATTCAAATGGACAATTGGGAAATGGAACTAACACTGCGTCAAATAGTCCTATACAAGTAAAAAAAGGAACTAAATTTAAGGCAATTTCAGCAGGTAAGTATCACAGTTTAGCAATAGATGAAAGTGGAAATTTATGGGCTTGGGGAAATAATAATGATGGACAATTAGGTGATGGAACAACAACAAATAGAAATTTACCTGTGCAAATAATGGAAGGAACAAAGTTTAAATCTGTTGCAGCTGGAAAAACAGGTAATGGATATTATACAGCTAGTGGATTTATAGATGAAGATGATAATTTATGGATAACTGGATATGATGCAGAATATTCAGTAAGAGCAAATACATTAATACCAGTAAAAAAAGCAAGTAATGTAAAAAAGGTAAGTATAGGGCATTTGTATGTAATATATTTAAGTAATAGTGGAATAGCATATGGATATGGAACGAGTGCAAGTTCTATAGGTGAAGGAAATTTAGGGTATCCTTATACAGGAACTAAAACGATGTTGAGTGGAGCAATAGATATAACAGTTGTAGAATCTTATACTTTTGTACTTGATAGCTCAGGACAATTATGGGCTACAGGTAGAACATATCCTGCAGAATTTTTAGGAATTAATGATGACTACTATTATACTCTTACAAAAACATTTTCAAATTACAAATTTAAACAAATTGAAGGTGGAGATGGTAGAGTTACAGCAATTGGAAGTAATAATGAACTATATGTATGGAACTATGATAAAAATACTAGAAAATATGTAATGTCAAAAATAGATTCAGATACGAAATTTGTAAAAGCATCAGCAGGTTATAACTATTCAACAGAAGCATATTCAATAGATGAAAATGGAAACTTATATAAAATATCAGGAACTACATTAACTCAATTTTCTGAAAAAGAAACAATACAATTCGATCTAACTTTAAATAAAAATGGTGGAGTATTTGCATCAACTGAGATTACAAAATATAATTATGGTTCAGACTTTACACTTCCAATACCAACAAAACAAGGATATACATTTGTAGGTTGGTATGAATCAGCAGACTTTAGTGGAGACCCAGTAACAGTAATTCCAGCAGGAGAACATACTGCAAAAGAATATTATGCAAAATGGGAACCAGCAACAGACACTCCTTATAAAGTAGAACACTATACACAAAACGATACTTTAGATGGATATGACTTATTAGATGAAAATATAGAAAACTTAACAGGAACAACAGATACAAAAGTTACTGCAACAGCTAAGACTATTGCAGGATATGAGGTAAATAAGAGTGTAAGAGGAACAGTAGAAAGTGGAACGATTTTAGGAGATGGAAGCTTAGTCTTAAAACTATATTATGACAAAATAATAGAAACAACTTTTGATATAGAACTTTTACAAGAAAATGTAGAAAATAGTTTATCAATAGAAGGCTCTAAATATAACATTAGTTTAAAACGTTCAGATGCTACAGTAACAGAATGGAATGACAAAACAACAGACGAAAACGGAAAAATAAGTATAACAGGCATAGATGGTAAAAATACAATGAAAGTATATTACGAAGCAAAAAGTGTACCAGGAAGCTATGTTTTAGATACAAGCAAAAAATATGTAGAAATAACAGTAGATAAAGATACAAAACAAATAAAATTAACAGGTAAAATGTCTACAGGAGCAATTGCTTATGTAGAAGATAATGTACTATACATTATAGAGCAAACATATATGAAAAATGTAGAAAACTCTATAAGAGTAAGTGCTGTAGATAGCACAGATAGTACAATAAAATTAGGAAATGTAAGCTTTGAAATTTATTATCCAGATGGAAGGGTAAAACCAGTAGTTACAGGAGAAGATGGAACAGCAGAAATTTCTAATATAGTAGCTCCAGGAACAGGTTCATACTTATATGAAGTTAGACAATTAAATACAATAAGAGGATATAAAGAAAACACAAAATCTAAATATATAAATATAGTATTTAATGCGGATGGAATAATAACAGATGCACAAGATATTTCATCTACTAATACTAGAATGATGCGTTCAAGAGTAGTTAATAGAGCAGCTAGTGTTACAACAGAAACAGAAGGAACAGATGAAAATGTAATTGCTAATATAAATGTAGAGCAACAAAGAGATGCAACATCAGGTTCAACTACAGGAGCATTTAGTGATTATACATTAAAGATAGTGGAAAAAGATGCAGATACAAACGATAATGTACAAGCTGTTACATATAAAGTAACACAACAAAATACAAATAACTCTATAACAGATGTATCTACAACAACACAAACTACAGATGTAAATGGTGAAATTGTAACAGAGGTTGCAAACGGAGAAACTGTAGTAATTAAAATAAAAAGAATAAATGCACCAACAGATTACAAATTTAATAAACAAGAAATAACAATTAATCTTACAAGAAATAGTGCAGGAGAATATACAATAGACACACCTGTTGAAGGAGTAGAGATAGATACTGCTACAAAACAAATAATAGTAAATAGAAGCATAGTAAAAAGAATATCTGTAAGTAATACTGCAAGAACTAGAGTAAATGCTACATTTTATATAACAAAAGTAGACCAATATATGAGGGCATTACAAGGTGTTACTCTAGAACTAAGAGAAAATGCAACAGGAACAAAATGGGAGCTAAAAACAGATGATAATGGACTTGCAAAAATAGAATCACAAGATATAATAGATTCTTTAGGAAGTGAGTATCCACAATACTTAAATTCTGCAGAAGGAAAATTAACTTTCTGGATAACAGAAAAGAGTGTACCAGTTGGATTTGAAAGAATAAATGAAGATATCGGTTTTGAAATGTATTACGAAACTACACCAGAAGGAATACTAGAGGTTACATATATGAATGTATTAGATGGTTTAAGCTATACTCATATAGTAGACCAAGAGTACACTCAATATGAAGCAGATGAATATATGCAGTTAGATGTAAAAATGAAAGTTATAAACGTATATGGTACAGAGGCAGTAAAATTAAACAATCTACAAATAGAAAAAGTAGATGCAAAGAATACTAATACTAAACTTTCAGGAGCTAGCTTCCAAATAACAGTAACGTATCCAACAGCAGGAAAATTAAGAACAACATATACATCAAATAAGAATGGAATAATAGATATATCTAATTTATATTTTCCAGAGGGAACAAGTACAGTGCAAATACTAGAAAAGAAAGCACCTACTGGCTATGTATTAGATAAAACTCCTACTACTATAAAAGTAACAAATACAAGTGGAGTAATAACTGTTGACGGAGCAACATTAGAAGGAAGTACAATAAAAGTTCAAATAACAAATACTAAAGAAGCTGAACAAGTACCTTATAGATTAGTAATTCAAAAAAGAGATGCAGACACATATGAGCTAATAGATAGAACAGCAACATTTAATGTGCAAATAGAAAACAATGGATACAATAGTACAGAAAGTTTATACACAACAGATGGAACAGCTACATTTACTGATAATGGAAGAGGTCAAATAGCGATTACTGTAACTGAAACAGAGGCACCTTATGGATATACAAAAGATTCTGAAACAAAAGTTATTTATATCCAAAAGGACAGTCTATATGGTTCTATAAAATTAGATACAAGCAAAACACAAGACACAGAAAATGTACAAATAGTTGGAAACACAATATATTTAACTGTGTATAATACACGAGTATATTATACTTCTAACCCATATATAAGTATAAAAAAGGTTGATAAGGATAACACAAAATTAGGATTACGTTATGCAAAATTTGCAATTACAGGTCCAGACTTAACAGGAGAAAGAATAACAACTACAGGAAGAACAGGATATGCTGGAGCAACGCTAAACAGTGCAACATCAGGAAGATATATTATAGAAGAAAGAGAAGCACCAACAGGTTATAAATCAATAAAGAAAATAGCTGTTGATATAGTATTTGACTCTAATGGAAATATTACATCATATAACCTTGTAAAAGATTTAGGTAGTGAATATGATGCAAGCAATGTGTTAGAGATAAGTTCTAATCAAAAAACATTGTCTTTAAAAATAGGAAATGAGCAACAAGAAAAGACAACTGTAAATGTTATCAAAAGTTCAACATATACTTTAAAAATTGATAAAGTAAGTAGCATAAGTGATTCAATAAAATTAGACGGAGCAAAATTTGATATAGATATTGACCAACAAAATGGTAGTGATTATTCATTTACAGATACAACTTATTACGAAAGAGGAATTATAATAAATAACTTATATGGAACAGGAAAAATTGATGTAAGTTTACGTGAAATAATGTCTCCTTCTGGATATATCTGTAATGGAGTAACAAGAAAATTGTCATTTACTAGAGATTCTGTAACAAAAGAATTAACATTAGACGAATCTAGTTTGACTAACCTTGATGTAAGCGATGTAAAAGTAGACAATGTAAATAAAAGAATTACTATAAAGGTAAGAAATATACCAGCTACATATACTCCAGTAATAGATATAGATGGAAATACAAGCACAGTAGTGCCACCAGAAGGTGTTACATATAATAGTCTTACAATAGAAAATGAAAATATAGAAAATCACAACATAAAAATAGAAGGAACGACATTTAGAGTATATAAGTTAAGTGAGAGCACATATATTTCATCAGGAAAGACAAATAAGTATGGTTTAACAACAATATCATTAGGAAATGAGGTATATACAACAACGGTAAGATATTTAATAGAAAACTACAAAATGGAAGAATTAGGATATATTAGAAATAATAATGTTGTGTTAGAGGTAACTTATAATTCTGATGGAACTATGGCCAGTGCAAGTATAGTTCAAGGTGAAAGAGACTCTAAAGGCAGAATTGTAGCAGAGATAGATGATGGAGTAAATTATGTGGGTGGACATAGAATAAAAGTCCATATAAGATGTGAAAGAGTAGGATATACTCCAATTGCTTCAGGAAAAACAGAATGGAGTAGTGTATCAAATCCAAGAGCAGATGAAAAGAGACCTACAACTACACCAGAAAAAGTAACAAGCCCTGTAACACCAACAGATCCAGCAGACCCAGAGCCAGACTTTGGAGTTCAAATAGAAAAGGTAAATGTATATAATAACAAAATAAAAGTAGCAGGTGCAAAATATGCAATATATGTAGAAAATGAAGATACTAATGAATCTCAAACTATAATAGAAACTACAGATAAAGAAGGAAAAATATCATTTACAGGATTACTAGGATATGGAAACTTTAAAATAACAATGGTGGAAATAGAATCACCAGACGGATATGCATTAGATGAAAAAAGACAAGTTGTAAGAATAAACAGAGCTGAAAATAGTCAATTAATAAGAATATTAGATAAAGACTTAGGCGAAAATGCATATTGTAAAATAGATAATATTAACAAAATTGTAAAAACAACAATAGAAGAATCACCAAGTACTATAGGCTTTGCAATACTAAAACAAGACTACGATGATGAACTTATAGCATTGAAAAATGGTAAATTTGAAATAGTTGATACCGAAACAAATGAAATATACGAACTAGAATCAGGCGTGGAAGGAATGGGCTATGTAAGCTTACCTATGAAATCTAATGGTGAACATAGTTTTACAATAAGAGAAACTTTGGCACCAGAAGGTTATAATGCAATAAGCAGTACTTTGACATTAAAAGTAACATATTTAAATGGATTAATTGCAAGTGCAACAGTAGAAGGCGATGATGAACATGCAAGTGTAACAAATAAAACAACAGAATATATAGAAGTAAATGTACTAAATGAGAAGAAAAAAGAAGGAGTATGCTATAGCATAGAATTAATAAAAGCAGATGCATATTATTCAAGTATAACATTTGCAGATGCAAAAATTAAAATCGATGTAGACAACGAAAATGGTATAAAAGGACTAACAAAGACAGATTTAACTGACGAAAATGGAAAAATAAATATTGATAATATTTACGGTAGTGGAAAAGTAGATATAGATATTACAGAGTTAGTGCCACCAGTTGGAAGAAGATTTGATACTAAAGATAAGCGAGTAGAATTAAATATTGACGAAACTACTGGATGGATAAAACTAAGTAAAGGAACTAAAAATGTTGATACATTTATAGATAATAAAGATAAAAAAGTAACAATTAGATTAAGAAATTATCCAGATGATACAATTGTAATAGGAGCAAATAAGGTAGATGAAAATGATAATAACTTAATGTTAATCGGAGCAGAATATAGCATTAGATTGCAATCAGCAACATCAATAGTACCAACAAAACAATATGCAAATGGTTTATTAGCATTTACAGACATAGCACTTCCTAGTGAGATAGGAACACATGAATATACGTATATAATAAACGAAACAAAAGCACCATTTGGATATGCACTAGATTCTACAGATATAGTATTAAAAGTAACTGTTCAAAATCTAAATGGCTTTAAGAAAATAACAAATGCATATATAGAAAGTGGAAGAGGAACAGTAGAGGTATATGGAGACGAATTTATTCATTTGAAATTTGAAGATACAGTAAATTCAACTTCAGATACATATAATGTAAGTTTAAACAAGGTAGATAGTCTAAACAAAGAATATGCTATAGAAGGAGCTTTAATAGGAATTCATGTAAAAGCAGAAAGTGGAGAGGACTATTACAAAGAAATACTTACAGATGTAAATGGACAGATTAATTTAAATGACATAAGAGGAACAGGAAGAATAGAGGTAGCAATTGAAGAGTTAAAACCTTCTGATTACTATGTAAATGTTTATGAAACAAAGAAAATAGTATTTACAAGAGATGCTGTAACAAATGAAATTACAATGGAAACAGACTCTGCAGACGGAGTAATAGCAGAAGAAAATTCTGGAAATGTAAATATTGTCTTTGAAAATGAATTAGATACAGATGTTGCTGTATCAATAACAGCTACAAAGGTATGGAATGACAACAATAATAAGGCGGGAAAGAGACCTACACAAGTAACTCTACAAATATTAAATGGAACAGAAGTTGTTGCAAGTAAGATTGTTGATGCAACGTATAAAAATGTTGCAGATGAAAACGAATGGAAATATGTATTTACAGCATTACCAAAATATGGTGCAGATGGAAATGTTATAAATTACACAGTAGAAGAACAAGAGGTAAATATCGGAGACTTGAAATTCTATACATCAAGTGTAGACACAAGTACAAATACTATTACAAATACATTCACAGTACCAGGAGACACAGTAAGTGTTGGGGCTAGAAAAGAATGGGTAGATACATTAGAACAAAAAGATAAAAGACCAGCTAATATTAAGATAGTAGTAAAAAATGGAACTACTGCTGTAAAAGAAGAAACAATAACAACAGATAGTGACAAAGATGTAACATTCGATAATTTACCAAAATATGACTCAAA
>CAKPFO010000017.1 GCA_934153805.1 uncultured Clostridia bacterium | reverse complement strand
ATGGGCAAGAGGAGATAAGACGGAATTTTGGTTTAATGACATGTATACGTGTATATGGGATGTAGATGAAATATGGGCAGATTATGTTTATAACATAGGACTAAAACCATTGCTAAAAGATTATTTTAATTAATAAATTATGATTTCAAAAGAGGCTTTTTTACAGCCTCTTTTTTTCTTAATAGGGACGGCCCTTTTTAGCAAATTTTTTCGAAAAAGGGCCGTCCCTATTAGTTAAAATTTCTCATGTATTGTTCTATGAATTACATCTAATTGTTGTTCTCTTGTTAATTTGATGAAGTTTACTGCATATCCAGATACACGAATTGTAAGTTGTGGGTATTTTTCAGGATGTTCCATTGCATCCTCTAATAATGCTCTGTCAAATACGTTAACATTAATGTGATGTCCTGTTTGTTTAAAATATCCATCAAGTAAACTTACTAAGTTATTTACTTGTGTATCTAATTCTTTTCCCAATGTTCCTGGTGTAATAGAGAATGTGTATGAAATACCATCTTCGGAATATTCATAAGGTAGTTTTGCAATAGTGTTCATAACTGCTACTGCACCATTTGTATCTCTACCATGTAATGGGTTTGCACCTGGTCCAAAAGGTTCTCCAGCACGTCTTCCATCTGGAGTATTTCCTGTTGCTTTTCCATATACTACGTTTGATGTAATAGTTAAAATAGATAATGTATGTTTTGAATTTCTGTAAGTATGATGTTTTTGTAATTTTCTTAAAAAGATTTTTACAATATCTACAGCAATGTCATCTACTCTATCATCATCATTTCCGTATTTTGGAAAGTCACCTTCTGTTTCATAATCAATAGCTAAACCAGTTTCATCACGAATTACTTTTACTTTTGCATATTTTATTGCAGATAAAGAGTCAGCAACTACTGAAAGTCCTGCAATTCCACATGCCATTGTTCTTAATATTTCTTTGTCATGTAAAGCCATTTCTAATGCTTCATATGAATATTTATCATGCATATAATGTATAGCATTTAATGCTTTAATATATATTTTTGCAACATAATCCATCATGTTATCAAATTTTTCCATAACTTCATCATAGTCTAAGTATTCAGACGTTATAGCTTCAAATTTTGGAGTTACTTGTTTTCCACTCTTTTCATCTCTACCACCATTAATAGCATATAAAAGAGTTTTTGCCAAATTTGCTCTAGCTCCAAAGAATTGCATTTGTTTACCAATTTTCATTGCTGATACGCAACATGCAATACCATAATCATCACCTAAAGTAACTCTCATTAAATCATCATTTTCATATTGAATAGAAGATGTTTTAATAGATAGTTTTGTTGTGAATTTTTTGAATCCTTCTGGCAAGTTATTTGACCATAGAACTGTTAAGTTTGGTTCTGGAGCAGGACCAAGTGTAGTTAATGTGTGTAATACTCTAAATGAATTTTTTGTTACTAAAGTTCTGCCGTCAACTCCCATACCACCAATACTTTCAGTTACCCATACAGGGTCACCACTAAATAGTTCATTATATTCTGGAGTACGTAAAAATCTTACCATACGTAATTTCATAACAAAATGATCCATTAATTCTTGAGCTTCTTGCTCTGTTAAAGTTCCATTTTTTATATCTCTTTCAATATAAATATCTAGAAAAGTAGAAGTTCTACCTAAACTCATTGCGGCACCATTTTGGTCTTTTATTGCTCCTAAGTATGCAAAATATAACCATTGAATTGCTTCTTTTGCATTTGAAGCAGGTACAGAAATATCAAAACCATATTTAGCAGCCATTTTCTTTAAATCGTCTAAAGCAACTAATTGGTCATGTATTTCTTCACGCTCGCGAATTACATCCTCTGTAAATTCATCTACATCTAATATTTCAAGTTCTTGTTTTTTCTCTTCCATTAATGCATCAACACCATATAGTGCAACTCTTCTATAATCTCCAATTATTCTACCACGACCATAGCCATCTGGAAGACCTGTAATTAAGTGAGAGCTTCTAGCTGCTCTTACATCGGGTGTATATACAGAGAATACTCCGTCATTATGTGTTTTTCTTAAATTATTATAAATATAATCAGTTTCTTCATCAACTTTATAACCATAAGCATCGCAAGATTTTTCAACAATTTTTATACCACCATTAGGCATAATTGCTCTTTTTAATGGGGCATCTGTTTGAAGACCAACAATTTGCTCCAATTCTTTATTTATATACCCTGCATCATAAGCATTTATAGCAGATGGAGTCTTTGTATCTACGTCTAATACTCCATTTTTTCTTTCTTTTTCATAAAGTACTAATACTTCTTCCCATAATTTTTTTGTTCTTTCAGTAGCTTCAGCTAAAAAAGAATCGTCTCCTTCATATGGAGTGTAGTTGGCTTGAATAAAGCCCCTAACATCAATTTCTTTAGTCCATTCACCAAGGGTATTAAAACCATTCCATTGTGTAAATTTCATGATAATCCTCCTTTAATTATTATTAATATATTTTTATAATATATACAAATTTATCTTAACATAGTTCGACATATTTTTCAATGAAATTTGTGTGAAATTTAATAACGGGACAATGTAAAATTATGGAAATGGGTTTACATATTAGAAAAAAGGTGTTATAATAATAAATGTTACCAAAGGGACGGTATTGTAAATGCAAAAGGAGGTAATTGTATGAGTAGGAATTCAATTGAATTAACCGAAATGCAACAGGTGCAGCTGTTGGCACTTAGAAGTGCTAAAATTACCGATGTACGGTTCTTGCCAACTGGTATGATTCTGTTTTCGAGAGGAAATAGGATAGGCATGCATACATATCCAAACGAGCAAGAAAAATGGAGGCAATTAGCAAGTCAGTACAATGAAGGAATGCACAACTTGGACAAAATAATTGCTGAACATTGCCCATTAAAGAAAGATTAAATAACCCAAAACAAGACTTGTGATTACGAGTCTTGTTTTGGGTTATTATGAAAGTTTGAAAAGCTTGTTACATTTATGAGAATAGGTAACTATTTATTAATTTTTATAGTTTTTATTTTATATTATAAAAAATTTAATTTTGCATTTCTTTCAAATCTTGCCAATATTTTTTAGGCATAAATTGCATTTGAAGTCTAGGATTAGTTCTTTCTTTTATAGCAATAGTCTTAAAAAATGCTTTCCACAAATCTTGAAATAATTTTTCTTTTTCAGATACGTCAGGGATTTTTAGCGATGTAGCATCCAAAATTTGATATTCATGAGTGTTATAAACAAAAGCTATATTACGTATTTTATCATGTATAATAAAATTTTGAGTAGGAAGCCTACGTATAAAGTGATGCCCTAAATTTTCTATAACATTATGTGTAGGATGTATAGAACTATAAAATAGATTATCGCCTATACTAGAAAAGCGAAGTAGACCTTTTAATTTATGCGATTCGGCAAGCATCTTTTTTCGTAATGATTGAACCTTAAAAACGAAATCAATAGACAACATAGTATCTATACTAGGACCAATTAAGAAACCATATAAAATGTATTTTAAAATATTAATTTCTTTAGCAGAATCTTCGGCTAAAAACGCATAATAAGCATTATATAAGGTATTATACGAAATATTTTTTGAAATTCCATTAAAAATTCTTTCAGATTTTTGGTAATCTGTAGAAATATATTTAGTAATATCTAAAAGATTAGGAATGTAAGAGTTTTTAGACATTACATTAATCGGTATTTGTTTATTTATATAACAATCAAAAACAATTGTAAGTAAACCCTCAAAGGTTCCATCATATAAATAAGTTGTGTTAGTATTATTAAAATTTTTCATATTCATTATCATTTCTTTCTTAATACAGGTTTGTAAAAAATTAAATCTAGAGTGACTTAGTTTTTACATTCTCTACTTTTTTATAAGCTACCAGTAATACTCTTTACCATATCAAATTTAGTAGGTGCCAAAGTTGAAAAAACTTTAGATTTATAATTTTCATCATTTTTATTTTCCAACAATTCAGACAATGTTTTGCTAGGTAAAACTGGTTTTTGGGTAGAATCAAACAGCGATGTTTGAACACCTTGGGCAAGTCCTGTGGATACTCTTTCGGTAAATAATAAATTTTCTGTAATAAAGTTTTGATTAAATCTGTTTATATTATCATAATACTTTCCATTACATGTAATAAAGTATCTAGCTCGTTTTAAAACAATTCCAAGACTTTTCAAATTATCAAAAGTAAGGTTAAACAAGCGCCTTGCTGTAATAATTCTTTTAGCAGAAGTGACACCAATACCGGGAACTTTTAATAAAGTGTAATAATCAGCTTTATTAATTTCTACAGGAAAATTTTCTATATGCCTAATTGCCCAGTCACATTTTGGGTCCAAAAAATTATTAAAATTAGGATGAGAATTATCTAACAAATCGTCTATTTTAAAACCATAAAAACGAATAAGCCAATCAGCTTGATAAAGTCTATTCTCACGAAGTAGAGGCGGAGCCTTTAAAGCTGGTAAGTTAGAGTCGTTATTAATAGAAACATAGGCAGAATAATATACACGTTTAAGTTTAAAATTATTATATAGTCCTTCAGATAATTTCATGATTTTAAAATCTGTTTCAGGAGTAGCACCTACAATTAACTGAGTAGTTTGACCTGCTGGAACAAATTTGTCTTTGTATTTTGATTTTTCTTGGTTAGACACTTTAATATTATTTGAAATATATTTCATAGGAGTTAAGATTCCTGTTTTCTCCTTTTGGGGAGCTAAAAGTTTTAAACTATCATTAGATGGAAGCTCAATATTAATACTTGTTCTATCCACCAAATTGCCTAATTTATCAATTAATTCTTTACTACAGCCAGGAATTGTTTTTACATGAATATAACCATTAAAATTATATTCTTTTCTTAATATAAAAACAGTTTCATATAATTTTTCCATAGTAAAATCAGGGTCTTTTATTACAGCAGAGCTTAAAAATAGACCTTCTATATAATTACGTTTATAAAATTCTATAGTCAAATCAGCAATTTCTCTAGGAGTAAATGTCGCTCTTTTGACATTATTTGTACATCTATTAATACAATATTTACAGTCATATATACAACAATTACTCATTAAAATTTTAAGAAGAGAAATGCATCTGCCGTCGGCACCCCAACTATGGCAAATACCAGAAACATCACCGTTTCCAATACCATTTTTAGTATTTTGCCTTTTGCTTCCAGAAGAACTGCAAGAGGCATCATATTTAGCAGAATCTGCTAAAATAGTTAATTTTTCTAATATATCCATAAAATCACCTTGCATACAAATGTTTGTATAAATAATATAACACAGAATGTATAAAATGTCAAACATAAATTCGTAAAATTGACTTTTTTATACAATTAAACTATAATAAGCAAGAAAACAATTAATTTACAAAAATGAATATGTATTATATAAAAAATTACCTTAGAAAGGGAATGATAAAAAGTGAAAATAAATATAGTAATGGTAGAACCTGAAATACCACAAAATACAGGAAATATAGCAAGAACATGTGCTGCAACAGGAGGAAAACTACATTTAGTAGAACCATTAGGATTTGAAATAACAGATAAAACATTAAAAAGAGCAGGACTAGACTATTGGGACAAATTAGAAATAGAAAATCATAAATCTTTTGATGCATTTTTGGAAAAATATAAGCCAGAAGAGCATAATATGTTTTTTGTAACGACTAAAGGTCAAACTTGTTATAGCGATGCAAATTATCAAGGAATGGATGAAGTATTTTTACTATTTGGAAAAGAAACAAAAGGTCTTCCAGAAGATATTTTACAAAAATATATAGAAAGAACAATTAGAATACCAATGCTTCCAACATTAAGAAGTTTGAATTTATCAAATTCAGTAGCAATCGTAATTTATGAGGTATTAAGACAAAATAAATTTGAAAATTTAGAAGAAATCAGTAAGTATTTTAAGTAATAAGATATTGTTGGTTACAATTTACAGTTTTCTAATTTTTGATAAAAAAGATTGATAATATATTGTTAAAAAATGCTACGTAAGCGGCCAAACGAGCTTGCGAGTGCGATTTGAGAGGTCAACATACTAGTATTTTTTAATTGATTATTGATTATTTTAACTTTTAATGTTAAAATTTAATTATACCAATAAAAATTTGAAAGGAAGAAAAGAATATGGGATTAATAAAAGCAGGTAAAGAAGCGGTAAAAACAACTCTTGCAGATCAATGGAAAGAGTATTTTTACGCAGATTCATTAGAATCAAATGTATTAGTTATAAAAGGAAAAAAGAAAGTAACAGGAAATAGTTCAAATACACAAGGAACAGATAATATTATATCAAATGGATCTGTTATAGCTGTAAACGAAGGACAATGTATGATTATTGTTGAGCAAGGAAAAGTTGCAGAACTTTGCGCAGAAGCGGGAGAATTTATTTATAACAACGAAACAGAACCAAGCATATTTACAGGAGGATTAGGAAAAGGAATTATAAATACATTTAAAACAATAGGAAAACGTTTTACTACAGGTGGTGGAGTAGCAAATGACCAACGTGTATACTACATAAATACTAAAGAAATAATAGGAAATAAATACGGAACACCAAGTCCGGTACCATTTAGAGTAGTAGATAAAAATATAGGATTAGACGTAGATATTGCTATTAGATGTAATGGTGAGTATTCATATAAAATAGTAGATCCAATGCTATTTTATACAAATGTCTGTGGAAACGTACAAGAAAAATATACAAAAGAAAGTATAGAAAGTCAATTAAAAACAGAATTATTAACTGCACTTCAACCAGCTTTTGCAAAAATTTCTGATATGGGTGTTAGATATAGCAGTTTACCTGGTCATACAATGGAATTAGCAGATGCATTAAATGAAGTTTTAACTAATAAATGGAAAGAAATTAGAGGAATAGAGATTGTATCTATTGGTGTAAACTCTGTTAATGCCTCTGAAGAAGACGAAAACATGATAAAAGAACTTCAAAGAAGAGCTGTTATTTCAAATCCAAAAATGGCAGCAGCAACAATGGTAGAAGCACAAGCAGAAGCTATGAAGAGCGCTGCAGCAAACTCAAATGCAGGTCCAGTTATGGCATTTGCAGGGCTAAATATGGCAGAAAAAGCAGGAGGAATAAATACACAAACATTATTCCAAATGGCAGAAGAAGATAAAAATAAAGAAGTACAACAAAAAAATGCAGAAGAGTGGAAATGCTCTTGTGGAGCAACTAACACAGGAAAATTCTGTACAGAGTGTGGAGCTAAAAAGCCAGCAACATACAAATGTAATAAATGTGGCTGGGAACCACAAGACAAAACAGTTCCACCTAAATTCTGTCCAAACTGTGGAGACGCTTTTGATGAAAATGACGCTGAATAAAAAATAGTATAAAAGTTCTAATTAAACCACCATAAAAATACAATTAAACAAATGTATTCTTATGGCGGTTTTCTTTATGAGAATTCAGGAGAACAATAGTATTGATTTATAGATAAATTTATGGTAAAATTATGTCATCTTAAATACGAGGAGGTATCTTAATTACAACATAATTATATTGTAACGCAACTAATAATTTAGTAAAAGCACAAGGAGGTAAAGCAATGAAATTATTTATAAATTCAGGAGTTTGCGAACGGATATGTAATGGAGGAAATGAAAAAATTAAACAGACTATAGGCAAATCACAATTATGTTTGTCTATTCCAAATTATTTAAAAGATAAGAAGAAACAGGAAGATATTAACTTTGTTTTTAATATTGAGGGGATAAATAAAGAATCTTTAGAAGAAGATCTTTTACTTGAAAATATTTCTTTACGAAAAACAAGTAAAAATTCTTACAGTATTGATTCTTCAAAGAAAACTTCGGAGAGATGTATGTATGCATTAATTAGAAGTACTACGCGTATTCCTGATGATGTTTTTATTCCATCGTATATGAAAGATAAGGTAACAGTTCTTCGGAGAATACGTTTTATCGATACTGAAGCTGACTATGGAGACTTTTTATCCAATGTGTACCTAATAAAAATAAATTTAGGTTGGCATGAAAGTATTCCTATATATCTTGCTTCTGAGAATCCGTATGTACTAAGAGACCATTATGTTTTATATAAACTCAATAGTTGGAATGGAGAATATTGCATTTCCGAAAAATTAGAAACGTTCATATATATTGATAAATATAATAAAAATCAATATATATCTTTATCAGAACTTTGCAACTAATTTATTATTAGCCAAATCTTAAAGGTTTAATAAGGTAGTTAAATTAACAATAGATAATACTAATTAAAATATTATCTATTGTTATATTTTTTGTGTATCGCAATACATATCGCTTAATTTTTTCTTTCTCTACGAGCTTACCAGTATCTAAATATATAACTATTTAATAGAAATAAATAGTTGTATAAAAGTTCTAATTAAACCTCCATAAGAATACAATTAAACAAATGTATTCTTAAATGGAGGTTTTCTTTATGAAAGGTTACTCAATAGAAGAACGTGCTGTAGAATTTGCACATTATATAATAGAGTCGAAAGAAACGGTAAGAGGGGTGGCAGCTAAGTTTGGTGTAAGTAAATCTACAGTACACAAAGACTTAAGCGAAAGAATATTAAAGATAAATCCTGCGTTAGCAGCAGAAGTACGAAGTATATTAGATGAAAATAAAGCTGAAAGACACATAAGAGGTGGAATGGCAACAAAGATGAAGTACAGCCATATGAAGGAAAATAAGGCACGGATAAAATAGAATTAAGAGATGCAAGCACGAGATTTAGGGGCGTAACAAAAAATTGCAAAACGATTTTTAATGCAATTTTTTGGTGCGTCCTTAAAATTACATTTTCACAAAAAAACATTATTCGACATATCATATAGTAGAAATAATATATGAGGTGAGAAATATGTTGAAAAAAGGAGATATAGTAGGCCGAATTTCATATAACAAAGATGTAATTTTTGAGATTACTAAAATAATCAAGACAAGCAATAATGTAATATGTATATTAAAAGGTATTACAGAAAGAATAGAAGCAGACAGTCCGATAGAAGATTTAGAGATAATAGATAAAAGAACTGCAAACAGTAGAATAAAAAAAATAGAAGATAAAATGGAAGAAAGAATAAAAAGATGTGCAAATAAAAAAAGCAGTTTAGAAGAGTTAAAACAAATACTAGAGGTTGCTAACATAGATAAAAGAAGTATAAAAAATGTATATATGGGTAAAATTCTTCATTTAGATGGAGATAGAAGATATGCAGAAAAATCTATGAAATATTATAAAAGCTTGGGGCTAAACGCAGTAGTAAAAAATATTCCAGAAAGTAGGCAGGCAAGCTCTGTACGAGCATTATTAAATAAGTATAAGCCAGATATATTAGTATTAACTGGGCATGATGGTATGATAAAAAAAGGGACAGCTTTTAATGATGTATATAATTATAGAAATTCAAAATATTTTATAGAAACCGTAAACGAAGCGAGAAAATGGAACGATGCTAAGTCTCAAAATTTAGCAATTTTTGCAGGAGCATGCCAAAGCTATTATGAAGCAATCATATCCGCTGGTGCAAATTTTGCCTCATCTCCTAAAAGGATAATGATAGATTTTATAGACCCTCTTATAGTTGCAGAAAGAATTGCAACGACAGAAAACACAAAATATTTAACTATAAAAGATATAGAAGATGAGTTAAGGGACGGGAAAGATGGCATAAATGGGATAGGTGCAATGGGAAAAAAACAGACTGTAATAGTTTAGAAACAATATTGTAATATAATTGTAATAAAACTACAAAAGTATTGAAAAATAGCATGCTACAACGATTGACAAGATATCTGTTACTTTGACAAAATACAAGAAATATGATAGAATGTGCCTATCTTAAAAAAGTAGGTGATGTACATGATTTGTAGAAGTGATATAGCAAGTCTAAAAGAAGATATTGGAGAAATGATAGGACAAAAAATTATTGTAAAAGGTTCTTTAGGAAGGAGTAAAACTTTTGAAAAAGAAGCAACAATAGAGAAAGCCTATCCAAATATTTTTGTAGTAAAATATGAAGAAAACGAAAGAAATGTTACCTATAGTTATACAGATGTATTAACAAGAACTGTAGAGGTAGATGTATATGATGGAGAAAATTATTGTCCATTAATTCCACCTGCTCAAAGTGTAAGAGTATAAAGTAGCAATATAAAACAAAAAAATTCCTGTTTTAGGAATTTTTTTTTATGCCTAAAAATATACATTAGTAAGATAATGTAAAGGAGGTATATTATTATGTCAGTAGAGGCTACAAAAGAGACTTTGTGCATCAACCAAATAATAGGTAAAAAAGTAGATACAGCCATAATAGAAGAGGACTTTGTTGTTCCAGATATAAAGCCAGACATTTTAAATGCTATAAATACAAGTGGGGTAGTATGTATTTATAAAAAAGAGGTTATGGATGGTAAAATAAGAATGGATGGCTGTGTAAATACATATATAATGTATTTAGCAGATGATGGAGAATCAGCTGTAAGAAGTTTAAATGTAAACTTAGATTTTTCACACATAGTAGACTTTTCAAATTTAAAAATTGGTATGATGGTAGAAACTAATGTTGCAATAAAAACAATAGAGTGTAGAGTCATAAATGGAAGAAAAATAAATGTAAGAGCAATATTAGAAATAGAGTTAAATGCATATTCAAATGAAGATTTAGAGTTTGTACAACAGATTGGAGATATAAAAGATGTACAACTACTAAAAGAAAACTTAAGCATAAATTCGTTGTTAGGAACAGGAAATACAAAAGTGTATGCTAAAGATACAATAATGATAGATAGTGTAGATGATTTAGCAGAAATAATGAAAGTAAATTTAGATATACGAAATAGGGAGATAAAAGTAAGCTACAACAAAATCCTAGTAAAGGCAGATTGTGTAGTAAAAATAATGTATCTTACAGGAGATAATAGAATATGTACAAAAACGGCTTCAATACCTGTTATGGGATTTGTTGATATGCCTAATGTAACTGATGATAATATTTGTGAGGTTAATTTTGAAATTAAAAATATACTAATAAAACCAAACAGCATAGAAGAACATTCTATATATGTAGAAGCAGAAATAGAGGTTATGTGTAACGTATTTCAAACAAGAAATATCGATGTAATACAAGATTTATATAGTCCAACTACAAATTTAGTATATGAGCAAAAAATGATAAGAGGAGTAGTAAAAAAAGAAGAAATACAAGATTTATGCCAAATTAGACAAAAAGAAATAGTTGAACAAATAGGAAATAATCAAATATATGATGTTGATGTATGCCCAAGTATAATAAATCAGACTGTACTAAATGACAAGATTGTATATGAGGGAGAGCTAGAACTAAAATTCATATTTGCTTCAGCTAATAATTCAGCAGTAAATGAACAAAGCATAAAATTACCATTTGATTATAGCATTAACTGCAATGGAGTAAATCCAAATACTAATGTTAATACTAGAGTAGATGTCGCAATGCAAGACTTTGTAGTAATGCCAGATGAAAGTGTAGATATAAAAGTAGACTTAAACTTTAGAGTGGAAGCATCATCTAGCCAGACTATAAATGTAATACAAGAAATAAACATAGAAGAAAATAGAGAAAGTGAAAGGTATAGTATAATTATTTACTTTGTAAAGAAAGATGATACTTTGTGGAAAATAGCAAAAAGATTTAGGAGCACAGTGGATTCAATTGTTGCATTAAATGGAATAGAAGATGAAAATAAAATCCAAATAGGTGAGCAACTATTTATTCCAATGCCAGCATAAAAATAATCAAAAAAATTATATGTGAATATACTAATATAAAAAGGAAAGTTAGAAGATAAATTTCTAATAAGATGAGGAAAATCAAATGGATAAAATCTATTCTAGAAGACGCCTAATATTACCTAAATGCAGTATTAGTATATTTAAGAAAAATAATAACAATAAAAATAATTTACAATTAGGTAAATTTGTAAAGATAGTAGCAATAATTGCAATAGCTATTGTAACGGCAAACCATATAATACAAGCAATAGAACCGATAATGGATAAGCAATGTACAACAATAGCTAAAAGCATAGCTACAAAAATATCAAACGAACAAGCAACAATTGTAATGTCAAATTATGAGTATGGAGATTTATGCAATGTTAGCAAAGATAGCAATGGAAATATAACTATGGTAAGTGCAAATGTAATAACTGTAAATGAAATTATTTCTGATGTTGCAATAAAAATACAAGAGGAGTTAAATAAAGAGAAAAATAATAGTTACAATATACGTCTAGGAACATTAACAGGCTTAAAACTATTAGCTGGAACAGGTCCAAATATTAATATAAAAATAGAGGTAATAGGAAATTTAGATACAGATTTAAGGTCAAAATTTGAATCTGCAGGTATAAATCAAACCTTGCATAGGCTATATTTGCAAGTAGAATGTAATGCAATAATATTAACTCCATATAGTACAAAAGAAGAAAAAATAGTAAATCAAGTATTACTTGCAGAAGCGGTAATAATAGGAACAACACCAAATACATACTACAATTTAGAGGGTATGGATAAGAATAATGCAATTGATGTAATTGAATAAAAAAATAGAATTAAGGTTTTGCATGCAGCATTGTAAAATCTTAATTCTACTATAAAAAGATTTATTTATATAACAATTTAATTCTGTTGCCGTTTTTAGATATAAAACCTTCATCAACTAAATTCTTTAATTCTCTCATCATTGCACTTCTGTCAACACTTAAATAATCTGCAAGGTTAGTTAAAGAAAAAGGCAATGTAAAAGATTTACTAAAATCTCTACTAGATAAAATTGAAAAATAAGTTAAAAGCTTTTCTCGTATAGTTCTTTTAGATAAAACCTCTATACGAGTATTTTGATGTACAGAGTTTCTTAAAGTCAATTCCAATATGCTAGCAGAAAGAGTGGTATGAAATTTACAGTTAGGTTTACACTTTTGGTACAAGTCATCATGAACAAAAAATAATACATCACAGCTAGAAGTAGCAACTACTGTAAGTTCATTATTTGTATGTACTGGGTAAAAAGCTTCGCCAAAGATATCATAAGAGTTAAATTTGTCGACAATATCTTTATTTCCATTCAAATCATATCGTATTAAATCTGCTTTTCCATTTATCATAATACAGATTTGCATTCTTTTTTGAATATATGTAGTTATAATTTCATTTTTATTAAAATGCTTTTTTTGTATTCTAGAACATCCTTGCTCTATATTATTTATCAAAGTGAGTTTTTCTTCCATGAATATAACACTCCTTTAGAATATTTTACTAATAATTTATAACAAAATGCAAAGTTTGTCAAAAAATGCATGTTGAATTTATGTAAAGATTATACACTCAAACTACTGAAAAATCAACATTTTTTGACAAAATAGTATTGTAACAAAAATGTAATATTTGCTATAACTATTGAAAATAGGGAGATACAGAAAAAACGAAGAATTAATTTTTAATCTGTTGCAATTGCAACAGATTAAAAACAACTTTGATATATAATAGGAGCATACTAAGAAAATATTAAGGAGGAGCAAAACATGAAGGTAATAAAAAGAGACGGAAGAGCTGTAGATTACAACAGAGAAAAAATTGAAATAGCAATTGAAAAAGCAAACAAAGAGGTAAAGTCAAAAGAAAGAGTAACAAAAGAAGAAATTAGAAGTATAACAAAATACATAGAAGAGTTAGACAAAAAAAGAATCTTAGTAGAAGATATCCAAGATATTATAGAAGAACAACTTATGGATATGAAAAAATTTGAACTTGCAAAAAAATATATGATTTATCGTTACACAAGAGCATTAGTTAGAAAATCTAATACAACAGATGAATCAATACTTGGATTAATAAAAAATCAAAATAAAGAATTATTAGAAGAAAATTCAAATAAAAACGCAGTATTAGCTTCAACACAAAGAGATTATATAGCAGGAGAGGTTTCTAAAGACTTAACAAAAAGAATTTTATTACCTGAAAAAATAACAAAAGCACATGAAGAAGGAATTCTTCATTTCCATGATATGGATTATTTCTTACAACCAATATTTAACTGTTGTTTAATTAACATTGGAGATATGTTAGACAATGGAACAGTTATGAATGGAAAATTAATAGAATCTCCAAAGAGTTTCCAAGTTGCATGCACAGTAATGACACAAATTATTGCAGCAGTAGCATCTAACCAATATGGTGGACAATCTGTAGATATTAGCCATTTAGGAAAATATGTAAGAAAAAGCTATGAAAAATTCAAAAAAGAATTAACAGATGAATTTGGCGATGAATTAACACCAGAAATGATAGAAAAAATCGCAAAACAAAGATTGAAAAAAGAGGTATCTGCAGGAGTACAAACTATGCAATACCAAATAAATACATTAATGACAACAAATGGACAATCACCATTTGTAACAATCTTCTTAAACTTAAAACAAGATGACCCATATATAGAAGAAAATGCAATGGTAATAGAAGAAATAATTAGACAAAGATATGAGGGAATAAAAAATGAGAAAGGTGTATATGTAACACCAGCATTCCCAAAATTAATATATGTTTTAGACGAACATAACTGCTTAAAAGGTGGAAAATATGACTATCTAACAAAACTTGCAGTAAAATGCTCATCAAAACGTTTATATCCAGATTATATATCAGCAAAGAAAATGCGTGAAAATTATGAAGGAAATGTATTTAGCCCAATGGGTTGCAGAAGCTTCTTATCTCCATGGAAAGACGAAAATGGAAACTACAAATTTGAAGGAAGATTTAATCAAGGTGTTGTAAGTATCAACCTTCCACAAATTGGTATTATAGCTGAAGGAGACGAAGAAAAATTCTGGAAACTATTAGATGAAAGACTAGAACTATGCAAAGAAGCATTAATGTGCAGACACTATGCATTACTAGGAACACTTTCAGACACATCACCAATACACTGGAGATATGGAGCAATAGCTCGTATGAAATCAGGAGAAAAAATAGATGACCTATTAAATTCTTGCTACTCAACAATATCTTTAGGATACATAGGAATTTATGAAGTTACTAAATTAATGAAAGGCGTATCACACACAACTCCAGAAGGACATGACTTTGCAATACGTGTAATGAAAAAATTAAAAGAAACTACAGATAAATGGAAGAAAGAATCAGGTTTAGGATTTGCTTTATATGGAACACCAGCAGAGAGTTTGTGCTACAGATTTGCACGTATAGACAAAGAAAAATTTGGAGAAATAAAAGATATTACAGACAAAGGATACTACACAAATTCATACCATGTAGATGTTAGAGAAGAAATAGATGCATTTAGCAAACTAGCATTTGAAAGCGAATTCCAACAACTATCATTAGGTGGAGCTATCTCATATGTAGAAATACCAAATATGAGACACAACCTAAAAGCACTAGAAGACCTAGTTAAATTCATTTATGACAATATTCAATATGCAGAATTTAACACAAAATCTGACTACTGCCATGTATGTGGATTCGATGGAGAAATTATAATAAATGACAATTTAGAATGGGAATGCCCAAACTGTGGAAATAAAGATAAAAACAAAATGAATGTAACAAGAAGAACATGTGGATACTTAGGAGAAAACTTCTGGAATGAAGGTAAAACAAAAGAAATTAAGGCAAGAGTACTACACTTATAAAAGAAAGATGGATGTTAGACATTTAGCATCCCCCTTTCGTTAGAAAGGAGAAAATAAAATGAATTACGCAAAGATAAGAAAATGTGATGTAGCAAATGGACCAGGGGTTAGAGTTTCATTATTTGTAAGCGGATGCAATCATCATTGTAAAAATTGTTTTAATAGAGAAGCTTGGGACTTTAACTATGGCGAAAAATTTACAGAAAAGCAAGAAGAACAAATAATAGAAGATTTAAAACCAGACTACATAACAGGATTAAGTCTTCTTGGAGGAGAACCATTTGAACAAGCAAATCAGGAAGAATTAGCTCCATTAGTAGAAAAGGTAAAAGAAACATATCCAAACAAAAAAATATGGTGTTACACAGGATTTACATTTGATAAACAAATATTAGGACAAATGGTGAAAGAAGAGCATAGAGATACAACAGAGCAAATGCTAAAAAATATAGATTATATAGTAGATGGAAGATTTGTAGAAGAATTAAAAGACCCTAAACTTCAATTTAGAGGTTCATCAAATCAACGTATAATAGATGTAAAGAAAAGTTTAGCAGCAAATGAAGTTGTACTATGGGATGGATTAAATAAAAACATAGGATAACATTAGAAAGGAATACAATTAAAAGTGATAGATATTAAGCTAGCAAAGAAAAAGTTTGATGAATATGTAAATAACTATGATGCAAGCAATCCAAAAATTAAAATTAAAATAGAGCATACATATAGGACTGCCGAAATAGCAAAGAAAATAGCTCAAAGCTTGAATTTAGATGAAGAAAATGTAAAACTTGCAGAACTCATAGGAATTTTACATGACATAGCAAGATTTGAGCAAATACGAATATATGATAGTTTTTATGATGAAAAAACATTTGACCATGCAGATTATGGAGTAAAAATATTATTTGAAGATGGATTAATTAAAAACTTTTTAGAAGACAGACAATATGATGATATTATATACAAAGCAGTAAAAAATCATAACAAATATAAAATAGAAGATGGACTAAGTGAAAAAGAACTGTTACATGCAAAAATAATACGTGATGCAGATAAAACAGATATATTCTATGTAGAACTAAAAGACTTGGAAGACAAAGACAATGTGCTATTTAATTCAAAAGAATTAACTTCCGAGAAAATAAACGAAGATGCATATAAAATATTTGCAAAACACGAATTAATACCAACAAAATATATGCTAAATGAAAAGGATGAAATATTAAGATTAATTTGTTTTATATATGATTATAATTATAAGATAGGCTTAGAGATAATAAGAAAAAATCATTATGTAGAAAGAACAATAAAAACAATAAATATTAATAATGATGAGCAATTAGAAAAAGTTCAAAAGATAGCCCTAGAATATTTAGATAATGAAATAAAAAACAGAAAAGAATAAATGTAAAAAAAAATAACTCATGTGAAAAATATGGGTTATTTTTGTGCAAAAAAATATAAAGTACCTGAAAATTCAAAGCTACTACAAAATTTAAGCAAGCCTTTTGGCATATATAAGCATAAATAATAGAAAAATGCAAAACATACTAACAGAGATGAATTTAATGAAAAATTATACAAGGAGAAAAAGTATGTTTAAGCCAAAAGCAATATATTATGAAAAAGAAATTGAAAATTATGAGTTAGGGAAAAAGCTTTTAGAAAAATACAAAAATACACCTAAAATATTAATAGAAAATCATAACAATATAGAAGAAATGAGAAAAAAACAGAATTCAGAATTTGCAGACATGAAAAGAAATTTAATAATAGGAGTAAGAAAAACACACAAATTTGTAGAAAATCACAAAACATCAGATTATTTAGTGCCATATACATCTTCTGGGTGCACCGCAATGTGTATGTATTGTTATTTAGTATGTAATTATAACAAATGTGCTTATTTAAGATTATTTGTAAACAGAGAAAGCATGTTAGATAAAATAATAAGAACAGCTAATAAAAGTGAAAAAGAATTAACCTTTGAAATTGGCAGTAATAGTGACTTAGTACTAGAAAATACAATAACAGGAAATTTAGAATGGACGATAGAAAATTTTGCAAATACTCCAAAAGGATATTTAACATTTCCTACAAAATTTGAAATGGTAGATAGCTTATTGCCATTAAAGCATAATAACAAAATTATAGTAAGAATGAGTGTAAACCCAGAAGAAATAATAAATAAGGTAGAATTCGGAACATCAAGACTAAAAGGGAGAATAGAGGCAATAAATAAATTAGTAGAAGCCGGATATAAGGTAGGAATATTAATAGCGCCAGTAATTTTAGTAGAAAATTGGAAAGAACTATATTTAGAATTAATACAAAGACTAAGCATAGAGTTATCTGAAAAGGTAAAAAAACAAGCATTTTTTGAAATAATATTCATGACATATAGTTATGTGCATACAAAAATAAATGAAGAGGCATTTCCAAATGCAATAAATTTATACAGCAAGGAAATAATGACAGGAAGAGGGAAAGGAAAATATGCATATAAACAAGAAACAAGGAAAGAAGCAGAAACATTTTTAAGAGAACAAATGCAGAAATATTTTCCAAATAATAAGATTGAATATATAGTTTAAAATATAAGAAAATACAATTAGCTAAAATGTAAAAAGTAAATAGAAATCAGTTTAAGATAAAGCTACTTTTTTATTGCTAGTTCTATTTAAACAACAAAAAACTCGGAATGAAAATTCCGAGTTTTGAAATATTATCTTTTTTGAAAATTGCAAAGGGTGATTTTTCAATATTCAATAAAAATGATATTTTCATATATTATAAGATTATTACATTATACTTTTAAATAACTCTTATTAGATTTTATTATTTAGAAAACGGCCATATTAAAAATAAGATTTAGGAATTTATAAAAAGAAATAGATTATAAAAATTTATTAATATTATAGACAAATTTTAAAAAATATTTTAGAATATTAGTATAGGAATAATGAGAAAAAGACGTGGTTTTGGTATTTGCTATATCTAGTATAAGATATTCATAGATAAAAGTTAATGTAAAAAATGTAACATGGGGAGAAATACGTGATTATAAGAAAAATCGATATTTTGCAAAACATAAAACTTAGAAGTAAAGAGAGCATTATTCCAACATGAGAAAGATTTGTTATGAAGGAAATTATAATATGAGAGAATTAATAAAAAAATTTAAAAAAGGAGTTAAAGTAAAATTAGGAGAAAATGAGGCAGTAATAAGCTCAAATTTAATGAAATTTCAAGATTATTATTATATAATCGCAGATATAACGAAAAATGTTGATTTTACTTTACCTTGTGGTACTTCAAAGATACATGCTAATATAGCATTAATAATAAGAAATAAAGAATTAATGCAAAAAATGGGCTTTTCGGTAGAAGAAAGAAAGGCTATATATTGCCATGAATTAGGACATATATTTAGTAAAAATCAATTAAGTGATAAAAACAGATTATGGAGGGAAATCGATGATGAAATAGATAGTGATACTTTTGCCGTAAAGGAGTGTAAAGTTGAACCTGAGATTTTAGAAGGTGCATTAAAAAAAACTTATGAATATGAAATAAATCAGATAACCAAAAAGGAAAATATGACACAAGAAAGAATTGAAAAATTTGTAAATGAAATGAGACTAAGGAAGGAAAATATAGAAAAATTGATTTATGACAAAAATTCAATAAACTTAGAACGAGATTAGTTAAATAGCAATTTGTTACATTAAGCTAATTATGCGAAAAATAATAATGTAGTATAGTTAGATTTTTGCATGTTATAGATAAATTAATGGTTATGGAAAATTAAAAAATAAATTTGTATATTACTAGCATATTACCTGTATATTACAAATTTAAATAGCGAACAAATATAAAAAATAAAAACATTGATATTTCAATGCTTGTAGACGTTTGAGAGTAAAAAGTACCAAACAATAACAAAAAAACTCGGAAGTATTAAAACTTCCGAGTTTTGATATATTTTGCATAAAAGCATATTATCTCTTTGAGAATTGTGGAGCTTTTCTAGCTTTCTTAAGACCGTATTTCTTTCTTTCTTTCATACGAGGATCTCTTGTTAAGTATCCGTTTGATTTTAAAGCTGGTCTAAATTCACTATTTGCTTCATTTAAAGCTCTTGCTATACCATGACGGATAGCTCCAGCTTGACCTGTAAATCCTCCACCAACAACTTTAGCTATAACATCATATTTAGCTAATGTATTAGTTGCTGTTAATGGTTGTCTTACTATAGTTTTTAGAACTTCAGTTCCAAAATATTCGTCTATACTTTTTCCGTTAACTGTAATAACTCCAGTACCTTCTACTAATCTTACTCTAGCGATAGATTTTTTTCTTCTTCCTGTACCGCAGAATACGTCTTTTACTGATTTAGATTTAGCCATATTATTTTACCTCCCAAACTTCTGGTTTTTGAGCGATGTTTTCATGTTCGCTACCTGCATAGATTCTTACTTTTTTAAGCATTTGTCTTCCTAAACTATTATGTGGAAGCATACCTTTTATAGCAAGCATCATAGCTTGTTCTGGTTTGTTTTCCATCATAACTCTTGCAGATATTTCTTTCATTCCACCAATGTATCCAGAATGATGTCTATAAACTTTTTGGTCTAATTTTCTACCTGTTAAAACAGCATCCTTACAATTTAAAATAATTACGTGATCACCAACATCCATATGAGGTGTATAAGTTGGTTTATGTTTTCCTCTTAATAATCTAGCAGCTTCTGTTGCAACTCTACCTAAAGGTTTGTTTGCTGCATCGATAATATACCATTTTCTTTCGATTTCATTTTTCTTTACACTATGTGTTGTATTATTCATGGTAATAAATACCCTCCATTCATTAATAATATATATATGAAACCATATTTAAAAACTACCGGGGAGAAGTTGTTAAATTGGTCATATCTCTAATTCGCTATATTATTCTATTACAAAAAAAAGCAAAAGTCAAGGAAAATAAGAAAAATTTTGAAAAATGTATTGACTTTAAAAAGAAAATGAGGTATTATAGTAATGTTCAAAAAAGAAGAAGTTATCCACTTCTCACCTTATCTTTGTGGAAAAAGGTTGATAAATATTATTTTTCTAGGAATAAACTAGAATATATTTATGTGGTGGATTGGCTTCAAAGTCAATCTTTTTTTATTGAAAAAAGTAGTAAACTAACTTTTTTGCACATAAATTAAATTTTGGAGGTGTTTTTTATAAAACAAGATTTACCTATTAATGAACAAATAAGAGCAAATAAGGTTCAAATTATAGATAACGAAGGAAATAAGATTGGACCAATTTCATTAAATGAAGCATTAGATATGGCTTACGATAAAAAATTGGATTTAGTTTTAGTTGCTCCAAATGCAGAAGTACCAGTTTGTAAACTAATGAACTATGGTAAGTATAAATTTGAACAAGCCAAAAGAGAAAAAGAAGCTAAGAAAAAGCAAAAAACTTTTGAACTAAAAGAAATTAGAATAACTCCTAATATAGAGGAACATGACTTTTCTTTTAAAGCAAAAAATGCTAAAAAATTCATCGAAGATGGAAATAAAGTAAAAATAACAGTACGTTTTAGAGGAAGAGAATTAAACTATGTAAAATTAGGTGAGCAAACATTAAATAGTTTTATAGAAGAATTATCTGATGTAGCAGTACCAGAAAAGAAACCTGTATTAGAAGGAAAAAATATGTTTATAATATTAGCAAAAAAAGTCGAAAAATAGAATTAATTTTTTAATATTGTTAGACGACTTAAGTCTAGGAAGATAAACAATTAATATCAACTTTTTAGAGCTAATAAAAAATAAAAAGCAAATAGAAGTTAGAAGAAAATTATAGAAATATATTTAACATCTAACCTCTAAAAAAACAAAGCAAGGGGGAAATTAACATGCCAAAATTAAAAACAAATAAAGCTGCAAAGAAAAGATATTCTTATACAGCAACAGGAAAAGTTAAAAGAACAAAGTCAAATAGAAGACATCTTTTAGCAAATAAAACATCAAGAGCTAAATCAAGAGGAAAAATTCAAGATGCTTACGCAGATAAAACATGTGAAGCAGCAATCAAAAAGATGTTACCATATGGTAATTAGTAAGATAGGAAGGTGAAATAGAAATGGCAAGAGTAAAAACAGCAATAATTACACGTAAAAAACATAAAAAAATATTAAAAAGAGCAAAAGGATATTATGGAGCAAAACATTATAGATTTAGAATGGCTAAACAAGCTGTTATGAAATCAGGAATGTATGCATATGTAGGAAGAAAAGATAAAAAATCTAACTTCAGAAAATTATGGATAGCAAGAATTAATGCAGCAGCAAGAATGAATGGAACAACATATAGCAAATTAATAAATGGAATGAAAAAAGCTAACATAGTTGTAAACAGAAAAATGCTTGCAGAATTAGCTGTTAATGATCCAAAAGCTTTTACAGAAATTGCAGAATTAGCAAAGAAAGCATAATAAGAGGTATATAGCCTCTTATTTTTTATGTACTAGGTACATAGCAAGAGCCTAAGATTTTCTTTAAATTAGCATTTGATAGAAAATTTTAGACTTACTTTTTTAGTCATTTTTTTATATTTGATTGATTTGGATTTATTTTTATAGTATAGTATTAATATAAAAATGAACATAAGTGTATGTAGTTTGCCTCAAGCAAGTAGGTAAATCATATATGATAGAAGAAAGAGGGAAAACAAATGAGAATAGGAATTGATATAGATGGAGTCTTAACAGACATTGAAAAATTCTTGTATGATTATGGAATAAAGTTTTGTGTAGAAAGTAATTTAGAATATAATTTAAATCTAGAAGAATATGATGAAGATAAAATGCTTGGGATATCATACGAAAATGCAGATAAATTTTGGAATAAATATTTAAAATATTATGCAACTGAATATAAAGTAAGAGATTTTGCAGCAGAAATAATATCAAAACTAAAAAAAGAAGGACATGAAATTTATATAGTTACTGCTAGAAACGAAGATGGGCTTGTAGGAGAAGACTACGGAAAAATGAAGGAATTTGTTTCGAAATGGTTAAAAGAAAATCATATAGAGTATGACAAAATAGTATATACAGAAGGTAGCAAATTGCCATATTGTGTAGGAAACTATATTGAACTTATGATAGAAGATGCTCCAAAAAATGTAAGAGAAATATCAAGCAAAATACCAGTATTGTGTTTTAATAACAATTATAATGCCAAAGTAGAAGGAGAAAATATAACAAGAGTATATAGTTGGTATGATGTATATAATAAAATAAAAAGATAAAAGTAACCGTGCCTTTAAAGACACGGTTATTAAATTCTTAAGATATAGCTATAAAAAATAAATATTAATTTTAAAAGAAAGATAAAGGAGTGTCCCTTTTTGCAAATTTTTTCGAAAAAGGGGCGTCCCTTATTGCTTTTTTATTTTAGGTTTTGCAATTAGAGAGGCTAAATAACCAAAGAAGACAGCAGCAGCTATTCCGCCGGCAGCAGATTTTACACCACCAACAAATGCTCCTAAAAGTCCCATTTCTTTTACCGCATCTATTGCACCTTTGGCAAGGTTAGCACCAAAACCAGTAAGAGGAACAGTAGCTCCACATCCTGCAAAGTTAATAATATGCTTATATATACCAAGACCACCTAAAATAGCTCCAACAGTAACAAAAAGAACTAAAATTCTAGCAGAGGTCATCTTTGTTTTATCAATTAAAATTTGACCGATTATACAAATAATACCACCAACAATAAAGCAACGTAGTAACATCATCCAATCAATACTTTGTAAAAATTCCATAATTATTCACAGTCCTTTCTAGATATTAGTTTTCTATAGAGATGGCATGAGCTATACCAGGGATGCTTTCACCTTGTTGGCTACTAGTTGAATTCATTAAAGCACCAGTAGCAATTAACAATACTTTATTAATCTTTTTTTCTTGCAATTGTTTATAAACATAACCAGAAAAAACAGTCCCTATGCATGCACAACCACTACCACCAGAGTGTGTGTCTTGAGTCATTTTATCAAAAATTAAAACTCCACAGTCATTATAATTTGCACTAATGTTATAACCTTTTGTTTTGCATAAATCTTTTACTATATCTTTTCCAATATAGCCTAAATCACCAGTAAGTATAAGGTCATAATCACTTGGCTTTCTGCCGGTATCTTCAAAGTGAGTAATTAAGGTGTCAAAGGCAGCAGGAGCCATTGCAGCGCCCATGTTATTAGCATCTTTTATACCCATGTCAACAATTTTACCTGGAGTAATATGAGTAATAAAAGGACCATTGCCAGTAGCTGATAAGATAGCAGCACCAGAACCAGTAACTGTCCATTGAGATGTAGGAGGCCTTTGATTTCCTAGTTCTAATGGAAATCTAAATTGCTTTTCTGCACTACAAAAATGGCTAGAAGTAGAACAAAGTACGTTTTTGGCAGCACCACTTTCAATAAATACAGAGCCTAAGCACATACTTTCAACAAAAGTAGAACAAGCACCAAATACGCCGAAAAATGGAATATTGATTTCTCTTAATCCAAAACTAGAAGATATACATTGATTTAGTAAATCTCCTGCAAAGCAAAAGTCAATATCAGAAGATGGAATATTAGATTTAGCGATAACCATATTTACAGTTTCTTTAATAATTTTGCTTTCGGCTTTTTCCCAACTTTTTTCACCCCAGAATTCATCATCTAAACATTTGTCAAAATATTTAGCAAGAGGACCTTGAGCCTCTTTAGGACCAACTATAGAGGCAACTTCTGTAATTGTAGGAGGTGCATCAAATTTAATTGTTTGTTTACCTAATTTATTCAAAAAAATCATCCTTTCATTAATAAGATAAAAACTATGAGAATAAGCAAGCTATAATTCCTATAATTACAGAAGATGAAATACCAAATACAAGCACGGGACCTGCTACAGTAAACATCTTTCCACCAACTCCCATAATATAACCTTCGGATTTATATTCTATTGCAGGAGAAACTATTGAATTTGCAAATCCTGTTATAGGAACTAAAGAGCCAGCACCTGCAAATTTTCCTATTTTATTAAAAATATTAAGACCTGTTAAGAAAGCTGCTATTCCTATTAAGATTATTGCAACTACAGTATTTGCACTTTGAGTTTCTAAACCTTTATATGTGCAAAAATCAAATATAATTTGTCCAATAGAACATATTAAACCACCTACCCAAAAGGCATTAAAACAATTCTTTAGTATTGGAGAATTAGGTGATTTTTTATCTACATATTCACTATATTTTTGAGGATTCTCTAAAGGATCCATATAAATCACTTCCTTATAAATAAATTGATGTATAAAATTAATCTCTATCTCTGTCTATGGTAAAGCTTAAGTCTAAATCTACATAGTATTCTATAAGTTTTTTACCATTTACTTTAGCATGTTGCTCTAATATTTTTACATTAGTAATATAATCTATGGTTTTAGAAGCCTCAGCTACAGTTTGTACGATTGCATCTTTCCAAGATATAGTAGAAGAACCAGTAACGATAATATGTTTTTCCATAAATAATCAACCTCCGTTTTTTGTATATTACTTATATACTTTCCTAAAATTTCTATTTTATACAATTAGATTAAAAAAAAGTCTAAAAGGGACGCCCTTTTTTCGAAAAAATTTGCAAAAAGGGACACTCCTGAAAATAGGTTATAATTATGATTTAGTATGTAAGTTTATTTATTGAATTTTAGTTGTAAAATGTGACAGAAATTTTACAACTAAATTACATTATTGTTATTTGTATTGACTATGTTTTTTGTAAATGCTAAAATTAGATTGTAATTAATGATTGGAAAAAGAGTACAAAGGAGAAATGTTGAATGATGATGACTGAAACCATTGATGCTGTATATATACACATAGATAGTTTAATTGAATTGGAAATAGATGTAAGTAGAGATAGAAGGTGTCTGCTTTTTTGTGTTATGCAAAATTAGGTGCTTTTTCTATCTCTTTTTGGTGTGTAAATTTATTGGCAGCGGTGGGGTAAATTGATTGTTTTAATTATAAATTAAGCCTTCCCCACTTAAGTCTATGTAAATGCTGGCGCATTAAC
>CAKPFO010000016.1 GCA_934153805.1 uncultured Clostridia bacterium | reverse complement strand
CAATGAAGAAGATGTAGTAGATATAATATCAAATTCACACGATATTATAAGAAATATAGTAGATAAATATTTTGAGGAAAAAAATGAACGTAAATCAAAACATAAATAAATTGGTATTTTGACAAAATATGACAGTATATGTTATCCTTTTTTAGGAGGGGATAAAATATGGAAAAAGGAAATAATGAAAAAAGCACAAGTGGTTGCTTAATAGTATTTTTTATGGTATTTCTATTAATATTTTTACCAATATTAATAGGATTATTATCAAAAGATATTAAAGTATCAAATCAAGAAAAACATGAGGCAAAACTAATTGAAGAAGGAAAAACAAAGACCCATAATGAAGTAATAAATGAAATAGCAGAAATATTAAAAAACAAAGACAAAGAAAAAATCAAAGATTACTTAGCAATTGATTATACTTATTATGACAATAATAATATAGAGCATAAATATATTAGTAGTTTCTTTAATGACTTGACCATATATACTACAGACTACGAAATTGAAGAAAGAGGAAATGACCTAAAGGACGAAGAAACTTATAGAATATATTGGAATGTTGTAGAAGATAATAAGAAAAAAGGGATAGATAAAACTAGTCAATATTACTGCTTACAGAAAATAACAATAATGTTAAAAAAAGTAGTAAAAGAAAATGAAATAACTTATGAAATAGAAAAAATAATTTTAACAGATAATTAAGAAGCACTTACAAAATGTAAGTGCTTTATTGTGTTATAAAGGAAGTGATACAATGGCAAATGAAAAAAACTTAAAACCTGTACGAACCAAGAAAGAAGCAAGAGAAAGAGGCAGAAATGGTGGAATAAAATCAGGAAAGGTAAGAGTACAAAGAAAAACATTAAGAGAAGAATTACTAGCATTGCTAGAAACTAAAGCAGAAGATAAAACAATACAAGAAAAAATAAGTTTTTCACTTATTCAAGAAGCTTTAAGTGGAAATGTAAAAGCATTTGAAACCATTAGAGATACAATAGGAGAAAAACCACAAGACAAAGTTAATATATCTGGAGAAGTTAATAATCCATTTTCAGGAATGACAACAGAAGAATTGAGAAAGATATTAAATGAACAATAATATAAAAGAAGAATTAAAAAAACAAGCACGTTTGGAATTAGCCAGACGTGATTTTTTTGAATATAGTAAATTAACTGCACCAGATTTCTATAATGAAGAACGAAACTTTTTGAAAGATTTGTGTTATCAACTACAGAATTTTTATGAGAGTGACGAAAAAGTGTGCGTAATAAATATGCCACCAAGACATGGAAAGTCTAGAACAGCAGGAAAATTAGTAGAATGGATATTAGGAACAAATCCAAATGAAAAAATAATGACAGGATCATACAATGAAGATTTGTCAAGTTCATTTGCAAAATCAGTAAGAGACACAATAGCTTCTGAAAAAACAGAAGGAGTAATTGTGTATAATGATATATTCCCTAATACTAAGATAAAAGACGGCGAAGCTACACAAAAAAAGTGGGCTTTAGATGGAAGTAAAGTATCAAATTATTTAGCAACATCACCAACAGGAACAGCAACAGGTTTTGGTTGTACGATAATGATAATAGATGACCTTATAAAGAATGCAAAAGAAGCTTACAATGAAAATACATTAAAAAATCATATAGATTGGTTTAATAATACAATGTTATCAAGAACTGAAAATGGATTTAAGTTAATAATTATTATGACAAGATGGTCTAGTAATGATTTAGCAGGATATATATTAGAAAATTATCCTAATGTGAGACATATAAACTATAAAGCAGTACAAGATGATGGCTCAATGTTGTGTAAAGATATATTAAGTAAAGAAGACTATGAGTTCAAAACAAAAAACATGAACAAAGATATTGTTCATGCTAACTATCAACAAGAACCAATAGACGTAAAAAACAGGTTATATAGTAAATTTAAAACATATGAAAAGTTGCCACCAGCACACTATATTATGAATTATACAGATACTGCAGATGAGGGCGACGATTACTTGTGTTCAATAGATTATCAAATGTATAACAATGAACATTACATTTTAGATGTTATTTTTACACAGGAACCAATGGAAGTAACAGAGCCAGCAGTTGCAGAAATGTTAACAAAAGATAATGTTGGAAATGCTAACATTGAAAGCAATAATGGTGGTAGAGGATTTGCAAGAAATGTAATAACGAATTTAAGAAAATTAGGCAATAGACATACAAATGTCAGATGGTTCCATCAAGGAGAAAACAAAGTCGCAAGAATATTAAGCAATTCAACAGGAGTAATGAATAATATTTATTTTCCAATAAACTGGGAAGATAAATGGCCAGAGTTTGCTAAACATTTAAAACATTATGTGAGAACTGGAAAGAATGAACACGATGATGCAGAGGATTGTTTGACAGGTGTATATGAAAATCCAAAACCTAAAAATACAAATATGGAAATGACTAATAAGTCATTTATAAATATGTAACACTTACTTTTAGGTAGGTGTTTTTTGATTGGAGGAAAACAATGTTAAGGTATAGCAAAGAAAGATTAGCGGAAGAAAAAAGTATAACAGATATATATTTTAAAGCACAACTAGAATTAGATGTTAGAAAAGAATTATATGAGAATTTTAGAAGAAAATTAACAGATGAAGAACTAGCAAGTTTAGATGATGAAGACATAAAAGTACCACTTGAGAGATATATAAGTGTTATGTCTGCTGGTTATTTTGGAGGAAAAGCACCAACATATAAAGTAAAAGCATTTAATGAAGATAAAGACAAAATAATCAAAGAACTATTTAATCATGAAACTAATGACGAAAAAGAAATAATAGAAATAAAAGAATTAATTAAACATATAAATGACTACAATAATGATGCTTCACATTTTTTACATATGGTATTAGATTACTTAATAAAAAGAGCTTGCTATGAAATAT
Source organism: uncultured Clostridia bacterium (assembly GCA_934153805.1). Classification (GTDB taxonomy): domain Bacteria; phylum Bacillota; class Clostridia; order TANB77; family CAG-508; genus UMGS1663. Next base: position 23,103 of record CAKPFO010000016.1, on the reverse strand, counting down.
ACTATAAAGACGAAAAAACAGGAGAAATAACAATAGCAAGAAGTGATGCATTAGAAACTATCGCTATATGGGATTATTCAGCTAAAAAGAATTTAATAGGTATATACAGAATAATTCGTACATATATGGCAAATGGTGAATATCAACAAATGATAGAATTAACAACAGAAGATGGAAAAAGATATTATTATGACACACCAGAAAAAAGAAAAATATTTGGTACACTAGCATATGAGCAACAATTTAAAGATGAATCATTATTTAAAGAAAATATAGACGAAAAACAACCAAAAAAATGGGATGATGATATACCAGCGACGGCAATAGAGAATTGTGATGGAATAGCAATTTTTGAACCTGTAATCAGTTTAATAAGAGCATATGAGAGATGTATTCAAAATTCAAGAAATGTATTTAAATATAATGATGAAGCAATATTGAAAGTTATAGGATATACACCAGAAAATCCGATGATTATACAAAATGAAAAAGGCGAAGATATTATAAACCCTGCAAGGCAAAAAGAAGATGAGTATGTATTAACAAGTAGAGTAAGATATCTTGATGGAAATAAAGATGTAAATAGTGATATAGCTTGGGTTGAAAAGAATGTAAACGATACGGCATTACAAAATCACAAAAAGACATTGATTGATATTATTTGTTTGTGTTCATTTTGCCCTAATATGACAGATTTAGGGTTTACGCAAGCAGATAATAATGCAGCACTTGAAAAGAAATTCTTTAGTTTACAACAATATATAGCAACATTTGAAGGGGATTTCGAAGAAGGGTTAAAAAGAAGATGGAGAATAATATTAGAAAAATTCAATAAAGAAAAAGGTAAAACATATGACTTTAGAGATATTGAAATAAAACTAAATAGAAATTTGCCTTCTGATGTAGCAACAATGATTACTAATGCATTAAAAATAAGAGGATTAGTAAGTGATGATACGGTCATAAACTTATTAGGACTTGATTTGGATAGTACAAGTGAGTTAGCAAAAATGGACAAGCAAAACGAAGAAAACATTCAAAAGAATTTACAACAAATGCAAATGATGGGACAAGCAGGAGTAGAGCAAGATAATAAAGAAAATAATCAAGATAACAAAGTAACAGATTTAACAGAACAACAGAAAGCACAAAAACTAACAGCAGACAATAAGAAAGAACAAGCAAAAGTAGTTAATAAGCAAATAAAAAAGGAGTAATGACATGGTATTAATAAAAATTATTTGTATAGCATTATTATCTTTTGTAGCAGGAATAATAGAAGCATTCATACAAGAAATTACAAATATAAACATGTCAAGATTTATATATATTTTGCTTGGCATGTTTATTTGTTTGATATGGAAGGTATAAAAATGAATATATGGAATTATCACGATACAAAAATGCAAGAATTAAAACAACTATACAATAAAACATCAAAACAAACTCAAAACAGACTGCAAGAACTATTTGATACATTTAATTTTACAACAGAAAACATCTATAATATTGCAGATAATAAGACTAAAAAAAGAATAAATACATATATAGAACAATGGAAAGAACAAAAACTATTAACTGGTTATTTTGGAGTATTAGCAAATAATATTTATAAAAGAACAAGAGTAAAGAATAGTGAAATATTAGAACTACTAATTTATAGTGCATATATAGAAGAACAAAACAGAATTGAAGAACAAGAAAAACAAATAATGTATGAAGATGCTAATTATTACTACGAACAGGGACAACAAGAAGTAAATAAAGAGAAAAAGCCATTAATAATTCCGATGGCTTTATTTCTTACATTACTAGATCAACCAAATTATAGTGGATTTAACTGGAAACAATACGTTGAAGCGACAACGCAATATAATGCTCAACAAATATACAAACAAGCAATTTTAAATATGCAACAACAAAAAGACCTAGAAATCGATTCTAGTGAGTTTCAAACGATAATAAATAGACAAAATAATCAAAAACTTAATATAAATAATGATAAAATATCAGGTGCAGCGGATTTGCAGATGATAGGATTAAATAATTTGGCAAAAGTAGAAGGAATAAAAGAAGTTGCAGACGTTGATGCACAAGTTGAATTTTGGGCAGTAACTGATGAACATAGTACAGAAATGTGTCAATCAATGAATATGATGAAATTCTATATTAACAAAGAAAATAAATTTGATAGGTATTGGGGTAATAGCAAAAAAGATATTAAACTTATGCCAGTAAGAGCAAAAGGACTTGTACCTCGGAATTAATCTACCTCCAATAATGTATTATTGGCACTGGTGCCGAAGTACAATAAGATACTTACCACCAGTTGAAAAACAAGAAAAAACAGAGTATAATAATATTGATTATATAAGAAAAAATAATTATACTAATAGCAAAAATCTAGATATTAATATAAAGAAAGCAATAAGCAAGTTGCCAACGAAAATTCAAAAACTTATAAAAGATACGACATTTGAAATATCAAAAAGTAATAGTTATTATGATAGAAAAAATAATATAATACATTTATTAAGCGATAGTAACGAATATGAAATATTACATGAAATTGGACATGCGATAGAAACAAAACTAGATTTATTACATGATAAAAAATACATAGAAATACAACAAAATGGGTTAAATATTAAAGAAATACATACAGACAATATAAATGGATATGGAAAAGAAAATGAATTTTGGTTAGATGGAAATAAATTTATTTCAGAGTATCAAAGAAGAGTGTATGAACAAGATATAGATGGAAATTATAAATTAAATTATTTAGACTTTACATTTAATCCTAAAACTTTAGGAGAATATTTTTCAGAAGGATTTAGATGCTATTTTGAAGAAAATAAGTTATTAAAAAGAAAAGATATAAAATTATACAATTATATTAAGGAGGTCTTAAAATGACAGAAAAACAAATTCAAGATTTGTTAAAAAAAGAATATATTATTGATTTAGACAAAGAATTAATTAAGATATATCCTAATGGATTTGACATTAATAAAATAGATAAAAGAATAAAAGCAAAAATAGAAGAATTAACCAATAAATATGATAGCATACAAAATCCAGTTCAAATAAGAAAAAGCAAATAGCACTTACTAATAAGTAGGTGCTTTTATTATGGAAAGAAGGTGGAAATATGAAAGAAACATTAACACCAGTTGGAAAAGAAAATGTAAAGAAATCAATTATAGCAATAGGACAAGAATTAATAGAAAGAGCAGATGATATAACAAATGATTTAAAATTTGTTGCAAATATAGAAATTAATGCAAAATTGACAGTAGATGAAGTAACTAACTTCGATATAAAGAAAAATTATATAGCAAGATTTGAAGAGAAGGAGGGAAAATAATATGTATATAAATCCATTTTTGTGTGGAGTAATAGCTACAGTATTAACAGAATTAGCAGGAATAATAGGATATGCAATATATTTTAATGTTAAAGAAAAAAATAAATAAGTTATTAACATTTTAAAATTATAAATGTATATAGTGGCGGAATAGGTAGACGCTAATGTCAGATAGAAAGGCTTAGGAGTTCAATTCTCCCAATATCTAATCACAGCGAAATAGCTGACGATATAAGGACTTGTTTTGGTCAAGAGTGGCTTTTTATGTTAGGTGCAAATCCTAACCTATATACCAAAATTTAAGAGCTAGACGTAGCTCTTATTTTTATGCCCTAGATATGGCTTAAAATTGTCTATTTTTTATTTGGTTAGACTTCCGTAAAAAGTCAAAAAAGTTTGGTTATAACTTAGCCGAGAAAGTTAAAGGAGGACATTATTTATGGAAAATAATGAAGAAGAAAAAACAAATATGGAATCTACTGCCGAGAGTGTAGAAAAAGTTGAAACATCAAAAGCAGAAGAAAACAAAGAAAAAACTTTTACAAGAGATGAAGTAAACAAAATGATTAATGCTGAAAAGCAAAAAGAAAGACAAGCAATTTTAGAAGAAATGGAAGCTAAAAAAGCAGAAGCTGATAAACTTGCAAAAATGGATGAAGACCAAAAGAAGTCTTATGAATTAGAGCAAGAAAGAGCTAGAGCTAATAAGGCCGAAAATGAACTAAATGCTTATAGACTAAAAGACGAGACAATTCGTCAAGCAAGTCAAAGAGGTATTTCATTAGGATATATAGAAACTATTGATTTTTCAAGAGAAACTGCTGAAAGTATCAATTCAAAATTAGACATATTTGAAAGAGTATCAAAAGCAGATAGAGAGAAAGCAATAAATGAATATTCTAAAGAACCAGCACCACAAACAGGAGAAAGGGTAACTCAAAAAGATATAAGCCAAATGAGCTATACAGAATTGGCGGAATATCTAAATAAACACCCAGAAGTAAATTTATAAAAAAGGAAGGTAATAAGAAATGGGAAAATTTGATTCAAAAAGTTTTAATGAAAAAGCATTTAAGTATTCAGTAGAAAGAATACCAAATTTAAAAACAAACGAGTTAAAGAAATCAAGAGCTTTAACAGGAAATGAAGATATTAGAAAGGTATTTGCTGATGAAGATGGTACAGCATATGCAAGAATTGCTATGCGTGGACTATTAGAAGGCGATGCAGTAAATTATGATGGACAAACAGATATAACAGCAACATCAACAAAAACATTTGAAAGAGGTGTTGTAGTTGTTGGTAGAGCAAAAGGATTTGTAGAAAAAGACTTTTCATATGACATTACAGGTGGAAAAGACTTTATGCAAAATGTTGCTGAACAAATAGCTGATTATAAAGATGGATTAGACCAAGATACAATATTATCAGTATTAAAAGGTATATTCTCAATGACAGGAACTAGAAATTTAGAGTTTGTTAATAAACATACAACAGAAGTAAAAGGAAATGTTGGAGCAACAACATTAAATTCTGCAACAAACAAAGCTTGTGGAGCTAATAAAAAGAAATTTGCGTTAGTATTTATGCATTCTGATGTTGCAACAAACGTTGAAAACTTAAATTTATTAGAACACTTAAAATATACTGACAAAGATGGTATAACAAGAGAATTAGACTTGGGAACATGGAATGGTAAATTAGTAGTAATTGATGATGATATGCCAACAGAAGAAGTTGAAGCAACATATGTAAAAACAGCTGATACAGCAATTATTGCTGGAAAAACATATTATACAAAATCTGGAACAAAATATACAGCAGTTGCAAGCCCAGTTGTAGGAAGCATAGGAGATTACTATGAGGTATCAGATGAGGCACATACAGAATATACAACATATGCATTAGGTATGGGGTCAATAGATTATGAAGATTTAGGTGTAAAAAAACCATATGAAATGGAAAGAAATGCATCTAAAAATGGTGGACAAGATACTTTATATATTAGACAAAGAAAAGTATTTGCACCTTATGGAATTTCATATGAAAAAACTTCACAAGCTACTTTATCTCCAACTAATACAGAACTTGAAAACGGTGCTAACTGGGAACTTGTAAATTCTGGAGAAACTGAAGAAAATTCTAGAAGTTATATAAACCATAAAGCTATTCCAATTGTAAGAATAATTTCAAGAGGATAGTAGAAAGGAAGGCAATAGATGTTAGAACAAATTAAAAAAAGATTAGGAGCAAATTATATTGAAGATACAGAAGATATAATAAAAGACATCATAGCAGATATGACTTCTATTGCCTGTGATGCTTCTAATCGTAAAGAAACTGATAAAAAATTATTTCCATATATAAAAAAAGCTGTTATTTCCGAATACAATGCAAGAGGTGCAGAAGGTCTTTTATCAAGAAATGAAGGAAGTATTTCCTCATCATTCAATGATATAGAAAAGAAACTACGAATAGATGTAGTTTCAATAAGGATATTCAAGTAATGTTATTACGAGATTTAACAAAAGTATATATATCAGAATATGAAGAAATAGAAGACCACGGCGAAACAGAGAAAAAATGGAAATATAAAAGCATGGCTTGGCTAAATATGCAACAAGACGTAAACGAATTAGACAAAAAGTCTACAGGAGAAGTAGATTATAGTATTTATAAAGGTAGGAGTACAAGAGATTATGAGATACAAAAAGGTGACGGAGTATCATTTGAAGATGTCTCAAAATTAGAGGAGTTTATTCCTGAATATAGAGTATTAGATAAAAATAAAATAGGAAATACGTATGTATATAGAATGGAGAAAATGCAAAAATGATAAGCTGTGATATAAAAATAAAACATAATTTCAAAAATATTAATGCTATAATTCAAAAACTACCACAAACCGCAAAAATAATAACTGAAGATATACTAAAAAATATTCAAGGTTATGCAGTAAAATTAGAAAAAGGTCATAAAGAAGATGGTATAATAGTAGAAATGATAGATATGTCTACAAAAGAAGTAAAAGGAAGGGTCTATGCTGATCCTTCTAAATTTATGACTGAAAATGGACAATCTTATTTGTGGTTTGAATACTTTGGAACAGGACAATGGGCAGAACAAGAACATATAGGAAAAACAAAACATTTTATTGAATCAGGTTATACAGAATGGTATATACCTATAAACAAAGTAGGAAGAACATTAAATTATCCTATTGTAACAATAAGTGGAAAACAATTCTATGTAGCAGTTCGGAGCAAAAGCAAATCATTTTTTAGGAGATGCAGAATTTGAAAGTAGAAATGAAAATACGGAAATAGCAAAGAAAAAATTAGATGAAATGTTAAAGGAGTGTACAAAATGAAAGATTTAAGTATAAAAGAGTTTAGCGATTTAGCATATGAAAAGCTAGAAAATTTGTATAAAAATAAACCAATTTTAAGTAATCCAAATACAGAAAGTAAATTCCCTATATTGGAATTACACACACCTTTAAAATCAGTAAATTTAACAGAAAATGCATTTCCAATAAAATCTACATTTCAAATTTCAATAACTTGTTGGAATGAAAAGCAAAGACAAGCAATGCAAATGACAGACGAAGTTGATACAAAACTTCAAAAATTAAACTTTATAAGGACAAATACCAGTCCTGCAGTATATGACAGCATATTGCAAAAATATGGTATAACAATAACATTTGAAGTTCGTTATAATTCTATAACGAGCTCTTTTAATTTTATAAGATAATAAGGAGGAATTTTAAATGCCAGAACCAAAAGCAAGTACATTAACAAAATTATTTCATGCGGATACACTAGCAGATTTAAAGGATTCAAGTAAAAGAAAACAAATAGCTTTCGTACAAAGTATACCAGAATTTTTAAAAGCTCCAGAAGGAATAACATATAGTGCTTTAGATATTCCAGATGAAAGACAAACAGAAGGAAGACAAAAAGCAGAAAATTTAGAAATAGAAATATTATTTAAAGAAGACCAATACGATGAATTAAAAGCAGTAGAAAAAGCCAAAACAAATGGATATTGGGCTATTCAATTACCAGAAGAGACAGCAGAAACAACTGGTAAACCATTAACATGGTATTTTACAGGAACATGTTTTGTTGGTATGAGCGAAATTGCTATAGACGATATGTTGAAATCAAAATTAACAATTTATAGAAGTTCAGAAATAACAGAAAGTAAAGGATTTCCCACAGAATAGTTCTACATTAAGTGCTAGGGGTAGAACGAGAAAAGTTACTAGCACAATAGAAGAAAATACAGAGGAGGCATAAAAGCCTTCTCTCTTTTGCAAAGGAGAGATAAAAATGATATTAGAAACAACTAATAAAACAATAAAATTAGTACTAAAAACAAGAAAAATAGTAAGCATAGCTAACTTACTACAAAATAAGAATTTTGAAGATGCTTATTTTAAAGTATTACAAACAAATGATATAGAAGCATTATCAAAAATAATATTTGTTATTGCAGAGGATGAAGAAGGACATAATTCTTTTAAAAGTTCTCTAGAAGTGTATGATTTTTTAGATGATTATATGAAAGAAAAAGATAAATCATATAAAGACATATATAAAGAATTAACAGAGGTAATAAATGATGAAGGTTTTTTTTCAGAGAAGAGAAAGAAGAAAGAACTAGAAGAAATGATATCAAATCCTTTATTAACAATGAATATGAACGAATTAGTTCAAAAAACAACAGAGAAAGCAATTTCAAAGATGACAGAAGAGGAATTTCAAGGATTCAAGGGTTAGATGAAATTATAGAAAAAATAAAAAATGCAGAAAATGTAATAGAATTGATTTATGCTTTAGAACCACTCTGCTATTATTTTTCAATGAAACCAAATGAATTTTGGAATAGCACATATCGAGAAATAAATATGTATACACAAGCCAATTTATATCATACAATAGATGATTTTAAACAAGAAATAAAATTACAAGATGCAGTAACAGATAAAATGATCAGAGCAAATCCTATGAGTAACAGCAATCCTAAAGTAATTTCATTACAAAAAACATTTGAGAAACTATTTCCTGAAAATAAGAAGAGTGAGATACAAACAGCAGAAGAAATTACTAAAAGAATGAGGAAAGCAATGAAGTTACAAAAAATATAAACTCATCGCAAGAAATGACAAATTTCGACAATAAAATATGCTATAATACGACATATAAAATAAAAGGAGGAATTTGTTATGGAACAAACAAAAAAAAGTGGTTTTGCTACAGCAAGTCTAGTGTTAGGAATAATAGGAATATGCACATCATTTATTCCAATAGTAAATAATTTATCATTTATAATGGGAATTTTAGCAGTTATATTTGGTATAGTATCACTAACTAAAAAAGCAAGTAAAGGAATGGCAATAGCAGGAATAATACTTTCAATACTTACAATAATAATAACAATAAATTCACAAAGGGCATTATCAGAAGGACTTAACGAAATAGGCAAAGATTTAGACAAAATAAGCGGGAATAGTACAGCTGAAATATTAGCAAATGATGTAGATGTTACACTAGGTAATTTTGAAGTTACTAAAGATAAGTATGGATTTACAAATACAAAGTTAGTTGTTAATGTAAGAAATAAAACTTCAGAAACAAAATCATTTAATATTCAAGTTGAAGCAATTGATGAAAATGGAAATAGGTTAGCTAATGATTATATTTATGCAAATAGTTTAAATGCAGGACAAGGTCAAGAATTTAGATTATTTGAATATGTTGAAAGTGATAAGCTAGACGCAATGCAAAATGCTACTTTTAAAATAGTAGAAGCATCTATGTATTAAAAAAATAAAACACTTACTTTAGGTAGGTGTTTTTTTATTAATTTTAGGGGTAAACCACGGGTTTTACCCGTGGATTTTTATGTATTAAAAACCGCATTGAATTGTATTAGCGGTTTTATTTTTTATGACTGAAAGGGGGAAAAAATGACTATTGAAGAAATTGAAATTATAGTAACTGCAAAAGTAGAAGAAGCCTTGCAAAAATTTAAAGAAATAGCACCAACAATTCAAAAATCAGCTAAACAAGCACAAGAAGCCTTTTCTAAAGTAGATACTAAAGTAATGACGAATAAATTACATCAAGCAGTAAACTTTATGAAGAAAAAAATGCAAGACTTAAAAAAGAGTTCTAAAAATAATGAACTATCAATAAAAGTAAATAATCAAGACGCAAAAAGACAAATAACACAAATAGAAAAAGAAATAGATAGTCTACAAAAGAAAATAACTGGTCGACAATTAAAATTAGATATTACTAATACTGCTCTAGATAAAATAAGAAATGACACAAATCAGTCAGTAATAAAAGAAATGCCAAATGCAGGAAATAAACAAATAAAAACAGAAACATATAGAAGATTGGATAATGATAACAATTATAATTTATTAGTATCTCAAAGTGATAAATTAAATAGAGAAATAGAAAGATATAATGAATTATTAAATGTAGCAAAATCTAAAATATCACAATTAGGACAACAAACAACTCAAACAGCAACTACTCAAAGTAAATTGAGTAGTTATTTTAATGTGTTTAAAAACAAAATAGAACAAGCAAAAACTTCGTCAAAAGGACTAAAAAGTACATTTAATCAAATGCCTAAAATAACACAAAATATAACGAATAATATAAAAGGAATGGGAAAAAGCTTAAAGGATGGAATAGGTAGAGTATTACGATATGCAGCAGCTTTAATTGGATTAAGAAGTATATATCAAACATTAAAGAATTGTGCTACTAGCTGGCTATCTAGTCAAAATATACAAGCACAACAATTAAGTGCAAATATTGAATATATGAAGTACGCAATGGGAAGTGTGTTCGCACCAGTAATACAATTTGTAACTAATTTAGTGTATAACTTAATGAAAGCAGTACAAAGTCTAGTATATGCATTTAGTGGAGTAAATATATTTGCAAAAGCTACGGCAAATTCAATGAAAAGTGCGTCGGGCAGTGCAAAACAAACTAGTAAGTCATTAAGTAGTATACATAGTGAAATAAATAATGTTTCAGACAATAATAGTGCTGGTGGTGGAGGAGCAACGCCTAGCATAGATTTATCACAAGTCGACAATTCTATGCTAGCATGGGCTAATAAATGGAAAGAAAAGCTAACCAACTTTTTTAAACCATTTATAAAAGCTTGGGGAAAATACGGACAACCTACGATAGAAAAAATAAAAAACGCAATAAATAAAATAAAAGAAGTCATAGATGTTATTAAGGAATCGTGGGAAAAAGTTTGGAACAATGGAACAATACAATATATGGTAGAATTAATTCTTTTAATAATTCAAAATATATGTGATATTATAGCTAATATTGCAGAAGCATGGAAAAAAGCATGGAGTACTGATAACCGAGGTACAGAGTTAATTCAAGCAATGTGTGATACTTTGAATAAGCTTTTAAATTTGATAGAAGTAATAACTAAAAAAATAAAAGAATTTACTTCTAATCCTATTGTACAAGAATATTTCCAAAATGCAATAGAAATGGTAACTAACTTTTGGAATGCTTTAGGAGGTTTAATTGAGTTTTTAACAGGAGTATTTACTGGTGATTGGGAAAAGGCATGGAGTGGATTAAAAGATTTTGTATTAGGAATATTTGGAATGATATGGAACGCAATAAACAGCAAAATATTAATGATAAAAGGGATTATATCAAGTGTATTAGAAGGAATAAAAAATACTTGGAGTAATATTTGGAATGGAATAAAGGACTTTGCCACAAATATTTGGAATGAACTATTAAATAAAATAGACTCTATATTTCCTGGAATGAAAAATATTATAGAAACTAATATAATTAACGTAAAGAACAAGATAAATGAAGTTTTAAATAGTATAAAATCAATTTGGAATAATATTTGGGGTGGAATTAAAAATAAAACTTCTGAAATATGGAATAATATATGGCTTGCAATAAAAAATCCTATAAATTGGATTTTAGGTGGAGTAGAAAAAATGGCAAATGGAGTAGTTACAGGAGTAAATAAAGTAATCCGTTCATTAAATAATATGCATTTTAAAATGCCAGATTGGTTAGGTGGAGGTTCTTTTGGTATAAATATACCTACAATGAGTGTAGTATCTTTACCACGACTAGCAAAAGGAAATGTTGCTTACGATGAGACTCTTGCAGTATTTGGTGAATATTCTGGAGCAAGAAGTAACCCAGAGATTACAACACCACAAAATATCATGAAAGAAACATTTGAAGATGTTTTATCTAATTATGAAGGTAGTAAGTCAAATAATTCAGGAGAATTAAAGACATTAGTAATTCAATTTGGAAGCACAAAAGTAGCATTAGAAATGGAAAGATTATTGCAACAAGCACGTAGACAAAATGGAACAGCTTATGCAGGAATATAGGAGGAATTTATTATGTTATGGAAAGAACATGGAAAAACAGAAAACTTACCAACACCAAGTACATATAGTGCAGATATAGAAGATACAGACAAAGATAGTTATTCTAGTGCTGTAGATGGTTCATTAATAGATAATCCGATAGCTGTAGGAATGTTAAAGCTTTCTATGGCTTGGGATTTTAATAGTGAAGAAGAGGCAGAACAACTTATACAAAAAACATATAAAAATCCATTTGTATTAGACATAAAAGTTCCAGTAGTAGAAGGTGGATTTTTAGAAAATGCAAAGTTTAGAGTTTCAAAAAGAAAAGTTGAAATGATAAGTACAGAGAAAGAACAGAGTACTTCCAAAACAAAATGGAAGTGCTCTTTTAATTTAATGCAAAAAGAATTAACAGAAGCACAAAAAAGCATAGTGGAGGAGATGAATAGTTAATGTATCAAACAAGTGATAATTATAAATTAAAAATATATAATACACCACACATATTAAAAGTGTTTATAAATGATACAGAGATAAATTCAAAATACATATTAGATTGTAAGCCTTCACAACAATTATTTTCTAACGATGAATTTACTCTAGGTTCTGTTACAGCACAAGCAATAGATTTAAAGGTGTATAAAACAGCAGTTCCCGATACTATTAATAAGGTAGAAATTAAAAGTGGAATAACTGGCGAAATCATTCCTGTTGGTATTTTTAATGTAGATGACATTAGTAAAGATGATGATTATACAATAACATTAAAATTACTAGATAATATGATTAAATTTGAGTTTAATTATGATGGTAGTACACTATTAAAAAATAATGGTGGAAAAGCTAAAATAATACAAGTGTTACAAGATATATGTTTAAAAGCGGGAGTGGAATTAGGTTCTACTTCTTTTTTGAATATGAATAAAGAAATTGCAGTATATGATAGTACAATTTCTGCAAGAGTTTACTTAAGCTATATATCAGAACAAGCAGAGGGATTTGCTTGTATTGGTAGAAATGGAAAACTTTATATAAAAACAATAGGAGAAACAACAGCCACATTACCTTTGAAGTACTTTCAAAACTTTAAATGGGGAGAAAAGTTTAAACTTACTCGTGTTAAATATGAAGATGGAATACAACTATTTGAAAAAGGCAATACAACAGGAAATACTTTATATATAAATCAAGATAATATGTTTATAGTGGACCAAGAGCAAATAGACAACATATATGATAAAATTAAAGATTTAGAAGTTTATAGCTTTGAGGGAGATAGTATTATAGATCCAGCGCTAGACGTTGGAGATATATTATTAATAGATAATAAAAAAGTGATCTACCAAGGTTCTAGTCAATTTTGTGGAAAATGGAAAGCAAGTATAAGTAGCAAAATACAATGTAAAGCTAAAGAAGAAACAATGTCAAGAACACCTTCTCAAAAAACTATGATTAGAAGAGTTCAAAGCCAAATAGACCAAGCCGAAGGTAAGATAACTCAATTAGCTCAAGAAACAACAGAAAAAATAGAGCAAGTTCAATCACAAACAGACTTAAATACAGATGAAATAGCAAAAATGGGTAGTACCAAAATAGCAAAAGGTACAGAATTAAATATAGATGCAAGTAAAAATCCAGCGCACATAAAAATATGGGGAAAAACAGAACAAGCAACAAGTACAACAGGTAAAAATAAATTTACAGGAAATAAGATAAATAGTGGAAGTGCTTTAGGAATAGCATATAGCTTTGATAATAGTATATTAAAAATAAATGGTACAACTACATCAGCAGGAAATATTTTTCTTGATTTTACAGGAGAAACATTAAAAGCAGGAACATATACATATTCAATAAGAACAAAAAGTGGAACATTTAATGTACCTTCTAGTTCAGATATAGCATTGTATTTAAGAGACCAAGATAATAATTTTATTACAGGAAATTATCAAACTTCGGGAATAACTTTAAGGGATTTAATGACAACTGGAAATAAATCAAAATCTTTTACAATTACAGAAGATATAGAAAATTTAGAATTTCAATTATTTACTAACGCTAAAGATATAGTGATAACTAATTTAGAATTAGAAATACAAATAGAACCTGGTAATACTGTAAGTGCTTTTGAACAATTTATTCCAACAATGCCAAGTCCTAATTATCCTAGCAGAATAAGAAATATAGGGGATAATATAAATTTAATTGACTTAAATACTTATTTTGAAAATGCAAAACTTGTAAAATGTACTAAAGAATTATTAGACAATGGAATTAGAATTAAATTCACAGCAGGTGCAGACGCTTATTTAAATGAAGCTATAGTTTCAGGTGGTATTGTATCAGATACCAGTAAAGCTACTTGTATAAAAGTAAAGCCTAATACAACATATACTTTAAAAATGAGTTCAACTCCTAAATGTTATATATCATATCTTGACAAAAATTATAAATCATTTGGTTATTCACAAATATCAAAAAGTATTTATACTTTTACTACAAATAGTTCTACTTATTATATTTATTTAAGATTAGGTTATCAAAGTTCCACAAGTGGATTAACTTCATATGATTTTACAGATATTAAATTAGAAGAAGGTTCAACAGCAACATCTTTTACGGAATATGGCTGTGGAAGTATAAATTATAAAGCAGAAAATGAAAATAAGTTTAGCAGTGATTTGGAAATAGGAGATATAAACAATACAACTGGTCTTAATGCTTCAAATGGAAATGGTATAAGAACAAAAGACTATATAAAACTAAAGCCAAATACAACTTATACTATAAAAAATAGTAACAATTATATGAATGTTGTATATTTTTATACAACAGATAAAACATTTATAAATTACTCATATTCAACAGATACCTCATACACATTTACAACTGGAACTAAAGTAGAATATATAAGAGTACGTTCAAGTTCAGCAAATATACAAAATGATTTAACAACAAAATATATGTTAGTAGAAGGTTCAATAGCAAAACCATATGTAGAACACCAAGAACAAACAATACATTTTCCTTTAAGCGAAGGTCAATTGCTACACGAAGGAGATTATCTTGCAAGTGATGAAATACACCAAAATAGAAAAACTTATATATTTACGGGAACAGAAGAAATTGAACTTTGGGGAAATGGAACTGATAGTGCTTATAGAATGGTATATAAAGGGCTAGTAAGTGAAACTAAAAAGAGTGGCTTAATACTTTCTAATTATTATTCTATGAAATTACCAACTCAATTATATGAATTTGTTGAAGGAATAGCAATAGATACTAATGGATATATAATAATTCATGATGAAAAATATTCTACAGTAGCTAATTTAAAAGAACATTTAGCAGAACAATATGCAAATGGTACACCAGTTATTGTAGAATATGAATTAGCAGAAGAAATTATTACACCTTTAACACCTACACAGCAGAAAGTTATCGATAATATAGAAACTTTCAAAGGGCAAAACTATATTAGTTGTATAGATGAGATAGTACCTGAAAAAATAGAGATGGAATATTATCCTAACACTCCTTTTAACGACACTTTGGTTAATAAAGATACATTTGATAAAGTAACAAGTGATATGTCTGCTCAAATTAATATAAAGGCAAATGAAGTAGAGACAAGTGTAAAAGAAAGTACAACTGCTAGTATATTAACTTTGCTAAATAATGGCTATTTGACAGCAGAACAAGTAAATGCTCTTGTAAATGGTAATGCAGAAGATATAGCAGTAGTAAAAGAGCAATTAAAACAAACAATAACATCTTCACAAATGCAGATAGAAATAACAAAAGCTTTAGAGGGTGGAGTAAGTTACTTAAAGAATACTTTATTTACAATAGATGATAAAGGTATGGCTATTGCAACTAATCAAGATGAGTTTAACGCACTTTATAATAACAAAGGTATGTATTTATATTCTTTTGAACAATTAATTGCTAAATTTGACGTTAACGGAGCAACACTTAACAATTTAAAAATATTAGGAGAAGTAGAAACAGAAAATTTAAGAATGATGAATGTTTCGGTAAGTGGAGTAGCACATACACACATTCACTGGATTGGGGGATAGATATGGCAAGAATTAATGGTTCAACAGGAAAAAATTCAAGTCATTGGAGTTATTATGTAGAAGTTACCGAGTTAAATGTAAATGTAGCTAATAATACTTCACAAGTAAAGGTTGATTTATATTTAGGGGCATCTAGTTATTCAGGGGCAACTAGAGGGAATATATCAGCTACACATTATATTAATACTCGTTACAACGGACAAGATATTCAATATACTTTTGCAACTGGAGCATATAATATTTCAAAGAATCAAACAATTTTATTAGGTAGTATTACATCTAATCCAATTCCACACAACGACGATGGAAGTTTGACATTAGAAATAGAAGCGGAAAGTCCAGATCTAGCAACTGGTAGTGGTTATGGTCCGTATTCGGGATTTCTTAATGGAAATGTACAATTAACTAAAATTGCAAGAAAATCAAGCGTATTATGTGCAGATGGAAATATAGGTAATTCTACTACAATTAATATAAATAGAGCAAGTTCTAGTTTTACTCATACTTTAAAATATTCTTTTGGTAGTTTAAGTGGAACAATAGCTACAAAAACTAATAATACGAGCATAGGTTGGACAATTCCAACCTCTTTTTATGCTCAAATTCCAAATGCAAAAAGTGGAAAAGGTACAATAACTTGCGAAACTTATAGTGGAAACACATTAATAGGAAGTTCAACTTGTAATTTTAATGCAATAGTTTTAGAAAGTACAAATAAGCCTTCGATTTCTGCAAGTGTAGAAGATACAAACACAACAACAATAACATTAACAGGCAATAAGAATAAATTAGTCAAATATTTCTCAAATGCAAAAGTTGTTATTACAGCCACAGCAAAAAATAGTGCAACAATTAAAAGTCAAAAAGTCGTTTGTAGTGATGGTAAATCAGCTACAACAGCAACATCCACTTTAAATAAAGTAGAAAGTGGAAGTTTTGTAGTTTCTACAAGTGACAGCAGAGGATATTCAAATAGTGCAACAATTAATAAAACACTTGTAAATTACATTAAGCTAGCTATAACAGAGTTAAATATTGCAAGAGAAAGTAGCACTTCGAATACAATTAAAGCAACCTTAAAAGGAAACTATTTTAATTCTTCTTTTGGTTCTGTAGCAAATACACTAGTTTTAAAATGGAGATACAGAATAGCTGGAGGTAGTTGGAGTGGTTATACAACAATAACAGCAACATTAAGTGGAAACACATTTACATATTCAGGAACATTAGGAACGGCATTTGACTATCAAAAAGCTTATGAATTTGAAATAGTAGCACAAGATAAATTAATAACAGATACAAAAACAAAAAGTGTAACAATAGGTATTCCTTTGTTTGACATATGGAAAGACAATTTTAAAGTCAATGGTACAAATACAGCCAATAAATTTGTAGGACCTTTACAAGGAAATGCAGATACATCTACTAAGGCTACAAATGATAGTGATGGAACAAAAATAAGTACATATTATCCCAGAGCAGGAGCAATAGAGAGGTTTGATTTTAATACTACATCAAGTGGATTAGCTAAAAGAAGCTTTTTAGGAACGGTAAATGATACAAATAAAATTTGGTATAATTTAATAAATGTTCGTCACAGAAATGGAGAAGGTGATGGAACAAGTTATGGAATGCAAATGAGAAAATTATTGACATCTCCAAATAGCGTACTAGAAATGAGAAGTCAAACAGGCACTAATTCTTGGAATAGTTGGGAACAAATATACAGACGTAAAACTCTTTATAATAACACGTCTGGAACAACAGGGAGTGTGACTTTGAATGAAAGTGTTGCTAATTTTGACTGCATAGAAATAATTTACGATGGTGGTTATATAAGTAAAAGAGTATTTTCACCTAATGGAAAAATGATTACTATACCACTTCATTATTATGTGAATAGTTTAGCACAAGTGCAATTTGCATATTTGACTATATCAGGGACAACAATAACTAAAGGCAAATCATATTATTTTAGCTATAATACACAAGGCGAAAGTAATGATTTAAAAATATATAAAGTTATTGGTTATAGGTAGAAAGGAGAAAATATGGCTTTACAAAAACAAATAGAATTAGATAATGGTGTTGTTCTTAATTATCATAGAATAACAAGTTTAACTAAAATAACAAATCTTAACAATATAATTGAAGTAAGTTCTTATACAAGCAAATCTCAAAGAGATAAAGAACAAAAATATCAATTAGCGCAAAAGAAGTATTCTAATAATGAAGAACTTACAACAGAAGAACAAGAACTTCTAGAGAAAGGAATAAATGTATTTATTGATACAGATTACATATCTATTCCGTATGATGAAGAGATGTCTATAGAAAGTGCGTATGAATATTTAAAGGCAACAGAAAAATATAAAGAGGCGGAGGATATCTAATGGAAGAAACAAATAATGTTATAGATATATTGCTAAATAATGGAGGAACTGTTGTAATGGCAGTTCTTTTTATTGTGTTTCTTTTTTATGACAGAAAAGATAGAAAAGAGAAAGAAGAGCAAGCAAGACAAGAGAGAAAAGAAGAAAAGGAAGCTAACAATAAATTGTTAAGTGAGCTATCAGCATCTAACAGAAATATAGCAGAAAGTTTAAATCTGTTAAAAACGAGCATGGATAATACAAATAGTGAATTTAAACAGCATGATGAAAGAGCAATTAAAGGTTTTCAAGAGATACATGAAGATTTAATTATTTTAAAGGAAAGGAAGTGATATACATGGATTTATCAGTATTAACACAATATTTAGATTTAATAGTAGTAGGAATATGTTTATGTGTAGGTTATATGATCAAAACTGGATTTGATAAAATACCAAACAAATACATACCTCTTATAGTTGGCATATTAGGTTTAACTATTAAAATATTAATGAGTATAAATACAGGAATAAACGGAGAAGTGATATTAAGTGGTCTATTAAGTGGACTAGCTTCTACAGGAATGTATGAAATGTTTAAAAATTTAATTTACAAGGGGGAAAAATAAATGGAAATAATTGAAACAAATTTAGAGTTTAATAGTAATCATAGTGCAATGAAAGAAGTTAAAGGAATACTACTTCATAATTCAGGAGTATCAGTATTACAAAGTGTAGAAACGATACATAACTATCATAAAAGCAAAGGCTGGGCAGGTATAGGATATCAGTACTATGTTAGAAAAGACGGAACAAAATACAAAGGTAGACCAGAAAATATGGCAGGAGCTCATTGCCCAGGTGTAAATAGTACAAGTATAGGAATTTGCGCAGAAGGTAATTTCAATGAAGAAACTATGTCAGAAGTACAAAAACAAGCTATAATTGAATTAATAAAAGATATTAAATCAAGATACGATATTAAATGGATAAAAGGACATAGAGAAATATTAGCAACAAGTTGTCCTGGAGCAAATTTCCCACTAGAAGAAATAAAAAATGCAGTTGAAAATATTGAAGATGAAAAAATACCACAAACAACAAAATCAATAGTAGATTTAGCAAATGAAGTAATAGCTGGAAAATATGGTGTAGGAGCAGAAAGAAAACAAGCTTTAGGTTCTTTATATAATGAAGTACAAGCTAAGGTAAATGAAATTTTACTAGGAAAGACAGAAACTTCAAATAGAAAATCAAACGAAGAAATAGCAGACGAAGTAATTGAAGGGAAATGGGGAAACAATCCAGCAAGAAAAGAAAAATTAATTGCAGAAGGCTACGATTACAATGCCATTCAAAGTATAGTAAATAAAAAATTAAGATAAATCTAAAATGAGCAGTACTTAATTGTACTGCTCTATTTTTTATACATGTAATACCATAACACCACTATCAAAAGTGACTTCACCTATAGAATTTAAACATAATATACTTTCTGGGGCATCTTCAACCATACCTTCATATAAAATATTATCATTTGAATTTAATACTCTAATATTTAATAATCTTATATCTCTAATAAACATTTTATCACTCCTTATAAACATTTATAAATTTCTTCAGAACTTAGTATTTTTATATGAACACATTTGTCTCCAACATATTCATAAGCAATATTATAAGAATCTCCGTTGTTTAAAGTTACTATAAAAGAAAAATCATTATCGATTATTTTTTTAATGTCGTAATTGTTTTTTAATTTCTCTAAAAATATGTTTTTAGTATGTAATGTACCTATAAAATCTTTAAAAGGATCCATTGTTTTATTACCTCCTTATTTATCGTTATGATACGTGAAAAATCCCCAAAAGTCAATAAAATCAAGGAATATAATTACTCAAATTCAAAATAAAAACGGCTTAAAATTGATTGTAATGCGTTGATTTTTTGCTAATTTTTCAACATTTATGAATATTTTTGATAAAATTGAATATAATAATAAAACAAAAAAATGTTCGTAAGTATTGACAGAATTGTAAACATAACATATAATAATATTGAATATAACATTGTTACAATTATGTTATATTCATGTTACAATATTATTAAAATTATTGACAAATTATACTTTTTGAAATATTTATATAAAAGATAGGGGGAATTTTTTATGATGGAGATAAAAGGGTTTAATCAAGAACCTTCGGAAGCAATAAAATTGGCCTTATACATTAGAAAAAGATATTTAGAATATGATAAAAATATAAGCAAGAGAGAAATATCACCGATAAAATTACAA
Source organism: uncultured Clostridia bacterium (assembly GCA_934153805.1). GTDB lineage: Bacteria > Bacillota > Clostridia > TANB77 > CAG-508 > UMGS1663. Next base: position 2,565 of record CAKPFO010000016.1, on the reverse strand, counting down.
AAGTCTTTATATTTTCTATTTGCATATTGGGGACAATATATAAAGAAAAATAAAGAAAATCAAGATAGTGTAGAAGTAGATTATTCAAATTATTCTGAATTTTTGTTTGATGATAGGATAGAAGCATGGACCTATGGACCAGTATTACCAGATGTGTTCATAGCTGAAAAATCAGGTTTTTTAGAGATAGAAAAAGAAAATAATTATTTGGAAGATGATGCCATAAAAAAGGAATTTGTTGACAATTTATTATATCAATTATTTGAAATAGATGATTTTGGTTTAGTTAGACTTTCTCATGAAGATGAATGCTGGAAAAGAAATTATATAGAAACAGATGAAAAGCATAATAGAGAAATACCAAAAGAGGAAATTATAGATGAATATTTTTCAAAGTAGATTAGATAGTATAGAAATTCAAAATAAAGAAAATTTATTTAAACATGAAATAAATAAAATAACTAGAAAAGGATATAGAATTATAAATACTTCTCCGTTTCATTTCAAGAAATTTGTGTTTAATGGTAATTTATATTCTATAAAAATACCAGAAGAAAAATTCACAAATTATATAAGAAGCTATGATGGAAATACATATTTCAAAATATTGAAAAAATTGTTTGATAGATTATATTATGATAATTATGATATATTTGATGATTTTGAATTGGAAGAAAATTATTATAGTGAGATATCGCCTGAAACATTAAGATTAAAAAGAATTATTATGAAAACAAATGATATAAAAAATATCGAAAGTGTACCAATGATTAATGAATTAATTCCAGTAAAACATTTAAAGGAAAAAGAAAAGAGATATAAAGGGATAAGATTATTTGTAAATGTAAGAGAAGATGGATATATAGAATTATACTTAATAGATTTATATCATCTAGGAATAGATGCTTTTAATTTAACAACTCAAAATTACAATTTAGGTAGAAATTATAATAGTAATGAAGATTGTAAAAAATGTATTTCTAAAATAGCAGATGATTATATATTAAAAGACTAGCAATAGTCTTTTTTTATTTTCGACAAATTTCACGATACAATAAACATAAAACTTGCTATAATATATATGAGGTGTTAAATATGAATGATTATGAAAGAAGCATACAAGCTATTAAAGAATATGATAGAAAAATATCTGTAAAAGAATGGAATAAAATAGCAGTGCAATTCAATTATTTGTCTGCAAAAAGCTTAGTAAGATTAAGTGGAAATAAAAACTTTTCAGAGTTAAATGATGCAATAAGAAAAAGTATTTCCTGTGCTTGACAAAAATAAAAATTTACGATAAAGTAAATACGAACTTTATTCGTTCAAAATATTTCGCATACATGGAGTCTTTATGACTCTATTTTTTATACAAATTTTACTAAATTCACCATAGTGAACAATATGTATGATATTTAAAATATTAAGCATACTAAAGATGGTGATATTATTGAGAATAGAAATGTTAATAAGACAGATAAGAGAAGAAAAGAATATAAGTTTAGATGAATTATCTAAAAAAGCGAATGTATCAAAGGCACATTTAAGTTATATAGAAAGAAATGAAAAAGAGCCATCAATAAGTGTGTTAGTTAAAATATCAAAAGCATTAAATGTAGAAGTAAAAGATTTGTATAAAGTGGAGTGGTAGAATGAGAGACTATTTTGAAGTAAGCTATGAAAAAGATAAAGTGTTAAGATGTAAAGAGATATATAAGGACGCATTAGTTGTTAATCTAATAGAACTACAAAAACAAAATTATAAGATAGTAGCAATAAAAGATGAGTTTAAAGAATATCATGATATGAAAGAAATATTAGAAATATATAAAGAAAGCATAGATATTGAATATGAAGACGTAAAAACAAAGTTAGAAGCATACGAATTAGCTTTTGATTATTATAAAGACTTATATAGAAACTCATATATAAGTAATGAAACATATAATAAATACATATCAGAAATAAAAAAATACAGAAAAGAAATAAAAGATAAAGACGAATTTATAACTAAAATAAAAGATTTATATGTGTTGGGAGTATAGAAATATACTTCTTTTTTTTATATTTTTCCCAGTGATTCCCAGATTTTAAGAAAAATTATACGAAAATATAAAAATATATTTTCAAATATAAAATTTACGTTTTTATATAAGGTTCACTAAAGAGAATACTATTCATTATATAAGAATTATAGAAGCTTCAATATAATAAGAAATGGAGAATATATGTAATGAAAAATGAAGTAGGAAATGAAATAATTAATGAAATTTTAGAAAAATGCAATTGGAAAGAAAAGATAGTGATTAAATTATTTAAAAGATTAATATTTAAAGTGTATAATCATGTAAGAATAGATATAGTTAATAAAATGCTATAATTTACTATACTATACTAAAATATATTTGTAAGTTGGACAAGTTTTGGACAAGTAGAACAAAAAACAAAAAAATAAGCGACCTTCAATTCGTTGAAAGTCGCTTATACGTATGGCTGGGCTGGCTAGATTCGAACTAGCGCATGCCAGAGTCAAAGTCTGGTGCCTTACCGCTTGGCTACAGCCCA
>CAKPFO010000015.1 GCA_934153805.1 uncultured Clostridia bacterium | reverse complement strand
CTGTAATACGAAGGTTCATTGTTTCGTATATGTTTTCTATCATAGCCATAAGCATTGTTGTTTTTCCGGCAACCTTGTTCACCAGTTAGTGATATAATTCTGGCACCTTTTACTAAATATTTTAAAAGGTCTATCGCTTCTTCTTTTCCAGGGAAACGAACTATTTGTTCTAGTGTAGCACGTTTAACGTCGAATTTTCTTACAAAGAATGCCCATGTTTCTGACATGCTTGGTCTTACAACAACAACACGAGAACCATCTTTCATTTCATTTATTTTATAACCATTAGTATCTGATAATTGGCCTGGATTATTATATTTGTATATGTTTTGGCATACTCTTTTTAGTTCAGATTCACTACCAAATGAAAGGAATCCTAAACGTATAGATTTTCCTTGGAACATTATCCAAATACTATCACATGCACGTGGAACTTTATTATCCATAATTTGGCTTAAATAATCTCCATCTGTTTGTGCTACTTGACTTAAGAAACTTTCTGGAAGTCCAGATACACCTCCTGAGATACCATCTATGTTCATATCTCTTATCTCATCTATACTGCTATATCCTTTATAATGTTGATATATTCTTTGTACTACAACATTTAATTTATCTTGGAATGAAAGTACAAAATTTTCTTTTTCGAATATATCGTTTATTTCTTCTTCTGTTATTACATAAGAAGGTTTAGTTTCTCCTGATACATATTTTAATCTTGCTAAATCATATTTTTTTATAATTTCTGTTAAAGCTTCATACTCGAATTCTTGTTTATACATATAAAGTATAATTTCAAATTTATCTTGAGCAGTAAGTAATGAAGGTACATCAAAAGGTATTGCTTTAGAAATATTTATTTCTGTAACTCCATACTCTTTTGCTAATAAATCATATATTAATTCTTTTATATACTTTTTATCATTAACATCTCCATATGTACAACCTTTTAAAGCTTTTTTCAATTCATACTTTTTCTGTTTTCTTCTTTTTAATTCTTCTTCTGAAAGCCCTATATCATATAAATTTATTTTTGTAATTTCATCCAATCTCTTTCTTACAAATGCAGTCATTTTATCTAAAGTATATGTTTTATCATCAACTCTAATTTGTTCTTCTACTTTTTCGTCTTGTTTCTTTTTTAATTTTCGTGCTAGTAAAAAACCTGCAATTGCTAATATGGCTATTATCATAAAAATGTTAAATAGGTTCATTTAAGGGCTCCTTTCCTAAAATATTTTGTTACATTTTCATTTGTAATGCTTGTATTTTAAATATCACTTCATTTGTCATTTTTTCAATTTCTTGAATAAAGTTGCCATTTCTATCTTCTGAATCTGCACTTCTTAATCGTAAGAAAAATTCTGCAACTTTTCCTTCAGAACAACTTTCAAAATATAATGTATTATATGGTACTACACAAACTTCCTTTTTTAATCCTAAAAATCTTGAAATATTTTTTGTATTATATTTAGAATATCTATCATATCTTCCTATATTTATTAATATATTATTGTTTTTGAAAAAGCTATTTTCTGCTTTTAGTATTGCATATTTTTCTATTATTCTTAGCTTTTGAGTTATATTAATAACAATAACATCTGCAATTTCTAATATTCTATTTGCTTCTTCTTCTCCCATTCTTTTTGATATATCTACAAAAACATAATCATAATTCTTATTTGCAAGATTTATTATATCTGGGTACATTTTAGCGATTTCATAGTATTCACTATACACTTGCGTTTTAGGTGCACATAGTACGTCTAATCTATCACTAAATACAGCTCTACTATAGTTAGACACAATATTAGGAGTTGTTTTATTACTTCTAATTATTTTTGCCAAACCTTCAATTCCAGATTCTAAACCTATCATCGTTGAATCTGTTTTAGTAATTTTTTTAACAAGTGATGCCTGTCTATCTTCTACCCAATAGCAATCTTCTAATGTTCTGTCTTTAAAATTTGTACTTACATTTAATATCTTATAGTTATGTTGTATTGCCATATATGTTGATAAAGCAACCATTGACAATGTTTGACCAGTTTCATTTTTCTCTTCACTCCAAAATGCAATTATCGCCATTTTTTATACTCCTTTTTCTATTTTTTTGAATACTTTTTTCATTTTCTGATAATCTTCTTCTCCTGAAATTTGCATTGCTATATACAAAAGTCCTTCCTTATATTGTGTAGTCAATTTTCTTAATTTTATTTTAGAAACTCTTTGGTTTTTATATATAACTGTTTGATCTCCTAATTCAAATGGAAAATAGATTTTTTCTTGATCCCATATTATTTTGCTATTAGAAGTCATATAATTTAAGTAGTCATCTTCCTCTCTTGAAGCTTCTTTTGAAAACAACACTTTTGTTACATTTATAGGAGAATATATACCGCTTATTGATTCTACACCTCTTCGTATAGAATACATATCAAAAGATGTTGCGAAATAAATTTTATCGCAATTTTCTATTTTAAAGTTAGTAACACTATCAGCTGTATCTGCATCTATTATTATAATATCGTAATTCAATTCTTCTGTTTCAGGTATTCCCAAATATGATTTTATTCCTTCTAAAGTTTCAAATCCTACTGCAACATCTATTCCTTCATATTGTGTTATGTAGGTTGTAGATGGTTCTATAGTTGGTATTATATATCTTGCTTTTTGTGTTATAGTTCCATCTACAAAAAGTACACTTTTTCCTAACTCTACTAATATTTTTGACACATATGTAATAAGATCTGTTTTATCATATGCTCCAATAAATCCTATTTTTTTCATTATTTATTCACGTTCCTTTTCAAGTTTTAGTTTCCTGCTAAAGACTCTAAATAGCTTTGTCTTTGTTCTTGAGCTCTTTCTATTTCATCTTTAACTCCACTTTGTACATTTGTATTTCCATCTGCAGAATATGAGTTTAATATACTTGTTATATTTCCTCTAACTGAACTTGCTGTACTATTGTATCTTGTAAATAAAGCATTTTTTGCAACTGTTTCGATGTTAGGGTCATTATTCATTAGTTCTATAACCTTATCACTTGCTAAATATGTTGGTGTTGCTTGTTCTTGTATTCCTGGTTCAGCATATGTTGTTGCATATAATACAGAACCTGTTGCCCAATATGCTTCTACAATTGCACTGCTCATTGTTAATATTTCTTCTTCAGCCATTTTTACTCTTATTGTATTTGCAGATTCTACCCCATCTATTGTTGGTATTTCTACTTTCTTTTTAGATGCTACAATGTAATCTGTTCCGTTAGGCATTCTTAAACGAATATCTATGTAATCTTCATTTTTTATTTGACTTGGTAGTACAATCATATTATATTCTTGAACTCTTACATCTTTTGTTGTTTGGTCATCGCTTTCTGCAACCATAGCAGTTGTTACAACTGTTCCTGTTTTTAAGTCTATTTTTGCTATTGTATTTTCTGTTATGTTCGATGCTGTTAATGCATCTGCTGGTATTGCATCTGTTGTAACTGATACTTGTTTTAATCCACTTAATGTAACAGTTTCTCCTGAATTTATACTTTTAGAGACAACATATACATTTTTAGAATTTGCCTCTTGTGTTTTTATTTGAGTTTGTAATTTATTTAGTTGTATAAATAACATTGCTATTATACTTCCTGTTATTAATAAAGTCACTAACACCCCTATTAATAAATAATTATTTGCTTTTCTTTGCATTGGATTCATTGCCATATCTACTCTCATTCCTTTCTTATCTTATGGGTTTATTTTTTTCTCTTTGTTTTGACAAAATAACATTTCTTATCTTATTTTACTACATTTATAAATTCAAAACAACAGTATTTTGGAAGTGTAATGTAAAAATAATATTTTTGTAATATTTTTGTAATATTGTAGCCATAGCTACTTGTAAAATGTATGGTTATGATTATTATTTGGCATTTTTTCAATTTCATATGCATATTTTTCTTCCTATTTATTAAGTCCATCCAGATATCAGTAAATTATATTTAAAATTTCCTTACTAATATAAAAAAGTAGCACTATACGATGCTACTTAAAAATAGTTCTAAATAAAACTTTTTATTATTTCATTCATTTTTCCATATACCCTTCTTCGTTTTATTCCAGCCATATTTAAATTTTGCGAGCGTCAGACACAAGGCTTGACAATGCTCGCTTTCTTATGGATAACTTTTCTAATCATTTACAATTTGCCACACATTTGTTGTTCCCGGTTTTCTCTCTAAATGGAAATTAGACTTTAGATGAACTAGGGGACGCGCCGCCAAATTGTTATAGTTATACGCGCTGTAGTTAACATAGCCGCCGTAATGCACGCGCATCAAATTGCTAGTGCTGCTAGCAGACGGAGAGACCAACCATGTTCCATAGCAACTTTGATAACTACTATTTCCGTGTGGGAAATATAATGTGTTATTTTGCCAGCCTGTTACTGATGTTATAGATTGCTGATAGTTTGTTGTACTATTTGAACCTGTTCCTACATAATATCCTGTTCCTGATTTTATATTTGTATACAATTTTAATTTATCTCCATATACTCCATTCCAACTTGCTACCCACATTTCTAATGTTGGTGCTCCTATTGCATAATCGGCATAACTTGTATTTACATATCCTTCCCAGTTTGCTGTATTTATTAATGTTGATACTGCTCTTACATTTTCATTGCTACTATTTAATTCTCCAAATTTATTTTGCATAAATAATTTATTTATTGTTGTACTTGTATTTGTTCTTCCTGCTACTGTGAAGCTTTCTGTTCCTGTTTTTTGTACTGTTGCTGGTAGTGCACTTGTATTTGCCCAATATATACTATATGCTCCGTTTTTTGTTATAGTTCCCATTTGACTCAATTTTAATCTACTGTCTGCATTTTTCAAATAATCTGCTGCTATTATATATGTATCTCCTACATTGTCTGCATATGCTCCTCCTGCTTCTTCTCCTTCTGCTTTTCCATCTGCTATATAGAATATCATCCAGTCATTTGTTGTATCTCCATCTCCGTTTAGGTCTATTGGATAGTCTACATATTGTCCATATTTATCTGCTGTAGATACTTCTTTTGTTACTGTTACTGTGCAACTTGCTGTTGCCCCACTGCCATCTTTTGCTGTTACTGTTATTATTGCTGTTCCTTCTGCTACTGCTGTTACTTTTCCTGTTGTGTCTACTATTGCTATTGAGTCAGCATTTGTTGACCATGTTACCTCTTTGTTTGTTGCATTTGTTGGACTTATTGTTGCTGTTAATGTTTCTTCATGACCTTCTGTTAGTTCTAATGATGTTTTATTTAATGTAATTGTATCAACTAATATAGTTGTTGGTGTAGAACTTCCTCCTGTACTGCCGCCTGTTGATGGAGTATATCCTTCAATTGTTGTTTTTAAACTTGAATCTATTGTAAAATCGCAGTCATTATACTTTCCTTTTGCATTTTCGCCGTCTTTGCTTATTGTTAATCCATTTACTTTTCCTGGCAATTCACTTATTATTGTATCTATTGTACATTGTTCGCCTTTACTCATTTTTTCTGATTGTATATCTACTATTGCTAGTTCAATTTTTTCTTTTACTTCTGCCATTTTATATTGCTCTCTAGCTATTTTTGCTCTATTAAATATTCCGTTCTCACCTAATGATAGATTTACTGCTACACCTGCTAAAATTATTAATATAACAATTGTAATTACTAGTGCGATTAATGTTATAGCATTATTCTCCTGTATTCTTATTTTCTTGTTCATTTGTTTGTATTCCCCTTTCATTATTTGTTAATTTGGTCTGACGACCTAAAAAATTTAACTGTGCATTTTCATTTTCCCTTTTTTGAAAATTTTATTAAATTTTATAAATTTATTTTTTATTTATATTATCATTACTTTTACCCTTTTTCAATAGTTTTTCTTTATAAAAACTACCGATATATATACTCTCGCAAAGGTTTTAACCTTCTATTATATTTATATTACATTTCTATTACATTTCTATTACAAAAAATATTGCTTACGCATTATATTTTTATGACATAAATTATTATATTCTTATTACCTACCTTAAATCTTATATTTTAGTTGCAAAAGTCACATATAAAAAATTCTTCAACTTACCCACATCGTTCCACCCCTAAAATCCCTTACATAAAAATTTTTCTATAAAATTTTTATACGATTTAAGAAATCTGATAATTTTGTCATAATCTTAAAGAATTTAGTAAACTATTTAAGTTTACTAATTCTTAAGATTATGATATACATATATTAATATTATACTAGGAGGTTGATTAAAGTGGCTGAAGAGAAAAATAAAACTTTAAAAAAGGCAAAATTTGAGATGGATTATTTTACAGGCGACGAAGAAGTTCGTCGTATAGCTGAACTTCATGAAAAATGGGAAATGGACTACATTAGTGGTATGAATTATGCTAAAAGACAAGGCCTAGAAGAAGGGAAAAAAAATCTCAACTCGAAGTAGCTAAAAAAATGAAATCTAAAAATATGAATATTGACACAATTATTGAATTAACAGGCTTATCAAAGGAAGAAATAGAACAATTGTAATAATTAAAAAAAGAAAATAGTATTCTTTTAATCAAAATTAATAAAATACTATTTTCTATATCTATTTTATATACAAACTCGGATCAATATATTCATTATCTTTTAACATTTCAAAATGTAGGTGTGGTTCATCTGAAACCTCAAATGCTGCCGTATTTCCCACTGTTCCTATTGTTTGTCCACTTTCTACTTTTTCTCCTTCTTTTACAAACTCTGCTGTTAGTAAATTAGAATATACAGTTACATACCCTTCTTCATGTTCTATTACTACTGTTATTCCATACCTTGGATCATTTTTTATTGATTTTACAATTCCTTTTTCACTTGCTTTTACTATTGTTTTTTTCTCTGCTTTTATATCTATTCCATTATGTGTTATCCATTCTTTTAGTGTCTCTGAATATACTAACTTTTCTTTTGCAAACTCTCTTACAGTTTCACCTTCTACTGGTTTTATAAATTTAAGTTCTTCTTTCTTTTCTTCTTTTGTTTCTTTCGTAGTATTAGTTATAATATTAGAGGTAGTATTACTATTTGTATTGTTAACATCCGTGTTAGTTTGTACTTGAGTATTCGTCTGTTCAACTTTACTAGTGTTGATTGCTATTTTAGTAGTATTCTCATTATTTGTATTTTCTTTTTGCACCTCATTTACATTTTTTCCTATCATACTACTTGCTTGTGAACTTTCATTATTTTCACTTGTTGACAAGTCTGTTATTTTTGAAGCAAATTCTCCTTGTTTTATCTCTTTTCCTAATTTATTACTATATACAGCAAAAGTTATTCCAAAGGCTAATATAGCAATTCCTATTACAGCTACGGTAATATAAATTATTTTTTTAGTTTCATAGTCTTCATCAAAATTTCTTCTTCCTCTGTTTCTCATGGCAACTCCTCCTTATTTATTTTAGTTAGAGTATTTCCTTTTTTTACTATTTTATACCTTGTTAACTTAGTAAGTTTCTATTAACGTTTGGTTTATGATTTTAATAAGATATTTTTCAGTCGACGTACTGAGAAATTATAATATTAAAGTTTTCTAGTATATATTAATAAATTTGATAATATATTATTTTTGAAATACCTCGTAAGCGGCCAAACAAACGAATGCGAGTGTAATTGGAGTGGTCAACGCACTAGTTATTTTTAAAAAGGAAGGCCGCGACACACAAGGTATAAAAAACAATATATTATCAAATTTTTATTATAATTTTTAAATAATTTAGCTCGAACGAGGAGGCAAAAACATCTTATTAAAATCATAAAACAAATGACCTATTATAAATTAGTAATTTCAACACCAGTATAAAAATGTTTAATTATTTCTTCATAATTACTTCCACTTTTTGCCATGCTATCTGCCCCAGTTTGACTCATTCCTACACCATGTCCATATCCTATTACCTCAAACTTAATATTATCCGCTTCTATACTAACTTTAAAATTAGCAGATTTAAGGCCAAGTAGCGACCTAACCTCAACCCCACTTAATTCCAAATTACCTATTTTTATTTTTTTTACTCTGTTTCCATCTGTATATTCTAATATTTTTATACACTCTGCATCATCAAAATTTATTTCAAAATCACTATGATTTTGCTTTATTTTATCTATAAAAGTCTGTTTTGTATATGTAACCTCAGAATGATACTGTGTATATGTATCTTCTCCAGATGTTGCTACTGTCTGTAAATATGGATAGTTTGTTCCTCCCCATACATTTACAGTTGTTTCTGTCATTCCTCCACTATTTGAATGAAAAAACGCATTTATCGGTTCCCTATTATATGTAATAATTTTGCCTTTTGTACTATCTACTGCTTGTACTATTTTATTCCAGTTTTCCTCTCTAGAGCTTTCTTCCCATTTTGATAATCTGTCCACTTTGCTTATCCATGCTTGGCAGCATGATGCTGAATCACATATGTCTGCATTTTCATGTTTTTTGCTATTAGCTTTTATTTTATATATGGTATATGTTCTTGCTACAACTGCCTGCGCTTTTAATGCTTCTTTTTCAAAACTTGCAGGCATTTCTGCAGATACAACCCCATATAGATATTCATCTAAATTAACTTCTTCTACTTCATTACTAGCAGAATGTAGTAACTTTATTGTTTGATATTCTTTGTAATCATATTCTACATTATTATCTTCTTCGGTATTTGCTTGACTTACAACTACTTTTGTTTCATTTATATTTGTAAATATAACAGGTATACTAAAGCATATTACAATAAAAATTAATATATAAAATATTATTTTCCTCATTACTTATTTCTTTCCTTCCCAGGTACAAATCGTATTTTGTATTAATTAGCAACTAATTTATTTTTCATGTTTTCTAATATTTTCTTTTCTATTCTAGAAACTTGTACCTGACTTATCCCTAGTATTTTTGCAACCTGCATTTGTGTTTTATTTTTATAGTATCTCAGCATAATTATTTGTTTATCTCTATCATTTAAATTTTCAATTAATTCTCGTATGCTAAGTCTATTAGCAATTTGTTCAGATTCATCTACGTCATTACTTATTTTGTCAATAACACTTATTCCACTTTCATCATTAGAATATGTATCTTCATATATAGAAACTACAGGGTTTAAAGAATCTAACGCAACAGCAATCTCTTCTTTTGATATTTTCAGTTCTTTAGCAATTTCATTTATGCATATTTCTTCCCCATACTCTCTTAAGTGTCTTGTTTGAATATCTCTTATTTTCCCTGCAAGCTCTTTTATGCTTCGGCTTACTTTTACGCTTCCATCATCTCTTATAAAGCGCTTTATTTCTCCCAATATGTATGGTACAGCATATGTAGAAAGTTTTACATCAAACCCAGTATCAAACCTTTTTATAGACTTGATAAAACCTATTGTCCCTATTTGATATAAATCTTCTAACTCATATCCTCTATCTTTAAATCTTTTTACTATACTCCAAATAAGCCCATTATTTTGTTCTATTAATGTTGCTAATATCTCTTTGTTTCCATTTTGAGCTTCTATAATATCTTTAACATTGTTTTCAAATAACATTTATCACATGGTCTCCTCTTTTGTAATTATATATTTACATTAGAACATCCATTAATTTGATTAATTACTTGTGTTATATCTTCGTCACTTATTTCTTCTTTTTTTATAGTTTTTTTCATTGTTACTTTTGTTCCTAAACCTAATATAGATTCAACATTCATATCATCCATAAAATTTTCCATTATTGTAAATCCCATTCCAGACCTCTCTAGATTTGGCTTTGATGTATATAATGGTCTTTTAGCCATTTCTATATTTTCTATTCCCTTTCCTGTATCTGATATTTCCACTGTAAGTGTATTTGCATTTATTTTGCACACTATTTTTACTATTCCTTCTCTATCTTCATATCCATGGATAATACAATTTGTTACAGCTTCTGATACTGCCGTTTTTATATCGGCAAGTTCTTCTATAGTAGGGTCTAGTTGGGCTGCAAAAGCTGCAACACTTATTCTTGCAAAAGCTTCATTGTTTGATTTGCTTATAAACTCTAATTTCATCTCATTTTCATAAACATTTTTCATTTTTCTTAATCCTCACCCTTTATCAAAAAAATTTTATTTATTTTATTAAAACTTTATAATATATTTTTTTGTTTCCGTATTGAAAGTAAATTATTGTAGAAATTCTTATATAAATTTTATAGGGAATGTTCATTTATTGAAAGAGTCCCATAAAACTTATATTAGAATTTCTAAATAATTTAGCTTGAACGAGGAAACAAAAAATATATTATAAAGTTAAGCATATTCACAATTCTTTTTTATAAAATTTTTGTAAATACTTATACTTTTCCTCTTTTTTCTTTAAACTATTTAAAATCTTTTCCTTATACTTTTTATAATCTAACTTTTTTATTTTACTATCGGACATATTTTTGTTACCCCACTCATATCAAATATTTTTTTCACACTTGGACTTACATTTTCCATTTCTAGAGACCCACCTAGCATTTTCATCATTTTGTACCTTCCCAGTATCATTCCTATTCCTGCACTGTCCATAAAAGAAACGTTACTAAAATCAAATATAACTTTTCTCGGCATAAATCTAGTAATTTCATCATCCGCTTTCCTCCTTATGTTTTCTGTAGTATGATGGTCTATCTCCTCCGTTATTTCTAAAAATAAGACTTTATCGTCTTTATCGTATTTTGAATTCATTTTTCATCACTTTCCCTCCTGAGGTAAAATCTAGTTGAAAAGTTTTGTTTCAACTTTAAACATCCTCTTTCTTGTTTTTCTTATTATATATTAATTGGAAATATTTTCCAATAGCAAAAAGTAAGAAGTTTTGTCGAATCCTTATAAGTTTTCGACAAAACTCCCTATTTGCACATCATTAAAAGACGTGCCTCTTTAGACACGCCTCCTATTTTACATTTTTGATTTTGCTACATTTAGCATTTCTTGATATTTTGCAAGTTTAGCTTTTTCCTCATCTATTTTTGCTTGTGGTGCTTTTGATACAAATCCTGGATTTGAAAGCATCTTTTCACATCTTGCTACTTCTGCTTCTAACTTTTTAATTTCTTCTTGCAATCTTTTTCTTTCTTCTTCTTTATCTACCAAATCTCCAAATGGTATTATTGCTTCTATTCCGTCGGCTACTACGGATGTACTATCTTCAGGAATATTTTCTCTTCTATCTTCTATTTCGATTTCTGTAGCAAATCCTAATTTCTTTAAGAATGCTTCGCTTTGTTTTATTTCATTTGTATATTTTTCTGTTACAAAAACTAATTTAGATTTTTTAGATGGATGTATATTCATGTTATTTCTTATATTTCTTATTCCAACTATTATTTCTTTCAATTTTTCTACTATTTCTTCTTCTTTTTCATAGTCTAAGTTATCTTTTTGTTTTGGCCATTTTGATACCATTAATTCTTTATCATTGTATCTTACTAAACTTTTATCAATTTTTGTTGTTATAAATGGCATAAATGGATGTAATAGTTTCATTGCTATGCCAAATACATAGTCTAATACGTAGCAAACTTTTACTTTTTCCTCATGATTTTCGCTATATAGTCTATCTTTTACCATTTCTATATACCAATCGCAGAATTCATTCCATATAAAATCATATATTTTTTGAAGGGCTATTCCTAAGTCGTAATTATCTATATTATTTGATACTTCTCCAATTAATTTATTTAATTTGCTTATTATCCATTTATCTTCTATGTTTAAAGAATTTTCTTTCCATGTGTGTGTAGTTCTGTCATAGTTGTCTTCATGGTATTTTATAACCTCTTCATCTGGTACACAGTTCATTGTTATAAATTTTGCTGCATTCCATATTTTATTTGCAAAGTTTGAAGCTTGGTCTAATTTTTCTGGCATGTATCTTATGTCATTTCCTGCAGATATTCCAAGTATTAATGAAAATCTTAATGCATCTGTACCATATTTTTCTATAATCTCTAATGGGTCTATTCCATTTCCTAAAGACTTAGACATTTTTCTTCCCTGGCTATCACGTACTATTCCGTGTATTAAAACATCTTTAAATGGTACTTCTCCTGTATGTTCTATTCCAGAGAATATCATTCTTGCTACCCAGAAGAATATAATGTCATATCCTGTAACTAATGTTGCTGTTGGATAAAAATATTTAAAGTCTTCTGTTTGTTCTGGCCAACCTAATGTTGAGAATGGCCATAATGCAGAACTAAACCATGTGTCTAATGTATCTTCATCTTGATGTATATGTGTACTACCACATTTTGTACATTTTTCTGGCATTTTATCTGCTACCATAATTTCTTTGCAGTCATCACAGTAATATGCTGGTATTCTATGTCCCCACCATAGTTGTCTTGAAATACACCAATCTTTTACATTGTCCATCCATGCAAAATATGTTTTACTATATTTTTCTGGAACAAATCTTACTTTTCCACTTCTTACAGCTTCATTTGCTGGTTTTGCTAAAGGTTCCATTTTTACAAACCATTGCTCTGAAATTTTAGGTTCTATTGTATTGTGGCATCTGTAACATTTTCCTACATTGTGTGTATAGTCTTCTATTTTT
Source organism: uncultured Clostridia bacterium (assembly GCA_934153805.1). GTDB lineage: Bacteria > Bacillota > Clostridia > TANB77 > CAG-508 > UMGS1663. The sequence continues at coordinate 13,493 of CAKPFO010000015.1, read as the reverse complement.
ACTAAGTCTCCTAATTCCTCAAGTTTTTCAACTATTTTTTGTCTAGCTTCATATAAATCCATTCCTTTATATTCTGGAGCTAAATCACCCATTTTAAAGTTTTCGTCAAATACCTCTATTATTTCAAGTCCATGTTTTTGAGCTGCTGCATAGTCATTTGGATCATGAGCTGGTGTTAATTTAACTGCACCTGTACCGAATTCTCTTTCTACGAATTCATCTGCAATTATAGGGATTTCTTTATTCATTATAGGAAGGATTACTGTTTTTCCTATTAAGTCTTTATATCTTTCGTCATCCGGATGAACTGCAACACCTGTATCCCCAAGCATTGTTTCTGGTCTTGTTGTAGCAACTATAATATATTTGTCTTCATTTTTAACTTTATAACGTATATGCCATAAGTGTGTTGGTTCTTCTTCATATTCAACTTCTGCATCTGATATAGATGTATTACAATATGGGCACCAGTTTATCATTCTCTTTCCTCTATAAATTAGTCCTTTTTCATATAGTTTTATAAATACATATTGAACAGCTTTTGATAAACCTTCGTCCATTGTAAATCTTTCTCTAGACCAATCGCAAGAACATCCTAATTTTTTCAATTGATTTATTATTGTTCCACCATATTCTTTTTTCCAGTCCCATGCTCTTTCTAAAAAGCCTTCTCTTCCAATATCTTCTTTAGTAATTCCAGCTTCTTTCATACTAGCAACTATTTTTGCTTCTGTTGCAATTGCTGCATGGTCAGTTCCCGGAATCCAAAGAGCGTTAAATCCTTGCATTCTTTTATAACGAATTAATATATCTTGTATTGTGTCGTCTAGTGCATGCCCCATATGAAGCTTTCCTGTTATGTTTGGTGGTGGAATTACTATTGTATATGGCACTTTTGTTCTATCATCAGATGGTTTAAAGTATCCATTTTCCTCCCAATTTTTGTATATTTCTTCTTCAAATGATTTAGGCTCATATCTTCCTTCTAATTCATGTTTACACATATGTTGTTTTCCTCCTTTAATTTTATTTATATCAATCTCGACTATTTGATATGTATATTTAAAGTCAAACAAAGCTTACTTTGTAAAACTTTTACTCTACTTTTTTAATTTTATTGTAAAGTTTCAAAAAGCTCACCCTTACATAATAAGGGCGAGCTTTTATTCTCACGGTACCACCTTAATTTACAAATAAAATTTGTATCTTAATTGCATTTTAACGTTTGCTAAACGAGAATAACTACTACTATTTCATTACTCCAACTCCAAAGCTACCTTCTGTTTTCTTTTCTATTAGAAGCTCCCAGCGTAATCACTTCTATTCTCTTTATAGTAAGTAAAACATACTCCTCTTTTTCTTAGTTTTTATATTAATTATTTTATTGTAATTCTTTTCTATTGTTTTGTATTGTTTCTAATGCTCCTTGTAAAGCAGTTTCTATGTTTGCCAAAATGCTATCTGCATAGTCTTTTGTTCCTTTTGAAATTTCTCTTGACATTTCATTTGCAGTTTCTATTATTTCTGCTTTTTGCTCATAAGCTTTTCTTGTTATTTCATGTTCATCTATCATAGAAATAATTCTATTTTCTGCTTCTTTTACAATGTCATCTGCTTCTTTTTGAGCTTCTACTAATATACGTTGTCTTTCTTCTTTTACCCATTTTGCTTGTTTTAATTCATCTGGTAATTTTAGTCTTATTTCTTTAATTATTTCTAACATTTCTTCTTTATCAATAATCCCTTTATCTGAAAAAGGTATTGATTTACTTGTTTCTAGCATTTCCTCAATTGTTTCTAATAATGTGAATATTTCCATGGTTTAATTAGCCCCTTTCGCGTAAGAAAATAAGTTTCACTCTTCCATACTTTCTTACATCATACACTTCCAAATTTATATTTTTTAACTCTTCTAATTCTCTTTCTTCTTCATCTGTTTCTAGTACAATTATTCCATCTTTTGCAAGTATATTATAGTCTAAAATCATTTTTATAGATTTTACCGCTATATCTAATTTATATGGTGGATCTATAAAAATAACATCAAATTTACTTTCTTTTACTTTTTCTAAACACTTTTCATAACTAGTATTTATTATAGTTGATTTACTTTCAAATCTTGTTCTTTCAATGTTTTGTTCTAACATTTTTATTGATTTATAAGATTTATCACAGAACGTGCAATGCGTAGAACCTCTACTTAAGCATTCTATTCCTAAAGCTCCACTTCCTGCAAATAAGTCTAATATTTCTGCTTCTTGAAGATGATTTTGAATTATATTAAATAAGGCTTCTTTTACTCGATCCAAAGTAGGTCTTGTTGACAAGTCATCTATTGAATTTAATTTTGTTCCTTTTGCTATTCCACTTATTACTCTCATAAATAGCCCTTTCATTTTATATCTATATTTTATACATTTAATTCTAGTTGTCAATAATATTAATTAAATTGTAATATATATTTAACATTTTTGTAACACATTAATATTATTGTAATATACGCATTATATAACATCTATCAACATTTTGCAATATGTTAACTAAAAAAACATTACATTTTCCATTGAATTTTCACATTTCTTATAGTATAATGGTTGTGTATCTATACTTGGGGGTGTATTTGGTTTCGACAGTATTTTAGAAGTATAAATTGCGAGTAGTGGATGGTCGCTTTGGCCACTATAAAAAAGCGAATTTAAATATAAACGCTGATAATAGACAATTAGCATTCGCAGCTTAGTTCTGCGACGTCTTACCTTAGAGCCCACTGCTTTGGATAAGGCGACGACTAGTGGGAAACAAAACAATTTCTTGCCATAGAAATTGTGGGTATCTTTATGGCTACTACAATATTACGGTTGTTTGTTCCTGTAATATTGTAGGAATTTTAAGAATAAACTACACTCGTAGATATTTATATGGAAAAGGTATTGGACAGGAGTTCGACTCTCCTCACCTCCACCAAAAGATTAAATCGTCACATCAAAAAATAAGAAATCAACTGTAAAAGGTTGATTTTTTATTACCTTTATAATGAAACAGAAAAAAGAAAATTTTGTGTTTGAATTGTTATATAATGTTTATTATAACAATTCAATAAATAAAAAAATATATAAATAATATAAAACACTTGACAATAGCAAACAAATGTTTTAAACTATATATAGTTTTTTATAAGGATGTGAAAGTATGAAAAATGAAATAAATAGTTTGGTAGTTCGAGACAATATATCAAACGAAGAAATAAAAAATTTAATATATACTATAAGAGGAAAACAAGTAATGCTAGATAGTGATGTTGCAAGATTATATCATTATGAAACTAAAAGAATAAATGAAACTGTGAAAAGAAATTCTGAACGTTTTCCAATAGAATTCTGCTTTCAATTGACCAGTCAAGAGTATGAAGCTTTGAAGTCGCAAATTGCGACTTCAAACATACGAGGTGGAAAACAAAAACTGCCTTATGTATTTACAGAGAAAGGTATTTTAATGCTATCAGGTTTATTAAAAAATGAAGTAGCTATTGAGGTAAGTATAAAAATTGTAGAAGCCTTTGTAGAGATGAGAAAATTTTTATCTTCAAATGGACAACTATTTGAGAGATTAACAAATGTAGAATATAGATTATTAGAACACGATAAAAAGTTTGATAAAGTATTTGACCAATTGCAACACGAAGAAAATATTAAACAAAAAATATTCTTTGAAGGACAAATATATGATGCATACAGTTTAATAATTGATATTATCAAAAAGGCCAATAAAAAAATTTTAATAATAGATAATTATATAGATGATAGTGTTTTAAAAATGCTTACAAAGAAAAATAAGAATGTTGAAGTTGTTATATTAACATCAGAAAAAAGCAATATACAAAAAATTGATATTGAAAAATTTAATAAAGAATATTCAATATTAAAAGTTGCAAAAACAAATAAATTTCACGACAGATTTATAGTAATAGATACTAAAGAGATGTATCATTTAGGTGCTTCAATAAAAGATTTAGGTAAAAAATGTTTTGGTATTAATAAAATTGAAGATATGGAAATTATAGAAAAAATTATAAATTTATAAAAGGAGTCAAAATTGCTTTATGCAAATAAACATGGCTAACGCGCCAAAAATAAAAAGCCTTGCTCTTTTAAAAGTAAGGCTTTTTATAAATTAAATTACATCAAATATATCTTTCCCTGTTTCATCAAGAATTACTAATTTTAAAGTTTTTCCAGTTTCACTATAATATGTATCTTTTGAAACTTCAACCAATTTATCTACAACATAATTTTTATCAGTAACTTTTATATAGTAAGAAGTATAGCTTCTTCCATCTGTGTCTGAAGTTGTAACAATTTTTTTATCATATACATAACAATCAGCCCAATACATGTTTCCTTCATTAATCTTTTTCACCATATTTGATTTTTTTATTTTTTTAATTTTCATATATTGCTCTTTTTCTTCGCTATTCATAATTGTAATATTCGCAAATTTATTGTATATTTCAGAAACTTCTATTTTCTTACCTTCTGGTATTTCTTTTTCTGTCACATTGTAATGAAAATTTATTACATAATTATATATTTGATACCCTGTAGCCATTGAAACAAATTTGTTGTTCTTATCTCTAAAAAATAATTTTGTAGGACCAAATACTTCACTATCTACTAAAAACTCTCTTTTGTCTTTATATTTTATATAAATCTTATCATCTCTTCTTTCTACAATGTAGTCACTATCATCTTGAGATCCTCTAGCATTTTTAGGAACAAAAATCAATCCAATGTATATACTAAATAGTCCAATTACAACCATTCCTACATTTGTTGTACTAATTAATCCCATTATTCCATTACTAACAGTTGTATATGAAGATACCCCACTACTTTGGATTCCTTCATTTGACACATCTCCTATACTCGTATAAACAAAAATTACTCCTAATATTGTAAATACTAAAATTACGCATATTGCAAAATATTTTCTATTTTTTATTAAATTTTTAATATATTTCATATTATACTTTGTATGTTATATAACATACTCCCCTTTCTCATTTTTTTCTATCTTTACTATATAATATTTTTCATTTAAATACAACTATTTTTTCAAAATACCTCTTTATATTTTTTATCGTTTATGATAGAATGAAGTCGAAAAATAAATATCGCGTATTTATAGCATAAGGAGGGATTGTTATGGAATTAAATAGATGCTGTCGTTGTGGTGCTTTTTATACAACTTCAAATAATGTTTGTCCAAATTGTGAATCTAAAGATGCTTTAGAGCAATCAACATTAAAAACATTTTTACAAAACAATGAGGTTCCATCTTCTTTAGAAACATTATCTACAGATACTGGAATTTCTATGAAAAATTTAAATCGTTTTTTATCTGATGATAACTTAAAAATAAACTGCTAATAGTTTTTCTCTATTAGCAGTTTATTTTTAGCACACTTTTAGTACTGGCTTTATCTTTTTAGGTTTTATTTTTGAAATTTTTATAATATTAGTTACATTATTTTTTTCTTCTATTTTATCTTCTTTATTAGTATATAATGTTGCTATTTTTTCCCCTTTTTGTACCTTGTCTGCTACTTTCTTATGTAAAATCACACCTGCTTGATAATCTATGCTGTCTTCTTTTTTCATTCTTCCTGCACCTAATCTTGATGCTAGCTTTCCTATTTCTTCAGCATTTATTTCTGAAATGAATCCATCTTCTTTACTACATATTTCTATTTGATATTTTGCTTTTTCAAATTTGCTAATATCTTTTATATATGTTACATCTCCGCCTTGTTTTTCTACAAGCTCTACAAATTTTTTATATGCCCTTCCATTTTTTATAACATCTAGCATTTTTTCTTTATTTTCTTGTATGTTATCTCCTTTACCTGCTAATTTTAAAATATATGCTCCTAATTCTAGCACTACTTGCTTTACATCTTCTTGCATATTTCCTTTTAGTGCTTCTATTGCCTCTATTACTTCCAAATTATTTCCTATTGCATAGCCTAAAGGTTCTTCCATATTTGTTATAACACAGATTGTTTCTTTTCCTGCAAGTTTTCCTATTCTACTCATTTGCTTTGAAAGTTTTTCTGCATCTTTTATGTTTTTCATAAATGCTCCGCTTCCGCAAGTTACATCTAACACTACTTTATTTGCTCCTGCCGCTATCTTTTTACTCATAATACTAGAACTAATTAGTGGAATACTATTTGTACATGCTATTGTATCTCTTAAAGCATATATTTTTTTATCTGCTGGTGCTAAATTTTTAGTTTGTGTCATAAGACTGATTCCTATATCTTTAATATTTTGCTTAAATTCTTCTATCGAAATATCTATACTATAGCCTGGTATACTTTCTAGTTTATCTGCTGTTCCACCAGTAAAGCCTAGTCCTCTTCCTGACATTTTTGCAACTGGTACTCCCAGAGCTGCCACTATTGGCATTAAAATTAATGTTACTTTATCTCCAACTCCTCCTGTTGAATGTTTATCTACAACAGTTCCTAATTCTGACAAATCTAAAATTTCTCCAGAATATGCCATTGCAAGTGTTAAATTTGTGATTTCTTCATCATCCATTCCATTTATAAATATTGCCATAACAAGAGCTGCTGCTTGATAGTCTGTAATGTTTCCTTTTGTATATTCTTCTATAAAATAGTTAATTTCTTCTTTGGCTAATTTCTTATTATCTCTTTTTTTAGCAATAATGTCTAATATATTCATTTGTTAAAATTCCCCCTTTTAGGTTATATGTGTTTATAATATCACAAAGGCCAGCAGTTTTACAACTACTGGCCTTTATATTTTTTATTTTGGTTGCCAAAATCTCCGTACCCACTGTCACATTGCCACTTTTAATTATTCTCTTCTTGTTCATCTTTCTTTGCTTTTATACTATCTGTTACTATAATAAATTTTGTTTCTTTATTTGTATCTTCACTTGATTTAGAAAATCCTTCATATTCTTCTGCTAATTCTTGTAATTTTTCTGCACGAGTAGCTATATCTTTTACATTTGAATTGATGTAGCTACATATTTTATTAATAGCTTCTGTGTTAAATTTTTCTACTCCAGTTGCAAGTTCATAAGCACCATCTTTAATATCTACACTTGCAGCTGTTAAGCTATCGTTTGCATTTACTAACATTTTTGTTGAACTTGCTAATGTTGCTGTTCCAGATTTTAAAGTATCTGTTCCTTTACTTATTTTAGAAACGCCTGTGCTTATTTCATCAAATCCATCTGATATTTGTTTTATTCCTGCATTTATGTTTGCTCCTGCTTGTGTTTTTAATGTTGTAAGTCCTGCTTTTACTCCAGCTTCATTATTGTTTATTAAATCTAAACCAGCTTCTTGTTTTGCAGTTACTTTATCTACTGCATTTTTTATTCCTGTTTCTAATGTTGTTGTGTCCATGCTTGATTTTAGAGCACTTACTAATGCTGCCTTTTGAGCATCTGTTAATTCTATTCCCGTGCTCTCTAAAAATTGTTCATTTTGTAATACTCCTTGTAATGTGCCTGCGGCGATTTGTTTTGCTCCATCTCCAACACTTAAGCTTACTTTTCCATTTGCATCTGTTGTAGTTGTTGTAAGTCCTTTCTTTAACTCAGCATTTGCTCCTTCTATTACTTGAGCTTTTATTGCCTTAATTTCTGTATCTTTACCTTCTATAATTTTATCAATTCCTTCTGATAGAGTTTTTGCACTAGCTGCTAATGCTGTTGTAGCTTTTGTTTTACCTTGTGATACACCTGTTCCTAATTCGTTTAATCCTGCACTTACAGCATCTACACCTGAATTTAATTTAGTAGTTCCTGTCTCTAACTGTTTCATAGCATTATTAAATTCTTGTGATTTATCTGCAAATTCTGCAGTTCCTTCTTTTAATGCGTTAGCACCTTCTTCTAGTTGTTTACTAGCATTTTGAATTTCATCTACTTTACTATATAATTCATTTAATTTGCTAAAAGATATACTTTCGTCAAATATTTTTGGAGTTACAAATGTTATAATATTATTTTGCTCAAATTTTGATGTTTCCATAGAAATTTCTACTTTATTTGGTAAATTTACTGTTTTACTAGAAATATTTAAACTTTCTTGCATTCCTGGTAAAGCAATTCCTAATACCATAGTTTTAGTTCCATCATTAACTATTTTACCATTTGTTATTTCTATGTTTTTATTTTCTGTATTTTTGAAAATTGTTCCACATGCTACAGTAAATGGTGTGTATAAAGTTTGTTTTCTACCATTTATATATACTTCATGTGCATCTTCGTTTTCATATTCTATTGTAATTTTTACTTTTCCACTTTTTCCTGCTAAATCTTCTGCACTTATTTCTTTACCATCTAATGTATATGTTATTTTGCATTTTATTGGTAATTCTTTTTTGCTTTCACCTTGATAATATATATCAGAACCATTTGCATTCCATGTTAGTTCTTCTCCATTTTGTGTAAATGTTTCATCTCCGTTTGTATTTTCTATATTAATCAAATCTGTTAAATCTTTTAAAATATCTTCTTCATCGCCATTTTTTAAATGTGTACTTACTATTGTTTGATAAGTTTCTCCATTACTCTTTGTTTTAGAATATACTGTTTCTTCTTTAGTAAAAGCAAATGTTGGTGTAGTATATGCTACCATTGTAGCTAATAATAAACTAGATGTTACTTTTATTATTTTCTTATTCATAAATATCAATCCTTTCTATTTTATATCTCTCATACCTATTGTAGTTTTACAAATTAATTTATCAAAAATTATTAAAAATGCTGGTAATGCTAAAATTACTGTAAGCATACTTATAATAGCTCCCCTAGACATTAATGTACACAAAGAACCAATCATTTCTATTTTTGAGTATACACCTACTCCAAATGTTGCTCCAAAGAAACATAGTCCACTTACAACAATTGAACTAATAGATGTTCCTAACGCTTCTGTTACAGCCTCTTTCTTGTCTTTTCCTTCTTTTCTATTTGTTATATATTTTGTAGTAATTAATATTGCATAATCTATTGTTGCTCCTAATTGGATAGTTCCTATTACTATAGATGCTACAAATGGTAAAGTTACATTTGTGTAATATGGAATTCCCATATTTATAAATATTGCAAACTCTATTACCATAATTAATATAACTGGTAATGATATTGATTTTAAAACAAATATCATTATTAAGAATATTATTGCAATAGAAACTGTGTTTACACTATTAAAGTCATGGTCTGCTATTTGTACTAAGTCCTTCATAAGAGGTCCTTCTCCTGCAAGCATTGCATTTTCATCATATTGTTTAATTATATTGTTAATTTCATCTACTTGGCTATTTAATTCATCTGTTGCCATCTCGTAGTTAGAATTTATAATTATTAATTGATATTTGTCATTTTCAAAAATTGATTTTATATCATCTGGTAATACATCTTTTGGTATACCTGCTTCTTGTAATTTAGAAGCTCCTAATGTCCATTCTATTCCTGGTAATGCTTCTATTTTATCTGTCATTTCTTTTACCTTACTACTTGGTAAATTTTTATCTACTAAAAGTAATTCTGTAGAAACCATATTAAATTTCTCTTTTAATTCATTATTAGCTTCTACGCTATCCAAATATGTTGGTAAAGATTTATCTAAGTTGTAATATGATTGTGTTCTATTATATCCAAATAATGCAATTGGAAGAATAATAACAAACATAATTGCAATTAATTTATAATGTTTTATTGTAAAGTCTCTTACTTTAGTAAATTTAGGTAATATCTCTTTATGTTTAGTTTTCTCTATTAAATTATCAAATTGTAATAACATAGCTGGCAATATTGTAACAACACTTATTACTCCTAATAAAACACCTTTTGCCATTACTAAACCAATATCTCTTCCAAGTGTAAGATTCATACTGCATAGTGCTAAGAAACCTGCTATAGTTGTAAGTGAACTTCCTACTACAGATGTTAATGTTTTAGATATTGCACTTGCCATTGCTTCATCTTTTGAGGTATGTGTTTGCTTTTCTTGCATATAGCTATGATACAAGAATATTGCAAAGTCCATTGTTACACCTAATTGTAAAACAGCACTAATTGCTTTTGTAATATATGATATTTGTCCTAGTGCAATGTTAGTTCCCATATTATATAAAATTGCAATTCCTATATTTAGTAGTATAAATACTGGTACTGCATATGAGTCTAGTGCTATTTCTAGTACTAGTAAGCATAGTATAACTGCTATAACTACATATATTGCAACCTCAGAATCTGATAAGTTTCTTGTATCTATAAGTGTAGATGTCATACCACTTACTTTACATTTTTCATCTGTTATTTTTCTTATTGTTTCTACTGCTTTTACTGTTGAGTCTTCTGAAATTCCATCTCTAAAAGTAACTAGCATCATTGTTGAACCGTCTTTATATACCTTGTCTTTTATATCGTTTGAAATCATGCTTGTTGGTATATCTGTTCCTAATACATCTGCTGTACTGATTACTTTTTGCACCTCTTCAATTTCTTTTATTTTATCTTCTAATTTTAATATGTCTTTTGTTTTCATATCATCTAATATAATTACTGAAAACGCTCCCATATTAAAATCTTCTGACAATATGTTTTCTCCTTGGATTGTTTCTATATCATCTGGAAGATAAACAAGTATGTCATAATTAATTTTAGTTGCTTTCATACCTAATATTGCTGGAATTATTAGTAATATACTAAGTACTAAAATTATTTTTCTTCTTTTACATATGAATTCTCCAAATTTATTCATATTCATTCTCCTTTCTTTTATGACTAACGGTCATTTCGTTTTTTATTATACTCTCTTTATGACCATTAGTCAATATCTTTTTTATATTTATTTCTAAATTTGTTATTATTTAGTATTTTTGCTTGGATATAGCTCTTTTCATCTCTTTTTTCTAGCCAATTTATCTATAATTCTTTAAAGTATATTGACCAATCGTCTAAAATATGTCATAATATACATAGTTACTGATAAGGTTTTTAATTCTGTAACAAAAGGAGATAATATAAAATGGAAAATAATAATGTAGAAAAAAATAAAGAAACTCGTCTGTTAGATACAGCTTTTAAACTATTCACAGAAAAAGGTATAACAGACACATCAATTCAAGAAATTGTAGATAATGCAAATGTAGCTAAAGGTACTTTTTATTTATACTTTAAAGATAAATATGAGCTTAGAGATATTTTAATTTCTAGAAAAGCCGCAAAACTTTTTAATGATGCTGTTCAATCTTTAAAAAATAATTATATAGAAAATTTCCCTGACCAGGTAATTTATGTAATAAATTATGTCATAGATGAATTAAATAAAACGCCAAATCTATTAAAATTTATTGCCAAAAACTTGTCTTGGGGGATATACAATCAAACAGTTCATAAGCTATGTATAGATAGTGAAAATGATGATAATGGATTTTATAAATTATTTTTACAAAACGCTAAAGAATATAATTTGAAAGACCCTAATATAACATTATTCATGATAGTAGAGTTAGTTAGTTCTACTTGCTACCATTCTATATTATTTAAAAAACCGCTTTCTATTAATGAATTTAAGCCTTATTTATATGAGACTATTAGAGGATTTATTGAGAATAATAGGGTTAAATAGAAAAAATAAAAGCAATTACTAATGTAAAAAAGTAATTGCTTTTATTTTTTCTATTTGTGCTTTATTGTTCTTTCTATTTTATTTCAAATTTTAAAATTGGATATCCATTGTTATATTTCCATTTCCCTGTTGTAGTATCTTTTTCATCTGCTACCCATTCACTTCCAAGAGTAGAAGCTAAACCTCTTAGTTCTGTTTCTGTTTTTGATGTTCCACTTCCTGCTGCCCCACATGTATTTAGGAAATAGCTATTCTCTATATTTGCAATTGCTCCATTATGCTCATTTGCTAATGCACTGGCATCAGTTTTTGCTACAATCTGTCCTATTGTATAACAATTTTCTATATCTATATTTGATTTATTTTCTCCACATATTCCTGAAATTATATTTTTTCCTTCTATTCTTCCTATATTATAACAATCGATAATCTTACCTCCAGAATCTTGCCATATTCCACCTACTATTCCTCCTTGGCAAGCTCCTTTTTCAGTAATAACTGTATTTTTATTTGCACATCTCTGTATTATAATTTGTCCTGCATTTCCAACGATTCCCCCAATTGCAATTCCTTCATATCCTGTAATTTTCCCATAGTTTATACAGTCTTCAATTACTTTTCCATTTCCCCATGAACTTGCTATAATTCCTCCTATGTAGCCTCCTCCTTTACTAGTAATTTCACCATAATTTATGCATTTTTTTATATCTGTTCCTTCGGCATATCCTATAATTCCTGCTACCTGCACTCTTGGTACGTCAGAGAAACTTGAATCTGCAGTAACATTTGAATAGTTTTTACAATTTTCTATTTTTCCATTTTTAATCATTCCTACTATTCCTCCTGTATGTGTTTGTGTATTAGTTATACTACCATAAACATTTACATTCAAAATTTCACCTTGCTCTATAAAGCCAAATAATCCTTGAAAACTACTTGAGGCATCTATGTATAAATTTTTTATATTTTTGCTATTTCCATTAAACTTTCCCCTAAATTTATTTTCCACTGTCCCTATAGGCTCCCAACTGCCGATACTTGCACTACATACACTGTTTAAGTCTATATCATTTAATAATGTTACTGTTTTTCCTTCATATGTGGTTCCGTTATTTACACTATTTCTAAATGTTGCCATCTCTTGTACTGTTTTTATTGAGTAGTCACTAAAATTAATTGTACTTGATGTTGTTTTATTTTCTGCATTATCTACAACTACTACATATCCTGTGTGGTCTCCAAATGTGCTTGTATAATTATAGGTTGTACTTTCTTCTGCTGTTGTTACTGTTTTTTCTAGTTTTCCATCTACATAGAATTGATACTCTTTTATTTTACTTGCACTATCTTTTCCATTTGCTGTTAATGTTATTATTTTATTATTTACATTTCCTGCTGTTATACTTACATTTGTTGGAGCATCTTTATCTATTTTAGTTACTTCTCCTACTGCATAATTTCCTCCATTAGTGCCATCATATAAACGTACATACATATATCCATTTTCTGCAAATTCTTGTGTTGTTGTATTTTCCCATTTTGTCATATCTTTACTTGTTTGTAATGTATAGCCTTCTGGTAACTCTATTTTTGCATTTACTGTTACTACTATTTTATCTTTAGTCCAATTATTTGGATTATATGTGAATTCTAGGTCTGCTTGTGTTAGCTCTGCTACTGTCACTGTCCTTATTATGCTTGTTTCTTTTTCTGCTGTTCCATTTTTGTTTTCCACTTCTACTTTTACTTTAAACTCTTTGTTTTGTTCTAATCCTGTAAATGTATATTCTCCTGTTTTGTTTGTTCCTTT
>CAKPFO010000014.1 GCA_934153805.1 uncultured Clostridia bacterium | reverse complement strand
AAGTGCATTATTTTTTACAAAAAAATGTTGAAGTAGTTATTTTTATATAACCACCCCAACATTTATTATAGAACCAAAATATTTAGCCTTCTATATTAAGTTATAGAAGGCTTTAACTTTAGAAAGGACAAGTTTATGTTTTTAGAAACAGGGTATGTATATCATATAAAAGATGAATACTTTGAATTTGCAAAAGATGAAAAACTTATGAAAAATCACGAAAATGGAAATACAAGACCTACATATTTTTGCATTAAAAACACAGGTAGCAAAATTTTATGGTTTATTCCAATGAGTTCTAAAGTAGAAAAATATAGGAAATTACAAAAACAAAAAATAGATAGAAATGGAGTTTGTGATACTATTGTAATAGGCAAATATAGAAGGAAAGAATCAGCTTTTTTAATCCAAAACATTTTTCCAATTACTGAAAAATACATAGACCATATTGATACTATTAGAAATGCAGCAGTTGCAGTTGTTGAAGGAACTCAAAGAGAAATTACATACAAAGTAAATAAAATATTTAAACTAAAATCAAAACGGAATTAATTTGATTTTTCCAGATGTAGATAGAATTGAAAGATTATTATTAGACGAACTAAATGAAAAATAATATAGTAGGAGAAGACAATAAAATGACTTCTCCTACTATATTATTTTGCCATTTTCTCTTGAAAAATCTTGAAAAATGTAATAGAATAAAGCAAATGATAAAAAGGAGAAGTAGGCGTTGAAAAATATTAATATAGATGATGAACTAAAGTATATAGAAAAAGTAAATGAGATAAACAATGGGAAAAAATTGAAATATTACATTTTAACAATGGGATGCCAACTAAACGAAAACGATTCTGAAAAATTATGTGGAATGTTAGAAAGAATGAACTATACAAGAACAGAAGAAATGAGTAATGCAGATTTAGTGTTATTCAATACTTGTTGTGTGCGTGAAAATGCAGAAGAAAAGCTTTTTGGAAAAGTTGGAGAAGTAAAAAAACAAAAAGAAAACAATGGAACAATTATTGCAATTGGTGGTTGTATGATGCAAGAAGAGCATATTGTAAACAAGTTAAAGCAAAGTTATCCATATGTTGATATAATTTTTGGAACACATACACTTCATAAATTCCCAAAAGACTTATATCAAGCTTTAGAAGAAAACAAAAAAATTAGAGATATAGTAGATATAGATGGAGAAATAATAGAAGGCTTGCCAATTAGTAGAAATGATAATATAAAAGCTTCTGTAACAATAATGAATGGATGCAATAACTTTTGTACTTATTGCATTGTACCATATGTACGTGGCAGAGAAAGAAGCAGAAGTCCAAAAGATATTATAGAAGAAGTTCGCCTTTTAGCAAGTGATGGATATAAAGAAATAACTCTATTAGGTCAAAATGTAAATTCTTATTTAAGAGTAGAACGTGAAAAGAATATAGATTTTGAAGAATATGAAGGAGTAAATTCATTTGCAACACTTTTAAGAGCTGTAAATAAAATAGATGGAATAGAAAAAATTCGCTTTGTTTCACCACATCCAAAGGACTTTACCGATGATGTAATAGATGCAATAAGAGACTGCGAAAAAGTAAGTAAAATTGTGCATTTACCACTTCAATCTGGAAGCACGAACGTATTAAAATTAATGAATAGAAAATATACAAAAGAACAATATTTAAATTTAGTTGATAAAATGAAAAATAGAATTCCAAATGTTAAATTTTCAACAGATATTATAGTAGGTTTCCCAGGCGAAACAGAAGAAGATTTTGAAGATACTTTAGATGTAGTAAATAAAGTATGTTTTGAGCAAGTATTTATGTTCATATATTCAAGAAGAGTTGGAACACCAGGAGATAGAATGGAAAACCAAATTCCAGAAGAAATAAAACATAAACGTTTTGATAGACTAAAGGAATTAGTAGAAAGCCAAATAAAAGAGAACAATGATAAATATATAGGCACTAAACAAAAAGTATTAGTAGAAGGAACAAGTAAAAACAATGAAGACATGTTAACAGGAAGAACCGACTCTAATAAAGTTGTAATTTTTGAAGGAGACAAAAGCTTAATAGGAAATATGGTAGAGCTTGAAATAGTATCAGAACATATGTGGTATTTAAAGGGAAAGTAGAAACGCCGTAAAGAAATTATAAAGACATTAGATTTAGCGTTTTTAGGAATGGTAATAAAAGATAAAAAAAGGATGTTTAAATGGAAAAAATAATTGATACTAAAAATGGTAAAATTGTATATCAAAAATTAAAAAATGGTTACATTACATTTTTTAAGATTACATATATAATATTTAATGAGGAAAACAAACCAGAAAAAAGATTACAATTTAGTATGTGGGATGATTTCCAATTTGAAGGGGCACCAAAAGAATATGATTTATTTGACTTAGAAAGAATGGATTTTTGTATAGAAAAAGAAAATATTTTGTATGAACCAATAAAAAGATTTTTAGGAGAAGATAAAGAATTTTTACTAGATGATGATGCAACTTGGGGAATAAACAATAAGATAATGAAGATGACAGAAAATAAAGATAATATAAAAATTGAATTTATAAATAATGGAAAAGGACAAGAAGAACAAACAAAATTGGATAGGTATAAAATATTTATTAAAAATATAATATTTGATGGAAGAAGTAAATTGGATGATATACCTGATAATTCTACCAAAAAAAGATTAAGAAATTTATTTTTAGATTTAAGAAGTACAATTGCAGGAAAAGAAGAATTAGAAGATATTATAATGAAAAATGACTTATATTATCTTGATGAAAATATGTTGTTTACAATAATTCCTGAATTGAAAGATTGTGTAAGATTTGAACATAAACATCCGCATCACTGTTATGATGTATGGGAACATACAAAAGTAGCTTTAGAAAAAAGCAAACCAGATTTACAAATTCGTTTAGCCTTATTATTACATGATATTGGAAAACCACATTCCTATCAAGAAGGAGAAGATGGTGTGAGACATTTTAAAGGACATCCAGAAAAGTCAGCACAAATGTCTAGAATAATATTAACAAGATTAGAGTATAGCAAGCAAGAAATAGAAGATATTTGTTATTTGGTTGAAAATCATGATACTATTATAGATGTAGATAATTTGAAAGCAGATAATTTAGAACTTATAAAAAAGCAACTATATATACAATATTGTGATGCTTATGCACACGAACCAAAACATATAGAAAAAAGAATAAGAAAACTAGATGAAATAAAAGAAAAATTAAAAGAAAAAATTAATAAGAGTCAAAAATTAGATGTTGCAAGATAGAATATATGAAGTCTGATTTCAGACTTTTGAAAGGAAAAATGAAATGAAAGAGAACATAATCGAAAAAGCATTGATGTATGCAGTAATAGCACACAGTGGACAAGTTAGAAAAGGTAAACCTACAGAGCCTGCAATTGTACATCCATTGGCAGTTGCAGAAATATTAAGACAATATGGAGCAGATGACAATGTTATAGCAGGAGGATATTTGCACGATGTACCAGAAGATACTGATAGGACACTTGAAGATATAAAAAATGTTTTTGGAGAAGATATAGAGCATTTAGTAGATATTGCATCTGAGCTAGATAAAAGTAAATCTTGGGAAGAAAGAAAAAAGCATAAAATTGATAAAATGAAAACCAAAACTTTAAGAGAAAAACTAATAGTAATTGCAGACAAAATTTCTAATATAGAAGATTTAGAAAGAATATTTAAAGAAAAGGGTAAAGTTGATTTTTCTGCTTTTCGTAGAGGAAAAGAACAGCAAGAATGGTATTATAGAAATATGTATGAAAGTTTAGCAAACAATGAGGACAGAAAAGATCCATTATTTACAAGATTAGAAAGAGGAATAAATAGCGTATTTGGAAGAACTATGCAAGAATATTTTGAACAAAATGAAGTTGAAGAAAAAATGTAGTAGAAAAGAGGAAGAAATATGGCAGAAAAAGCAGAATTTTCACCTATGATGCAAGAATATTTAAGGACTAAGGAAGAATACAAAGATTGTATTTTGTTTTACAGACTAGGTGACTTTTATGAAATGTTTTTTGATGATGCAATAAGAGTATCTAAAGAATTAGAGCTTACATTAACAGGTAAGCTATGTGGACAAGAAGAAAGAGCTCCAATGTGCGGAATACCATTTCATGCAGCAGATACATATATTTCTAGATTAATTGAAAAAGGATATAAAGTAGCAATTTGTGAGCAACTAGAAGACCCTAAACAAGCAAAAGGAATTGTTAAAAGAGGAGTAATCCGTGTAGTAACGCCAGGAACTGTAATGGAGAGCAACCTTTTAGACGAAAAGAAAAACAACTACATAATGAGCATATATAAAGCAGGAACATTTTTTGGACTTAGCGTATGTGATATTTCTACAGGTGATTTTAGAGCAACACAAATAACTGGGACAAACAACTTTCCAAAATTATTAGATGAAATCTCTAGATATAATCCAGCAGAAATAGTTGTAAATCCATTTATGTTTGATAGCATTGAAGAAATAAATAAAATAAAAGAACGTTTTGATGTATTTATCTCAAAAATAAAAGCTGAAGCCTTTATTCCAGATACAAGTAAAATAGCTAACTACAGCATTACAAACGAGAATAATGTTGAAGTAGATTTGCAAGACAAAGAAATGTCAATTGCATCTATAAATGGACTTATGTATTATTTACTAGATACACAAAAAAATAATTTAGACCATATTAATAAAATAGTAATGTACAACATGACAAAATATATGTCATTAGATATTAATGCTAGAAGAAACCTAGAAATAACAGAGAAGATGAGGGATAAATCTAAAAAAGGTACATTATTATGGGTATTAGATAAAACCTCTACTTCTATGGGAGGAAGACATTTAAGAAGATGGTTAAATGATCCATTGATAGATGTCACAGAGATAAATAATAGATTAGAAGCGGTAAAAGAGTTAAAAGAAAATATTATTTTAAGAGGAGATATTATAGAATCTTTAAAAAGAGTATATGATATTGAAAGATTAGCAGGAAGAATATCTTATGGAAGTGCAACTGGTAGAGATTTGATATCTCTTAAAAATTCTGTAAGGCAACTACCAGATATTAAAAAAATATTGTCAAATACAAAATCAAATTTATTACAAGAATTGTACTTGAAGCTTGATGAACTAAGAGATGTACATGATTTAATAGAAGAGTCTATAGTTGAAGAACCACCACTTTCTGTAAAAGAAGGAGGTCTAATAAAAATAGGTTATAACGAAGAAATAGACCATTTAAAAAAGGCTACAACAGAAGGAAAGACATGGATATTAAAACTAGAGGCAGACGAAAGAGAAAAGACAGGGATAAAAGGTTTAAAAGTAGGATTTAACAGAGTATTTGGATATTATATAGAGGTAACAAACTCAAACAAAGACCAAGTCCCAGAAAGATATATTCGTAAACAAACTTTAACAAATGCAGAAAGATACATAACAGAAGAACTTAAAAATTTAGAAAATCAAATTTTAGGAGCAGAAGAAAAAGTAATAAACTTAGAGTATAATGCATTTGTAGAAATAAGAGAAGACATAGAAAGAAAAATAAAAAGAATTCAAACATCTGCAGAAATAATTGCAATATTAGATGTATTGTGCTCTTTTGCTACAGTTGCAGAAGACATGAACTATGTAGAACCAATAGTAGACAATAGTGGAGTAATAGATATAAAAGATGGAAGACATCCTGTTATAGAAAAAATGTTACCATCAGGAAGCTTTGTTCAAAATGATACTTATTTAGACAAAGGTGAAAATAGACTTGCAATGATAACTGGACCCAATATGGCAGGTAAATCTACATATATGAGACAAGTTGCACTAATTGCACTGATGGCACAAGTAGGTTCATTTGTTCCAGCATCTTTTGCACGAATAGGCGTAGTAGACAAAATCTTTACAAGAGTAGGAGCCTCTGACGATTTAAGCATGGGGCAAAGTACTTTTATGGTAGAAATGATGGAGGTTGCAACTATACTTAAAGAAGCTACATCAAATAGTTTAGTAATACTAGATGAAATAGGAAGAGGAACATCAACATATGATGGACTTTCAATAGCATGGGCTGTAGCAGAATATATTTCTGACAAAGAAAGATGTGGAGCAAAAACATTATTTGCGACACATTATCATGAACTAATTGGACTAGAAGATAAATTAGAAGGAATAAAAAATTATTCAATTGCAGTAAAAGAAAAAGGAGAAGATATAATCTTTTTAAGAAAGATAGTTCCAGGGGGAACTGATGAAAGTTATGGAGTTCATGTAGCACGTTTAGCAGGTGTACCACAAGATGTAACGAAACGCGCAAATGAAATACTAAAAACATTAGAAAGAAAAAGCATAATAAGCGAAAAAGCTATGCAGAAAGAAGAAAAGAAACAAGTAAACGGACAACTTGATATGTTTAACTTTAAGTTAGCAGAAGTAGCAAGTGAAATTGATAAAATAGATTTAAATACATTAACACCAATAGATGCACTAAACACACTTGTAAAAATTAAAGAAAAAATGTCATAAATAGGAGAAAATAGAGCAATTAACGCTCTATTTTTTTAACTAATTCTTATTGCAAATTAACATAAAAAATGGTATACTAATAAAGATAAAATGGAGGAAAAGCATGGAAAACTATAAAGTTAAAGGAAGAAATGGAAGATATAATCAATATTATTCTGCAGGGATGAAAGCGTATAAGGAAAGAAAATGGAAAGATGCAATTGAATATTTAGAAAAATCATTACAATATGAAGAAAAATACGATAGAACATGTTTCACATTAGGAAAATGTTATTTGAAAATAAGAAAAGAGCAAGAAGCAGAAAGATTATTTAAGGAAACAATAAAATTAAATGAAGACAACACATATGCAAGACTAGAACTAGGAAAGCTATATGCAAAGCAAGGAAAAGAGAAAGAAGCAGAAAGATTATTTAAAGAATATATAGAGTTAGATCCAAAAGGAGTGCACCCAAGGTTAGAATTAGGAAGGCTGTATGCAAAGCAAGGAAAAGAAGAAGCAGCAGAGCAACTATTTAAAGAAAGAATAGAATTAGAAAAAAACGATACATATGCAAGACTAGAACTAGGAAAGCTATATGCAAAACAAGGAAAAGAGAAAAAAGCAGAAAGCTTATTTAAAGAAATAATAGAATTAGAAGAAAACAGCACATATGCAAGACTAGAACTAGGAAAGCTATATGCAAAGCAAGGAAAGGAGAAAGAATCAGAAAAATTATTTAAAGAATATATAGAGTTAGATCCAAAAGGAGTGCACCCAAGACTAGAACTAGGAAAGCTATATACAAAGCAAGGAAAAGAGGAAAAAGCAGAAAGATTATTTAAGAAAACAATAAAATTTGATGAAAATAACATATATTCAAGACTAGAACTAGGAAAGCTATATACAAAGCAAGGAAAAGAAAAAGAAGCAGAAAAACTATTTAAAGAATATATAGAGTTAAATCCAAAAGGAGTGCATCCAAGACTAGAACTAGGAAAGCTATATGTAAAGCAAGGAAAAGAGGAAGAAGCAGAAAGCTTATTTAGAGAAATAATAAAATTAAAAGAAAACGATATATATGCAAGACTAGAACTAGGAAAGCTATATGCAAAGCAAGAAAAAGAGGAAGAAGCAGAAAGATTATTTAAGGAAACAATAAAATTAGATGAAAATAACATATATTCAAGACTAGAACTAGGAAAGCTATATGCAAAGCAAGGAAAAGAAGAAGCAGCAGAGCAACTATTTAAAGAAAAAATAGAATTAGAAAAAAACGATACATATGCAAGACTAGAACTAGGAAAGCTATATGCAAAACAAGGAAAAGAGGAAGAAGCAGAAAGATTATTTAAAGAAATAATAAAATTAGATGAAAATGATACATATGCAAGACTAGAACTAGGGAGGTTATATGCTTTAAAAAACAATAATGAAAAGTCAATGCAAATGTATGAATACATACTAAAGAATATAGATGAGAACGTGTATAATGAAGAAAGCAGAGCAAAACATTTTATGAAACACATGAAAGATAATAAAAATAAACAATTACATGGAGTACTAAATGTAAATCCTATGGATGTACTAAATAGTATTGATTTATCAAAACTAAAAAAACAAGTAGGATATATGTGTGACATATACTGTATAAAAGTAGAAGGATGCGGATACCAAGGAGGAAGCCAAGGTGACGGTCATACATTAGATTATATAACAATAGTAACTTTACCAAATGATATATCTAAAATAATAACAATGTTCCCAAGTGATGAAGTTGGTTTTGAAGAAAGAGTAATAGAAAGAGAAAAATAGAAAAATGTAAAAATGTAAAAGTTATAACTTATAAAAAAGTTGTGACTTTTATTCATAAGGAAAAAAGGAGTAACTATGAATTTATACAAGGCAAGTATAGAATATTGCAATTACTTACACTATTATGAACCGAAAATACCATATGTAGAAAACGAAAAACAAAATAGACCATTTATAGGGGTCGTCTTAGGCGTAAATGGAAAGAATTTTTTTGCACCACTTACATCGCCAAAGCCAAAACATTTAACTATGAAGAATACACAGGACTTCTTAAAAATAGATGAAGGAAGATTAGGCGGAATTAATTTAAATAATATGATACCAATCCCTAGTAGATATTTGCATGAAATAAATATAGAAGAAATTAAGGATAGTAAGTATAAAAAGATGCTATATATGCAAATGGATTGGATTGAAAAAAATAGGGTTAGAATTAATAATAGGGCTAAGAATTTGTATTTCTTAGTTATACAAAAAAAGGCTACAGATAAGCTGATTGAAAGATGCTGCGATTTTAAACTAATAGAGGATAAGTGTCAGGAATTCATGAAAGAACATGGAATTGCAGAGGATGAATTAAAGTATATATAGAGCTAAAAAATATTATAATATATTAAAATTAAAAAAAGGTAAAAATGTCTTTATTTTTTTCCAAATATTGTATATAATAGCAAATGTAAAAAAATATACAATGGAGGAAGTCTAATGGAATTAGAAGAAGCTAAAAAACAAGTAAAAGAATTAAGAGAAAAATTAGAGTATTACGCTAATAAATATTATGATGAAGATGCACCAGAGATATCAGACTATGAGTATGATATGATGATGAATAGACTAAAAGCACTAGAAAAACAATTTCCAGAGCTTATTACGCCAGATTCTTTAACACAAAAAGTAGGAGGACATGTTAAAGAAGGATTTAAACAAGTAACACACGAGGTTCCTCTTCAAAGTTTGCAAGATGTATTCTCTTTTGAAGAATTAGAAGAGTTTGATACCAGGGTAAGAAAACAAGCAGAGGAAGAAAATGAAGAACTAAACTATGTTGTAGAAACTAAAATAGATGGATTGTCTGTAGCATTAGAATATATTGATGGTGTTTTTGTAAGAGGAGCAACTAGAGGAAATGGTTTAGTAGGAGAAGATATTACTGATAATTTAAGAACAATAAAAAGTATTCCAAAAGTTCTAAATGAAAAAATAAATATTACCGTAAGAGGTGAAGTATTTATTGGAACAAAAGAATTTGAAAAAATGAATGAAGAACAAGAAATTTTAGGTAAGCAATTATTTGCTAATGCAAGAAATGCAGCAGCAGGTTCTCTTAGACAATTAAATGCTAAAATAACAGAGCAAAGGCCATTAGATATTTATATATTTAATGTACAAAAATTAGAAAATAATCCATTTAACTCGCATTATGAACAATTAGAATATTTAGTAAAATTAGGATTTAATGTAAATCCTGTTAGAATTTATTGTAAGAATTTTGATGAAGCAAAAAAAGCAATTACTAAAATAGGGGAAGATAGAGAAAATTTAACTTTTGGAATAGATGGAGCCGTTATAAAAGTTGATTCTTTAAGTTTTAGAGAAAAGCTTGGAACAACATATAAAACGCCTCGTTGGGCAATTGCATACAAGTATCCACCAGAAGCAAAAGAAACCTTACTAAGAGATGTGGTTTGGCAAGTAGGAAGAACAGGAGTTATTACTCCAATGGCAATCTTAGAACCTGTAAAAGTAGCAGGCTCAACAATTTCTAAGACGACTCTTCATAATGAAGATTTTATAAAAGAGAAAGGTTTAAAAATAGGAGATAGAGTAATTATACAAAAACAAGGGGATGTAATACCAGAGGTAATAAGTGTTGTTAAAGAAAAAAGAACAGGTAAAGAGCAAGAAGTAATTGTACCAACAACATGCCCTGTGTGTGGAGCAAAGGCAACAAGAGAAGAAGGAGAATCAGCAATTTATTGTAATGGAATAGAATGTCCAGCTCAACTACTAAGAGGAATAGAACATTTTGTATCTAAAGAATGTATGGATATAGATGGACTAGGAATAAAAATTGTAGAACAACTAATAGAAAAAGGATTAATTAAGAATATTGCAGACATATATAATCTAACATTAGAGGAAATTGCATCATTAAAAAAGAATGGAAAGAAATTTGCACAAAATTTAATAAATTCTATAGAAGAAAGCAAAAAACAGGATTTATATAATGTAATAAATTCATTAGGAATAAGACAAGTAGGAATTAAAGCAGCTAAAGTACTTGCAAAAAGATATAAGACTATGGACAATTTAATGAATGCAAGCCTAGAAGGTTTATGTATGGTAGATGATGTAGGAGAGATAACAGCAAGCAATATATACGACTTTTTTAGACAAGAACAAACAATAGACATGATAAACAAATTAAAGTCAGCAGGAGTTAATATGGAGTTACAGCAAGAAGAAGGACAAGACAACAGATTTGAAGGAAAAGTATTTGTGTTAACAGGTTCATTAGAAAAATATTCTAGAGCAGAAGCAAGTGATTTGATAGAGAAGTTTGGAGGAAAGACATCATCTTCTGTATCTAAAAAGACAAGCTATGTATTAGCAGGAGAAGAGGCAGGTTCTAAATTAACAAAAGCACAAGAACTAGGAGTAACTATTATTACAGAAGCAGAATTTGAAAATATGGTAAAATAAATGGTGAAAGGAAAAAATAAGTAGTTTAAAACAATGGAAAATAAACAAAACTTAAAGATGCAGATTAGAAAAATTATAATAAATGAACAAAGTTTAGATAAAATAATAGAGTCTATAGAAGAAATATTTTGTCAATATAAAGAAGCCTGCAATAAGTGTATAGATTCCTTAAAAAAAATAGAAAGTGCTCTATCAATAAAAGAAGCAATAAGACAAATAGCAGACGATAGAGATGACGAGGAAAGCTTTAGTAATTGTTATATTCGGTAATGAGTATCAAATAAAAAAATCAAATTTAATTGAAAAAATATCAGACCGAATAGATAAGATTAATGAAGATGAAGATACATCTTTTACAAAAAAGAAAATAGAAGAAGATATATTAGATAATAAATCAAGAAAAACATTTACACAAAATGTTTTAAAAACGATAAAGGGAGAAATAAGTTCTTCTGCAAAGAGAGTGTCAAGGATTTTGACTGTAATAGAACAACAAGATATTAGCAATGACAATAAAAATGAAATAGAAAAGATAAATAATGAATGGAAAGAAAATATGCAATGTGTTTTAGAAAATATGCAAGATAAAGCACTTGACATTGAAGAAATTTTACAAAAAGAAGAAGAAACAATAAATGAAAAAGTTCAAAAGGCTATAGAAGAAATCAAAAAACAAAATGTAATTGAAGAAAAAAAGAAAGAATTTAGACAAAGAATTTCACAAGGAATAGAAATTAGTGACACTTATAATAGTGAAGATATAGAGGAAGATACGAAAAAATCTAAGCTAGAAAAATGGATAGAAGATGTTTTAGAATAATTTTTAACTATGCTTAGTGTCAGAAAGGAATATTAAAAAGTATGGATAAGAAATATACATTAGAAAAGTTTGAAGAGGAACTAGATGAAGGATATCAAATGTATTACACATATGTGCGTAATAGGTATTTGCTTTTTAAAACTGCAGATAACTGTTACACACAAAAATTACTATCTATAAAAGACAAAAATCCTCACCCTGTTATGCAAATGTTAACTAAAAAGAGAGTAGAGGAAATGTTTCCTTTTATGGAAGAAATAGAATATAAAACAAGAGAAGAAATGAATATAAATCAATATTAAATTTAAAG
Organism: uncultured Clostridia bacterium; assembly: GCA_934153805.1. GTDB lineage: Bacteria > Bacillota > Clostridia > TANB77 > CAG-508 > UMGS1663. The sequence goes on along the minus strand of CAKPFO010000014.1, from coordinate 14,813 downwards.
GACACACATGATTTTTTGTGTGTCCTTTAAATTTATAGCAAATTACTAGATTGTTGATTTAGGATTAACATACAAGGTCTTGTTATTAGTATATATAACCATTCCTGGCTTACTGCCAGAAGGCTTCTTAACATTTCTAATATAACAATAATCAACAGGAACGTTAGAAGAAAGTTTAGCCTTGCTATGCAAAGCAGCTATTTGCGCACATGAAATAATAGTGTGCTCATTTACTACTTGACCGTTACATTTTAATAATACATGGCTTCCACGAATATCTTTTGTATGGAACCATAAATCTTCATTTTTACCTAACTTTGTTGTTATATAATCATTTTGCTTATTATTTTTACCAACAAATAGTGTAAATCCATCAACATTGTAAGTTATAGGTTCATATTCGTCATGAACTTTTCGCTTATTTATCTTGTTTTTCTTAACATTAGATGATTGAACAGTATTTTTAAATAATACATTTTCTGAGATTTCACTATCTATTTCCTCAAGGTCAGAAATAGAGGTGGCATTGTCAAGTTCGTAGATAATACTTTCCAAATAATCTAATTCTCTTTCAGCATCTATTTTTTGTTTACTTACAATTTCTAAAGTATTTTTCAATTTACTATATTTCTTAAAGTATTTTTTTGCATTGTAAGAAGGAGATATAGATTTATCTAGTGGAATAACTATTAAATTATTATTATCATAATAATTTTCTAAAGATATAGAATCCACATTTCTTGAGTTATCAATTCTATATAAGTTAGATGTAATAAGTTCTCCATAAATTCTATAAGTGTCCATACTTTGACATTCTTTTAATTTTTCATTAATATTAAATACTTTTTTAGTGATTTTCTTTAAAGCAGAAAGCACTAATTTAGAAAGATTATTTTTATAGACTTGAACAATTTCACTATCTTCTTTTGCTTTATAAAAGTCATCTAAAAAGAAATTTGTCTGTAAAAAGTCATTACATTTTGCTAAAGTAAGTACATAGTCGTTATTACCACAAGGAATACAACATACATTTTGTGTACCTAAATTTTCCAATAAATTATCAATATGCATATATAAATTAGAAAGATCCTTGTTTGTATAATTTACATCATTTATATTTAAAAAATCTAAACAATTTAATATAAAAGATTTACTAAATCCATTAAATATAGTAGGTAAAACCTTTGACAAGCTACCTCCTTGTGGTAAATAGACAAAGTCATTTAGACTGGTACTGAAAAAATCTCTTTTATCACTATTTGGAAGAACATATTCATGTGCAGGTAAAATATCTCTATACGAATTAGAAAAAGTATCTAAATGTCTTAAGCTATCTATTATAATATTGTTAGAATTAACAAGAATAATATTGCTATGTTTTCCCATAAGTTCGACAATAAGAGTCTTTTTTACAGTATCGTTAAGCTCGTTATAACCCTCAATCTCTATATTAATAATTCTTTCAAGAGAATTACTATAAATATTAGTAATTTTGAAACCTATTAAATGCTTTCTTAAAAGCATACAAAAATTAGGAGCATTAGTAGGATTAGGCTTACTATTAGTTGTAAGGTTCATTCTATAATTATTAGAAGAAATAGATATATTCAAACCATAGTTTTTACCATTACAATAAATACCTAAAATGATTTCATTCTTATTAGGTTCAAAAACTTTATTTATTTTTCCTCCTATAAGGCAAGAGGCAAGTTCAAGAGTAACCTGTTTTGTAATAATTCCGTCAAAAGCCATGTGTAATCGCATTCCTTTCTATAGTAAAAATTTGTTTTATACCGTTTTTAAGTTTTATTTTTTGATATTATAATATAAATACAAAAAAATAGCAACAAAAAATCCAAAACCTATTGACATTCTAAGATTTACTGTCATATAATACACTCAAGAATTCATCAGGAGGAACATAAGGAATATGAGTGGTAGCAATATGTTTTATATGACAAGTGATAACTATAAAAATATGAGTGATGAAGACCTAATAGAAATTATTAAGTCTGGGGATAAAAATGCGCTTGAATACTTGATTAGCAAATATAAAGAACTTGTTAATATGAAAGTAAGCAAATATTTTATAATAGGAGCAGAAAAAGAAGATATTGTACAAGAAGGGCTAATTGGACTTTTTAAAGCGGTAAAAAGCTATAAATCGGACAAACAAAATTCATTTAAAACGTTTGCCAACATGTGTATAGAAAGACAGCTAATAACTGCAATAAAATCTTCAAATAGACAAAAACATATGCCTCTTAATTCATATTTATCATTGAATACAGCAGCATATGAAGAAGATGAAGACTCAAGTTTATTAGAAGTATTTAATGCACATCAAATGGAGGACCCATTAGAAACAATAACTAAACAAGAGTATTACGAATCTGTCGAAAGAGCAATGGACAAGTCGTTAAGCTCTTTTGAGAAACAAGTGCTTAATAGATATATACAAGGAGAAAGTTATGTGCAAATAGCACAAAAACTAGATACCCCTGTAAAATCAATAGATAATGCAATTCAAAGAATTAGAAAAAAAGCAATAAAAAATATAGAAGACCAAAAATAAAAAGAGTGCTTAACGCACTCTTTGATACATGCTACTATAGCTCAGTAGGTAGAGTGCTACCTTGGTAAGGTAGAGGTCACGGGTCCGATTCCCGTTAGTAGCTCCAAAATGCGATGTACTTTAATTAAAAAGCACATCGCATTTTTTTTGTCATTCTACATTAATTTTGCGGCTGTAGCCCCAGTCATTAATTTTAGCTCCAACCTTGTTTCACACAGTTACATAAGTGAGCTTAAAAATATAGAAAAATTGAAATAAAAATGTGAAATTAAATGGAAATCTCAAAACTCAATGATAGAAACAATTTGCAAACTCTAGAAAAGAAAAATATTACTAAAAATTTTATGTTATGCTTTTTCACATAATTTATTGTAAAAAAGCATATTTTATGATAAAATTAAACAATCAATTAATTTAATACAGAGTGAATTCCACTAGATTATTGATGTTATTACATTTATCTAGTCAGAGTTCTGTATCCTACGGTCAATATAATGAATATTAAGGAGAAAAAATTATGATTAAGAAAATTCTAAAAAAAATAGCTAATTGGGTATATCCTAGTCGGGATATAGTTGTAAAAAAAATTGAAGGTAAATACGTCTTTTTTGAACATGATATGACTGGTTGTAATGATTATCTGTTAGAAGGAACATACTCGTATGATGAAGTTATGAAGTTAAATGATTTGACTGATTACCGTGCGGGTTTTGGAGTTTGTTCAGAACTTGGACCTATTGCTTTTATCGGAATTCCTAGTCCTTTTCGTGCACAGAAAAGTGGATACTTCGAATATAAGGTACATGCATACGGAACACCGTTTGATCAAAGCTTTTTCTGAAGAAGAGGCAAAACATATAAAAAATTATACTGTGTATGGTTTATGCGGACTTAAAGAAGTAGCTGCAATAGCTCCTATAAGAGAGATGTCTTATGTATACGATTCAAGATTTAAAGCTAAAGAAGTTAAAAATCCAAGAGTATTTGATATGGACTGTAAGTTGAAAGGTGTTTATAGTTACAATGAAGCTAAACTACTTTCGACTGGAACGATTAAAGAAAAAGATGGCTATTCAGGAGAAGAACACCCTATTGTTTTTGCAACTATAGGAAATGGTCAGCATGTTGGAATTATCAATATGTGGGATTGCGACAAGGATTTAGTATGTGGTTTTAGAGATGTTTGGGAATATGGTGCTAAAGAACCTAAAACTCAAACAATTAGGTTTCTTTCCAAAGAAGAAGCAACTAAAATCAAAGATTTCACATTGTACGTATACAACTATGCTAGTTCAGGAATAGGCAGAGCTAAATATCAAATTGAAAAATATGATAGAACTCTTGATAAGAGATTCAAGTTTCAGTTACCTGATGGAAGAGATTATCGGCTGATTGAGCATACAGCATTATTCAAGTAATAAAAACTGCGATGTACTTTAATTAAAAAGTACATCGCAGTTTTGTGTCATTCTACATTAATTTTGCGGCTGTAGCCCCAGTCATTAATTTTAGTTCCACCTTTGTTTTACACAGTTGCATGTGCGTTAATCACTTGAGAAAAATGAATAAAAACATAAATCTAAAGCAGCTTTTTACGGTACAATCTTACAACAGAAACATGAAAGCCATTGTCTAATGCGATAGACCTGAAACTCTCTTTGAAAAAGTCGTTTGCTGTTTGGGGGCTATCAATAATTTCGAATGCTCTGACAAAAGAAAGATTAGATTCTTTAATTTGAGAAAGAATTTCACAAATAGTAGGCTTAAATAAACCGTAGTAAGCATATGTGTGTAGGCAGACAAAATCTTACCCTGTAATAACTTCAAGCTCACCTGAAGTTACTTCCTCTCTAATATCTTTTGCACGATTCCATAAGTAGCCATTATTTCGTATCTCTTCAAGGGAAAATTCTCTAAAATGATACAACTTTCCATTTACTGTGATAACTGGCTTAATCTGTTCGTACCGTTTCATTACTTCTTCATCAGAAATTTGTGGAATAGACATACTAAACATAAAAATTACCTCCTTGAAATTTCTTTGAGGAATAGAAACCTCAAAGTTACTGTCTTATTGGTTCCTAAATAAAATCATATATGTATTTTATCACACTTTACATAAAAACACAATAATGAAATATAAAATATAACAAAACATTTATTTACAAAGCTAGAAGTTACTTTTCCAAATAAATTTAATAATAAAAACTTTATATAACAGTGGTAAAAATCAAAAAAATATGGTAAAATAAATAAAAAAAAACAGAGGTGATTATATATGAGTGATAAACAATTAATTTTAAATACAGTTCAAAGTATAGATGAAACAAAAAGCTATGAAGAAATCCTATATGCTCTTTATATGCAATTGGAAATAAATAAAGGTATAAAAGATATGGAAGAAGGAAATATAAAAACATCAGCTGAAGTAAAGGAGATTATAAATAAATGGTAATTTGGACTGATACAGCAATATCACATATTACAGAATTTATAGATGAGGCAAGAGAAGATACAGAAAACACTGCAAAATCATATATGTCGAAATTAATAGATTATACTGATATATTAGAAACTATGCCAGAAATAGGTAAAAAGATAGAATTTGTTATGTCAAATTATGAAATAAGACAAATGGTATATAAAAAACATAGAATTATATATCATATAAAAGGCAACGATGTTGTGATTCTAGCAGTTTTACATACTAAATTAGATACAAATAAAGCATTAAATAGATTAAAAAGAGATATTAAATAAAATAACATAAAAAACGAATTAGAAACAAGACCAAATAATTTAATTACATTTAAAGATAATAATTGAGCAAAATTTGCAAAAACAGACAAAATGTGATAAAATTATTATGTAAAACATAGGTATCCTTTTTGGGAATTAAGAAAACAGACATTTTGATAAAATGATTATTTTAAGGAGGACTTTTTATGCAACAGGAAGAAAAACTTTTTTGCAAGTGGGACTTAGTAAGGAGTATTACAGAAGAACAACTTACTAAAGATGATGGAACAATGAAAACACTTTCTGTAATAGGACCATACAATGTAGAATTGATGATTTTTTTACGAAAAAATGAATCAAAACAGGATTTTGAGGTTCAGGTATACAAGGATATGCCAACAGACAAGTATGTTCCACACATTATTGACGAGGTAACTCGCTACGAAGAAACTGATGAATATGCTAAATTCTATTTTGCAACATTTAACAGAGCAAAAGCATTTGTAGATGTAATGCAACACATGCATAATGAATACAAAATAAGACCTGTTAGAATAGCATAAAAAAATTGCATAAGTTATTCAAAAAAAGAAGATTTTTTACTTTAAAAGTCTTCTTTTTTGTTGTATAATATGAAAGGTTTAATAAAAAATAATAAAGGAGGAAAGAAAAAAATGAAAGAAATAGAATTAAAAATAGAAGGAATGCACTGTACAGGATGCTCAAATAGATTAGAAAAGGTATTAAATAATATAGAAGGTGTTACAAGTGCGCAAGTAAACTTTGATGAAAAAAGTGCAATAGTAAATTTTGATGAAGGAAAAGTAACTATAGAAAAAATAAAAGAAAATATAGAAGATGCAGGATTTACAGCAGAGGAAATTTAATAAAAAAGACGATAGTAATTCAATATATTTAGCTAAAACCAAGAGTTAGAAAGGGATACAGATATAATGAAAAAAGTTTTACTAAAAATAGATGGAATGACATGTTCAGCATGTTCTTCAGGATTAGAAAAATACTTAAATAAACAAGATGGAATACACAGTGCTACTGTAAATTTGGTAATGAATAATGCAAATATTGAATATGATGACAAAAAGTTAAGCTTGCAACAAGTAGAAAAGTTTGTAGAAAAGGCAGGATTTACAAGCTTAGGAATAGATAATTTCGAAAAAGAAGAAAAGAAAAAATCTAATGAAAAGTATAAATTGATAGGAATTACAATAATTTCTTTACTTGTACTATATATTTCTATGTCACATATGGTAGGATTGCCTGTAATACCATTTTTAGACATGATGCATTATCCAATAAATTATTCAATTTCGCTATTTATACTAACAACGATAGTACTATTCTTTGGAAAAGATATAATGAAAAATGGATATAAAAATTTAATACACAAGTCGCCTAATATGGATACTTTGGTAATGATAGGCGTTTTAGCAAGCTACGTATATAGCATATATGGGACAATTATAATTTGGCAAGGAAAAGCAATGCATGTAGAAAATTTATACTATGAGTCTGCAGCAATTGTAATATTTTTTATAAAAATAGGAAAATATGTAGAAAATAGAAATAAAGATAAAACAAAAGAAGCTTTGCAAAATTTAATGAGTATAACACCAAACAATGCAACAATTGTAAAAGATGGACAAGAACATATAGTTACAATAGATGAAATACAAAAAGGAGATATTGTAATATGCAAGCCAGGTGAAAAAATTGCAGTTGATGGAGAAATCGTAGAAGGGGAGACTCACATTAATGAATCTTTTATAACAGGAGAAAGTATTCCAGTAAAAAGAAAAATAGGAGAAAAGGTAATTGCTGGAAGCATTAATTATGAAGGAACTATAAAATATAAAGCAGAAAAAATAGGAAAAGAGTCAACTGTTTCAGAAATAGTAAGATTAGTTGCAAATGCAACATCTACTAAAGCTCCGATAGCAAAAATTGCAGATACGATAAGTGGATATTTTGTACCAGTTGTTCTAATTATTTCTGTTGTAGCTTTTATAGGTTGGCTTTTGACCACTAAAAACGTAACACTTGCATTAAATATATTTGTAAGCATATTAGTAGTAGCATGCCCATGTAGTTTAGGACTAGCTACACCACTTGCAATAGTTATTGCCTCTGGAAATGCAAGCAAAAAGGGAATTTTAGTAAAAACAAGCGAAGCATTAGAAAATGCGCATAAAGTAAAGACTATATGTTTTGATAAAACCGGAACACTAACTAAAGGAAACTTAAGTATATCAAAAATATATAATTATAGTAATTTAGAAGAAAAAGAATTACTAAAAAAAGTAGCAAGTATAGAAAATAAATCAGAACATCCAATAGCAAAAGCGATAGTAGCAAGTGCAAAAGCAAAAAATATCAATCTAGAAGAGATAGCGGATTTTAAAGCTATACCTGGATATGGAGTTGGTGGAAAAACTCTAAATGGAGATGACTTTTTAATAGGTAATAGCAAGCTTATGGAAGAAAATAATGTACGAATTCAAAATAAGCAAGATGCAGAGAATTTAGTAAGCGATGGAAATAGTATTTTATATGTAAGTATGAATAGCAAGCTAATTGGATTAGTGGGAGTTAAAGATACTTTAAAAGAAAATATACAAGAGGTTATATCAAAACTAAAGCAAAAAGGTATAGAACTTGTAATGATAACAGGAGATAACGAAAAGACTGCAAAAATTATAGCAAAACAAATAGGAATAGATAATGTTATTTCTAATGTCACACCAAAAGAAAAAGCCGAAAAAGTAAAAGAATTAAAGGAAAAAGGTCTTGTAATGATGTGTGGGGATGGAATAAACGATAGTGTTAGTTTAGTAATAGCTGATATTGGTGTTTCTATTTCCTCTGGAACAGACATTGCAATGGATTCAGCAAGTGTAATTCTTATGAATGATAATATAGAAAGAATAAATGACTTAATAGAAATTAGTAAAAAGACTATAAGAAATATAAAGCAAAATTTATTCTGGGCATTTTTTTATAATGTATGTATGATTCCAATTGCATGCGGAATATTAGAACCATTTGGAGTTACTTTAAATCCTATGCTAGCAGCTTTAGCTATGACAATTAGCAGTTTAACAGTTGTATTAAATGCATTAAGATTGAAAAAGTAGAGATGATGTAGTATAAGAATTTTTTGTGTTTTAATGTATAATAATTGTGATTTATCTTAATATTTGATATACAAGGAGAATAATTTATGGAGAAAAAAATAGGAAAAAATGCAAAGTTGCTGATTGCTAGTGACTTAATTTACAGTTTGACGGCGGTATTTATAGAAACCTTTTTAGTTGCCTATCTTTTAAAGGTAACAAATGAAAATATAACAACAATTTCAATATATTATATAATTATATATTCTTTACTTGGTTTAGGAAATGTATTAATTGGTAAAATAATCAAAAAGTATCCTTCTATGAACAAGCAAATATTATCACTTGGAATTGTAGCAAGAGCTTTATTTATTTTATTTATAGTTATATTAGCAGAAAAAATTGCAACTAATTTTATTTTAATTGCAGTAGTATATGCTTTTTCTGAAATATTATATTGGTGTTCACACGAATTAATTTATATAGATGTAACAAACAATAATAACAGAAAAAACTATATGTCTATAAAAAAAATATTGAGCAAAATTTTAAATATAATATCGCCTATTATTTTAGGAACATCAATTGAACTTTACTCATTTACAAAAATTGCGGTATATGTTTTCATGTTATCTATAATTCAAATAATAATAACTTTGCTTATTAAAACAGAAACAAAAAATGAGAAAAAGCAAAAATATGATTTGAAAAAATTCATAGAATATATTAAGGAAAGTAAACTTAAGAAGATTCAAAAATATAGTTTATCAGGTATAGCTTATGGTATTGTAGAAAGTTCAATTAGCACTTTAATAATTATTATAACTATTATGACATTTAAAACATCTTTAAATTTAGGAATTTTGACTACAATTTTTTCGATATGCTCTATGCTATCTTTAATGCTATATAATAAGTTCTACAATAAAAATAATGCTAAGTTTATATTACTATTATGTTCTATTGTTGTTGTAGCAGGGGTTGTAGGTTTATTAATAAATATTAGTAAAACAACTTTAGTAATTTATAATTTTTGTTACGTAACCACATTTTGTATTTTTGACGTTGTTTATAATACTCGAAAAGGTGATTTAGTAAAAGAATGTGAAATAGAAAAATATAGAGAAGAATATATTGGATATACTTCAATTTCAATCGGACTTGGAAGAATAATTGGATACATATTAATGCTAATTGTGTCTTTTACAAGTAATATTATTTATTTTAAAATATTACTTGCTGTTGTTACATTGTTTGCACCTCTATATTGTTATTTAATAATTAAATCATTAAAAGATTAAAAAGCATAGAAATTTTAATAATAGGATTTATGCCCAAATCTCCCTTCCCATTTGCATGAAAAAAGTAGATGGGAAATATGATATGTTTGCCGATTTTCAAAAAAGAAATCCTAATTACTTTTAAATTTCAAATAAAAATCCACGGATAAAACCCGTGGATTTTTATTTGAAAATACAGTTTTACGAGCAAAAAGCAAATTACAAACTATCTTACGTACTTAGCAATGCTATACCTCTAAAGTCATCATACCTGCTAATTCTGTTGCGTCGCTCTTGGGGTCGAAATCTGATTCTTTTCACGAATGTATGTCCTATAATTGTCTTTAAAAGCATATTCATATTCTGAAGACTTCTTATCATAAATAGATAAAAAGAATTCAACTCTTTCATCGTTGAGAGGAATATCTCTGATTTGATATCCGTCCTTGATTATAGCAGCTTGCCAAAACTTCACAGGGCCTATTCCCATCATAACTGCTTCTCTTTCAAGAGCAGCCTCACTAAAACACCCAATATTTTCAATGTTTTCATTCAACAAGGCAACAAGAAACTTAGTTGTTAAGATACTTTCAGGAATATCTTCCATTACTGGTGTATTGTTTCCAAGGCAAAGAGCAAAATAAAATTCTGGTGTTAGATATTCTTCAGGAGTAATATCTAAGAACTTGTTTTTTCCATGCAGTTTTTGAGCAAAACATCTAGCACCGAGAATATATAGTTCTTGTGTCAAAACTTCTGGTTTTCTTCTATATACAGAATAAAACCATTCTTCACAATCACCACGTCTGTCGTCTATATACCGCATATTAATAGATCTGAACATAGCACATGCTACCATCTCTTCATCAATGAATTCGAGAGGCATATACTCAAAATCATTAAATTCAAACATCAGTCCAAAATAATTTGTTGCAATATGGTCTTTAAAAAACTGCCTGTCAAACTCTGCTGTATGTGTTTTGACATATTCAACGATATCATCGCGTACACCTGATAACGCGTGTAGGAAAAACTCTCTTGTACGATATTTCTTAGGAATATCTTTAAATTCAATTTTGCTATAGCTATTAGCAGATACATAGTGACCAGGGGTTAAATTGTCAGGAATGCATTGAACATCATCCCAAGAATAAATAGGCATAGTATCTTTAACTCCCTGTGAATAACCTTTTTGCTCGAACATCTCTTTTAGTCTTTTATAAGCCGGTAATTCTGTAATTTTCATCTTTTTGTCCTCCTTATTTTTTTATGTTTACATGAGTTTACGTAGTTTGGAGGACATCGTGCCCCTCCAAATTTTTGTAAGGGCTACTTATATGAAAAGTCCTATACCTTATTATACTATATTTTACATAATATTGCAAATCATATAGGCTATTTCATCTAAAAGTAAATAATTTTCTTTTAGATTCAGGATGATTTTCTGCAAAAGAAAAAATCAAACAGTGCTGATTGATTTTTATATCTTTCTACTCTATAAAAAGAAGGTTTGGACTTTTGAAAAAAAATTAAGTATATTTTATCAAAGCGAAAGTGTAGATTTATCTGATTTTTCATAAGTTATTTACAATATTATAGAATATTTTTACAATTTTTTAAATAAATATTGATTTTAAAACTTTTGTTTGGCATAATAACTGAAATAAATCGTTATACCATTAAAAAAGGAGGTTAAAATATGGCAGAATTAAGTGTTTTAAATCAAAAGATATCTTATATAAAAATTGACGATGAAGACTATATATCTATTACTGATATGCTAAAATCCAAAGATGGTGACTTTTTTGTTTCGGATTGGCTAAGGAATAGAAATACTATTGAGTTTTTAGGTATTTGGGAAGAAATTCATAATCCTAATTTTAATTATGGCGAATTCGCCATAATTAAAAGTCAAGCAGGTTTAAATAGTTATAAAATAAGTGTAAAAGAATGGACAGAAAAAACAAATGCGATTGGAATAATATCAAAAGCTGGAAGATACGGTGGAACTTATGCTCATAAAGATATTGCTTTTGAATTTGGAATGTGGATTAGTCCAAAATTCAAACTATTATTGATAAAAGAATTTGAAAGATTAAAAGCAGAAGAACAAAAGCAAATAGGTTGGAATGCCAAAAGGGAACTTTCTAAAATTAACTATAGAATACATACTGATGCTATTAAAAATAATTTAGTACCTAAAGAATTAACTAAAAATCAAATAAACTTTGTTTATGCAGAAGAAGCAGATGTTTTAAATATGGCACTATTTGGTATGACTGCAAAAGAATGGCGTACTAATAATCCTGATTTAGATGGAAATATAAGAGATTATGCTACTATGAATGAATTAATATGTTTAGCAAATTTAGAAAATTTAAATTCTGTATTTATAAATGAAGGATTAAAACAATCTGAAAGACTTGAAAAATTAAATAAAATAGCTATATCACAAATGCAAATTTTAAATGATACTGATATTAAATATTTAAAGTAATAAATATGAGAATACTTTTTCTATATTAAAATTATTTATAGTTGAAAAAACAGGATTAGGAAAACCAATAAAAGCAATTGGTCCAAGTTCTGAACAAAAAAGCAAAAAATAAGCCGATTAAATCGACTTATATAAATGTGATTGATACTTAACTTTATTTTCTTCAAACTTACTTATATCAATGTTTTTAAGTGGTTCGACGAAAATGCATTATGGAGCGATTAAGCAACAGCTTACGAACTATAACGCTCTCTTTCTAAAAACATTATACATGAAATCTTCTTAAAATTTAATGGGAGTATGGAGAATTTTGTTATTTTATAGTATAATAAGTTTAAATTTAAGCCAATTATTAAAGGAGATATTTAATGAACGAAATAAAAGAATACAATGACTTATCAATAAATAAATATGGTACAATTGGTTCGCTAATGAATGGATATTTAGATTCTTATTTAAATAGAGATGAAATTGAAGTTATTAATAAAAATATAGACATTCTAAATAAGAAACTGGAAGATTTTAATATATTTAAGTATAAGATTATAAATAGATATAAAATTAGAAATTTAATTGTGAAAGTTCTTTCAGAAGAAACGGACGATTTTATAGAAATTGCTGTAGATTTATTAAATTTGTCAGAAGACAATTTTGAAAATATTATAGATGGATTTATGAAACTAACAAAAAATGATATTGATGTATTATACTATAATCTTTGGAAAAAACGTGGTAATGAAAAATTTGACGTGAATTCTCTAAAAAAGGAAATCGGTAGCAATTACGAATTTGTGCCAGATTTGATAATGAGTTATGAGTATCGAGTAAATAAAGATGCCTTTGTAAATAATGAAAATAGTTTAATAATTGGTGAATCCCTATACAATAGATAGTAAAAACAAAAAAGCTTCTGTTATTTTTGCAGATGGAGTAGATTACGCAATAGAAATAAAAGGAAATTTGACTGATAAAGACGAAATTGAAAGAGCACTAAAACAAATAGAAAGTGTAAAAAAACTAACTAGAGTCAGAAATGGTCTTATTTGGGATAAAGATAAAAATGAATATACTTATAAGATACCAACTATTATATTTGCCGAGAATACCTATTCAAATATTGAAAATTTAATTGAAGTAATTTTGAATTATTACAAAGAAAATAAAATAAAACGAATACATCAATTTGATATTATAGTTGCAGGAGATTACACAATTGTTAATTCTTATAAAGGACAAATTAGTTTTAATGATGTAAGGGGAATATTTTTTGAAAAAACAGATAAAAAAACATTAGCGGTTCTTTTGTTTTTGATGGCAAATATGCCATTAGTTCATCCTACTTACAATGAAAACATTTATAACATATATTTAGATAAGATATTTACTAATGCATCATATCGAGATGATTGGAATAAATTCTTAGAAGATATAGAAAATAGTTAAAGGAGAATAATAAAAATGAGTAAATATTATGACAATATTAGCAAAGAAATAAAAGATTATTTTGAAATTTTAGAACCAAATTTCCCAGAATGGTTAAATGAATATATAGATACAAAAGAATTATTATCACAGCAATATATCAGTGTTACTTGTGGCACTATTTATTCAGACTTATTTGAAAGCGATTTTTTCTTTTCAAGTCTAGACCATTCTGTTGCAGTTGCTTTAATTGTTTGGCATTTTACACATGATAAAAAACAAACTTTATCTGGATTATTTCACGATATAGCAACACCTGCATTTAAGCATTGTATAGATTTTCTTAATGGAGATTATATGACTCAAGAATCAACAGAAGATTTGACAACAGAAATAATAAAAAATTCAAAAGAAATTATGACCTTATTAAAAAGAGATAATATTAAAATATCAGAAATAGATAATTATCATTTATATCCTATTGCTGATAATGATACACCTAAATTATCTGCTGATAGATTAGAATATTCACTATCAAATGCTTTATTTACTTATAGATTATTAGATTCAGAAATCATTAAAGAAATATATGATGATATTGAAATACAAACTAACGAAGAAAAAGAAATTGAATTAGGATTTAAAACTAAAAAAATTGCTAGAAACTTTGTTAAGGTTACGAGCCGATTATCCGTTATATATCGTGAAGATAGAACTAGATATTCTATGCAATTAATTGCTGATATTCTAAAAAAATTAAGTGATGAAAACAAAATTTCTAAAAAGGATTTATATGAATTAAAAGAAAGTGAAGTAATAGATATTATAGAATCTTCTAAATATAATGATATTTTTAATATTTGGAGAAATGCTAAAAAAGTAAAAACATCAAAAGAAGAACCTCAAAATGTTTATTATGTACATCAGGGAGCAAAGATTAGATATATTGATCCACTATTTAATGGTGAAAGGATTTCAAAGTGTTGTAAAATTGCTAACAAAATGATAGAAAATAATTTATCTTACGGTATGAATAATTATGTATATTTAGATTTTAATTTCTGATAATAAAGGGTATGGAAATTCCCATACTAGAATTTATGCGGGAGTATAAATTCAGTGCTGGCTAGACATATATTTTATTCCCATATTCAAGAAAAATAAAAAGA
>CAKPFO010000013.1 GCA_934153805.1 uncultured Clostridia bacterium | reverse complement strand
TACTAACCATATCTATACCTCCTTTCATATATATTATTCCAATCTTTACTTATATAATACTATTTAGAAAAAGTTTTATTCTAATTCACATAATATTATACCATAAAAACTTTATAATATCAAGTGTTACCTTTATTTACCATATTTGTATCACTTTTTTTATATCGTGTCAATACCATTTTTTAAACTCGCATTTAAATCGTTTTTAAGCCTTTTTAATTTTTAATCAGTATAGTTTTATGCCTCATTTTTATCCATAAAACGCAAAAAAAGAGGTAAGCTGAAATTAATCAACTTACCTCTAACTTTTTTATATTATTTTACTCCGCCAAGCCATTTACAAAATCCAATTTTATAGTTGTTTGTTCCGTTTACATTGTATCTTACCATCGCTCTGTCATTAAATATTCCAAAGCAATCACATCTTTCTCTTGGATCCAAACTTCCTATTCTTTTTGTACAAGCTGTATCTGCATATACAACTTCTGTTGTACTTCCATTTTGATATGTTTTCACTGGTTCATCACTCCCACTTTCTATTTTTTCATTACTTATTGGTTTAACTTCTAAATAAGAACTAACCATGTCTAAAAATCTTTGCCATCCCATATCTAGCGTACGATGTGGACAATATTTATTTGCAAAATCTTGATGTTTCTTTACTTTATCTATTCCCCAACCATATTGTTTTAATAGATATGCTGTATATTCCGCTGCTAACTTTTCTGCTTCTTCAAAGTCTTCTCCTCCAAATTTAGAATAACAGATTTCAAGAGATATTCCTTTTCTATTTCCGTTGCCATTTCCTCCATCTCCTGCATTCCAAGTGTTTCTATTAAATGGCACTCCTTGTACAATTCTAGTATTATCTATTGCACAATGATATGAGACTTTGTTGTTGTTTCCTATCATATATGATATTTCTGCCATTGCTGATGCATCATTTGCAGTGTTGTGGATTACAATAAATTCTGGTGTCATCTCATAAGGACATTTTATATTATATTTGTTTTCTGGCACTAACATCTTAGTTATTTGCATTGTCATCATCTCCTATTCCGTCTATTTCTGAATTAGAAAAATCATTTTCTGCTATATTCTTTTGATATAGTTCTTCTTTGAACTCTACTGTTTCTATTTGTACATTATCTTCCATGAACTATTCCTCCTCTAAGTTTATTTTTTCAATTTCAGCTCTTATCTTTAAAGTTCTTATATAATTTCCCATGTGTTTCTTTTGCTCTTTTAATAATTCTAATGAACAGCTTGGAGTGAAATTTAATGTTCCTGCTTCATATTTTATTGTCATTGCATCTAGTTTGTCATATCTAATTTTTGCTTGTAAATATTCTGCTTTAAATCTTTCTTTATAGTCTTTACTATTCATTAATTCAATTGTATCCTTTAATTCCATAATTAATTTTCCTCCTTGCTATTTACTGCTTTTTGACCTAATAGATAAGTACTTATTACACCGTTTACTACAGCTATAACTTGTACTATTTGTATCGCGTGTGGTATTGTTATTCCGTCTACAGCATTTATTCCTGCTACTAATGCACTTATTATTGCTAATATATTTATTGTATATTTAGCTATTTTCTTAACTTTTTCCATAATACTTCACTCCTCTACTTTACTATTTTTATATGTAATTCTAACATTTCATCATATAATTTCTTTACAGTTCCATTTCCACCTAAGTTTTTATATTCTTCGTACATATGAGTTATATTTTCTTGGTCTAAAATGGAAATCTCGCCTTTACTCTCGTATTCTCTATATCTTCTTATTAACTCATTTCTTAAAAGAGCTTGTACGCCATTTTCGATAGCTTGTTGTCTTTTCCACAATCTTGCTATCTTTTTAAATAAATATCCTATCAACATACAGATTATAGCGAATAGTTCTTGCAACCAATACTTTAGTATAAACTCCCACATTTACTTTGCCTCCTCACTAGTACTAGCTGTTTCTAGTGCTGCTAATCTGCTTTCTATATTTTTTTCTATTGTTTCTATATCTTTCTTGTACTCTACATCTATACTTGCTAATTCATCACTTAAACTTATATTTGTTATGTTTTTGTATGTATACATTTTCTGTTCTCGTACTGCTTTTTGCTCTTCGGTTAGTTCTAAGTTAAGTGGTGTTGCTAGTTCAAAATACAAAACAACTGGTGTTCCCGCATTGTACAATTCTTTTAACTTCTCCTTGAATTGTTGAAGCGTTGTAATTGTTGTATCACTTAACATTATATTTATCGTCTGTTTGTTATCTGATACTGATACTAAATCTTCATATGATGTTTTATTCCAAATCTCTCCTTTTTTAGCTTTTTTTAACATATTTGATATTATATCTCCTTTTATTTTTACTAAATTATAATTCAAAAAGAAATAATTCAATTTGTTAGCATTTTGCTGTTGTACAAAACCTTCATCCCCTGTTAAAACCAGCTTTCCCCATTCGTGATGTTCTACATCTGCAACATAATCTCCTTCTAGCATTTCTTGCTGTATTGGCATTATTGCTGTTTGAGATTGTTGTTCTATATACTCTTCAGTTTGATTTCTACTAATAGAAATGTCAAAATATTCGTTAAATTTATCATAAGTCAAAACAGTACCACCATCTTTTAAACTATAAAAACTTGGTTTTATATATCTACAATTTTGTGATAAATTTAATTGTTTTATTGTATTACCAATATTAAAGCTTGTATCATATATTCCTGTCGTAGTTCTTTTTATCCCATTGTAATTCTCGTCAAATTCCATAAGCCAAAATCTTGCTAATGTACAACTTTTCAAACATTTAAACAATACATATATTGTTTTATTATCACTGATAGGAATATAATCGTCTGCTCTTGCTCCCTCTATAGCTGTATTTGTATTTCCACTATCATTAGTAAAATATCCCTGAACATATTGTTCATTAAATAAATTCTCATTAGATACATCTATTTCTACACTATCTTTTACTGTTTCAACCTCACTTGGATAATCGAGTGAAGGTGATGCTCCGTATTGTTCATAAACGGGTATATTATCTACTGTATATGTGCCTTTTAACAACATAATATTTTTGTATTTGACAGTGTTTCCTGAGCTACTTATTCCAAGCCTAAAACATATATATTTAGTTTTAGATGTTGTTGTGAAATTGATAACACCTCTTAACTCGCTAGTGCTTTTTAACTTTTGAGCAACTTGTGTGTTAGTATTTTCGGTTTCATTTTCGTCATATTCGAAAACAAAAACTGTTCCAACTATATTTTTATCTTTTTCAAAATAGAACGTGTAATCTGTTTCGCTATCTACTGTTATTCCGAAAACTTTCTTTTACAGATTTGGCAATACCGTACGTATCTGTGTAACAATCATTACCTGTAGATGTAATTGTAATTGAATTTTCTGTAATTTCATCTACTATGCCTCTTGATGCTATTACATCACCATCTGACCATTTTTTCCAATTCAATAAATTATACCCTTCTCTAGTCTCTTGCTTATGTCCACCCTTAATTTTCCAATCAAAATCCAAATTAGAACTGTCTTCAACATGCACACTATTTCCACTCACGCTCGCACTTGGTATCTGCTCTTTAATTAGCTTGTTTTCAGCTTTTAGAGCTTCATTCTCAGCTTGAACTTGCTCAACTTTGTTAATTAGTTCTTCTGCATTTTGATTGTATTCAGCTAACTTATCAGTAGCATTTTCATTAAATTCGTTTTGTTTGCTTTCAGCATTAGAATTAAATGCTTCTGTTTTAGTTGCAGCATTATCATTGTAAGCTTTTTCTTTTAATACTGTATTACTGTTATAAGCATCTGTCTTGGCTTTGTCATTAGCATTATAAGCATCTGTTTTAGCCTTATCATTTGCATTATATGTGCTAATTTTAGCTTCATCATTCTTGTTATAAGCTTCTAATTTAGCTGCGACATTAGCATCAAATGTTTTTGTTTTTGCATCGTTGTTATCATTAAATTCTTTCATTTTATCAGTGTGAGTTTTGTTGTATTCTGCTAATTTACTGTCTGAATTATCGTTGAAAGTCTTTGTTTGCTCTGCTGTATTATCATTAAATTTTTTTGTTTCTTTTTCTGCATTTGAGTTGTATTCTTCTTTTAAATCTTTTATATTACTTACTGCACTTTCGACAGTCTTTTGCATTTCAGTAAAGTTATCTTGTCTTTCTTCTTCTGCTGATATTCTTTCATCTTCATTTGATATTCTTTCGCTTTCAGAAGATTCTAAATCTTGTTTTAACTTTGTTAAATTATCAATCCATGTTGGATATTCTGTCGGAACATCTTCAGTAGCGTTAAGGCTATTAGATACCTTTAAATCAAAAACATTAGATTTGAATACAGCAACATCGTTATCTAAACTATTTCTCAATACAACTTGTGCTTTGATTTTTCCATATTTAGCAATTGCTCTAGTAATGACATATTGGTCATTTTCGATTAAATCAACATATTTTTCATTTTTTATCTGAAATTCTATATATTTAGTAAAAGCAGTATATTGTTTTGGAAATTCAAATTCTAATACTTCGACTTTGTTTTCTGAATCATTTCCTATTTTATTAGTCTCTTTAAAAACTTCTCTGGTTTCATCTATAATTATTTTCAATTTTAACCTCCATTATAAAAGCACCTACATTTCTGTAAGTGCTTTTCTTTTATTAAATCTTCTTTTATTTTCTATTGGTATTGGTACAATTAATTGCATCTTTTTTTGTCTTATTAATAATGCAAAGTATAGTAAGTATAAATAACACTAAGAATACCCCACAAGTAAAAAATATAAAATTCGTTATACTATTATTAATAATATTACTTTTATAAACCAAATATCCAAAAAGTATTAATAAACAAAAAAGCAAAGTTATTAAAACAGATGTTACTATTGCAAATGTTATAATTTCCTCAATACTTTCTTGATTGTCTCTACTTTTTTCTTTTTTGGTAGTTATATTAGTTTTTGTATTTTCTTTTTCACTATTTTTAAAACATGTTTTATCATAAACCTCATGATGTATTTTTTCAGTTTTACGAATAAAATTATTATTTATATTTGCTTTAAAATCAGGATTTGTATTTTGATAGTTCTCTAATTTATCTATAAAAATACGTAAATTTTCATCATCTTTGTTATTTTGAACCTCATCTATATAATTTTTTTTAACCTTATTTTTACCAGACAAAGTGTTATTAAATAAACTTTTTCTTTTTTTAAAGTATATATAATTAGGTAGAGTCCAAATAATACCATAAACACTTATGAAAACACAAAAATTTATAATATCAAATTTTCCACTTTTCAATGCAAAACTAAAAGAATTTGATAATAATTCATAAATCAAAAGAATATTTAAAAGTTTATATCCAACTTTAGTTCTTTTGAAAAAATAATAGCTGGTAACAAATAAAAGTATTCCATTTAAAATATTTAGTACAAGTAATAAAGAAATAACAGAATTAGAAGTCAATTTTAAATATCTTATAAAAACACTTATAGATGTCAAAATTCCAAATGGAAATCTTATATACTGATTAAAATCCCACCATTTCATTGAAAATTCTTTTTCTTCATTTTCTGTGTAATTATTCATATGTTTTGTTCTCCTTTTAATTTCTTCATACAAAGTTTTAACAAAGACGAACCAACTATTAATCCAACAATTGTCAATAGGATAAAAGGAGAACTTGGTTTATCGTTTGAATACGGAAACCCAAATCCGTCAACCATTTGACCATTTTGAATTGAAAATACAAAGTATATATTAATAAAAAAATATATAGCTATTGCAATTAAAATAATACCACAAATTGCTCCAAAAACATAAATTATTTTTTTCAAACTAAACATCTCCTTATAAAATAATATTGATAATTACAATTACCAATATTATTTTATAAGACAAAAAGTGACAAGTATATATTGCATTTTGTATTACAATATGTATATATTTTACCAGGTAACTTTACCGTTTTTATATACAGTAAAGCCTTGCAATTTACTAAAAGCTTCGAGCTTTTCAGATTTACTAAGAGATGAACTTTCATTAATCAAATTAAATAACTTCTTTTTATCAGCTGAGCTTAAAGTTGTATTTATCCCAGCTAAATAAAGTTTCTGAATATAAGACATATTTTTACTCTCTATACTATTTATATAATTGTAAACTTTCTGCTTTTTACTTCCAGAAACTGCTTTTCCACTATTTGTACCATCATCTTCTCTATCGGCTTTTAAATCAGTTTGCAAATAATTTAAATATTGATTAATAATATTTTTGCTATTGTCTAATTTATTTAAAATTTTATAAGTGTCATCGTCTGTATTTATTATTTGACTATATATTTTATCTTTTTCATTGCTACTGTAATCAGAATTTGCAAGTATTTTTATTTTATCCTTTTGAGCAATAGTTTTATTTTCTTTCTTTTTCTCTGCTAACAATTCTGCAATTTTATTTTGATAATTAGCATAAGTGTTTAAAGATAATCCTTTAATTTTTTCTGCTTCTTCATCAGGAACATTTTTCCATTCACCTTTATATTTATAATACTTTTCATTACCAATAGTTGCAGTATCGCCATTTTTCTGAATAAAATCTACATTTTCTAATTTTTCTTCTACAATAGAATTTATTTCTTTTTGTATATCTCTAACTTGTACTTTCTTTTCTGTATCAGATAAATCGGAATTTTGTATATCTCGTTTTTCCTGATACAATTCTCCCAGGTCTTTCGAACTTACAGACAAATACATATACTTTAACTTATCCTCATCAGTTGCTTTTTCAGAATTTTTATTCTTTTCTAAATCCTCTAGCAAAGAATAGTACTGGCTTACATGTTTGTTTTTCATTATTGAGTCAGTAGTAAATTTATCTTCTAAAATATTATTTTCTGCTTGAGGTGTCAGCATTGGTAAAATAACATCTCCTATGCCACCACTATATTGATCAAGTACATAGTTGATTTTTTTAGGACTAATATTTAGCTTTTCTCCTAAAAATTTGCTTAACTTATCTGTAGATTCATCAGATTGTTCAGCAATAGGTAACTTTTGCAATCTACTACTTACAATTTCTCCACCATACCATGCTGTATTTCTTTTTGCTTGTAAAATTGGTGCAATAAGATTATCTTTAAATGGATTATTAGGAGCCATTTGATTAATTGTTGTATCAATCAACGCTTTCCAGTCAACGTTTTTACCTTCTGTAGTTTCTAATGCTCTTCTAGCAATTCCTCCAACAACACTTGATATTCTTCCTTTAGGTATTCTGAAAAATTTACCATCTCCTATTTTAAATAAGAAATAATTATCTTTGGTATATTCAGGTAAATCATCATAATCATCATCGTCTCCTAATAATAATCCATTTAAAATAGCAGGAGCTACTTGCCATATAATTGCTTTAACAGTTAAATCAGCATAACCTTTCCATCCATTTTGACCAGAGAGATTTCTGTAAAATTTATCTAGTCCTTGCACAGAAGCATTTAAAAAATTTGCACCATATTTATTAACAACCTTTGTAATATTTCCACCTCTTTTAAAATTAGTAGTTATATCCGCGGCATTATATAGCGCTTCATCTATACTTCCTCCATTTTCAATTGTAGATATATATTCAGCTAATCTTGGAGCTTGCTCAAGAATTTCATTTACAACTTTTATATTGTCTCCAAATCTTTTATTTTTGTTTGGCAATATTCCCTTTTGGTAATCAAAATATGTATTTGCTGTTCCACCATTTTCTTTATAATTTTTATACCAAGAACCATCTGTTCCAATATTATAAAGAGCTTTTGTATAATTTTTTAGAAATTGAGCAGAACTATACTTAGTATTAAATACAGCATCTTGAAAATCCTTTATAGGATTATTAAATGCAAAACCAATACTGTATGTAGTTAATAATTCTCTTTGAGCATTAGAAAGTTTCTCAATAGGAGTCAACAATGTTTTTGCAACATTACTGCTATTAATTTTATTCTGTAAAGTATCTTTTGCAAAAGCAGAGTACAATTCATCACTTATCTTAAATTCTGTCATTTCACCATTTTGAAAAATCATAAAAGTATTAGTTCCATCTTTTGCCTTTGCAATTACATCTCCTGCTAATGATTGAATTGCAACTGGATCGAATTCAATTCCACTTACAATGTTATTATTATTTACTTTTGATTCTTTGCCTAATGTTTTATACAGTTCTACTCCCAATTTATTTACTCTGATGGCTTTTTTTATTGCTAACGTTTGTTCTGCCATACTTTCTTTTATAGACAAAATACTTTTATCGCTTTCAGTAGCTTTTTTTAAAGTATTGTTACCTACCAAATCATCTTGGTATTGTGTAATACTTTCCGTTATATCTCTAAATGTAGGAACATAGTCACTATACATTTCACGCAATTTATTATAAGTTTCATTCGAAACTAAACCGTTTCTAACTAAGTCCTTTAAATTGTTATCATTATATTTGCTTACCTCTTTTGACCATTCATAAAATTTAGGATATTTTTTTTCATAAGCATTAACAGTAATTTCAGAATCTGTTGCAGACACTTCACTACCAAAAATACCTTTTTCGTATGCAAATCTTGAAATATTATGTTTGTTCAATAAATAGTCATCAAACTCACTTGACAAATTAGCTTTGTCCGCTTCAGAAAATATATCTATAATAGATTTACCAACAACTTCTATATCTGTTCCAGCAGCATTTGAGATTATTTGTTTATCTCCAATAGAAATTTGAGCTTCATTAAATGCATTCATTGTTCTATCATATAAATAAGTTAATTTTTTATTGCCTGTTTCTTTAGCTAATTTATCTATATAGTGACCTTTATTTACAAACTTTTGAGCTAGTGTATCTTTTATTTGAGATAAACTAACATTTTCTTTTCTTCTTTGTTTATTTACAGAACTTATTGTTGCACTTATCAATTTATTTCCGTTATTTGTGAGTTTATTAGCTGTCTTATTGGTCGTTTCAAGTGATGGCGAATTTACTTTACGTGATTCTTCTCTAATTGCATCTAAATCAGATATGGTATTATCATTCGCTATTTTATCACTGTTTCTATAAGGTGAATTTATATTTTCTTTAGAATTATTATTTTTTTGTTTTTCTAAATATTTTGTAATATAAAAATCTTTTATTAAACTTTTATCATCAATGTCAATTATTTCATATGTATCAGTATCATATTCGTAATTAGCTCCTCTTTTATCTAAGTAATCAAACAATTCCTTTTTTTCAGATTTACTAAGTTCTTTATAGTTTGTAAAATCATTTGCTACTGGTGCTAAATTTCCATTTTTTATTTCTTCAAGATTAGTTCTTGTACCTTCAGCTTTAAAACTATTATCTAAATAATTGCTCCAATTGTCATTTTCAATTGAATATTTTTGTTTTACATTAGCATATTGTCCTTCATCTCCATTAATCCATGCAACAGAATCTAATGGAATTGTTTTTGAATATACTCTATTTCCTCTTCCACCAGCATATTCTTCTGCTTGTATTCTTGAAGTAGAAACAAAGGTTCCTTGTTTTATTGGATATGAACTATATACAGTTACTTTTCCATCTTTTAATGCTCTTTCAGCGTCTTCTCTTGAAAAATCTCCCCAAGCAAAGCTTTCGCCATCATCATTTATTACCTCGTCAAATGTTTTTATGTCTTCAATATTTCTTATTCCTGTATGATAATCATCTAGCATAGGATTAGTATTTTTTATGATTTCTAATTGTTTTCCTTTATGGGACGTATCTTGAACTTTTGCAGTTTCAATTTGTTTTAAATTTATAGTTTTGCTAGTTTCAGTTGCATTATCATATATATAATTTGCAATATTATTTCCTAATTGCTTTGAGGCATTTTCTTTTGAGGTTACAGTAAATTGATTTATCAATTCATTATTATTTGATATTTCAATATTTATTTTACCATCTGTTTTCTTGTTAAATTTTACAATATTAGCAGACTCTAAATCTTTATATCTTTTAGCATTTCTATCAAAAGAAAAAGAACCTGAATTATTTTCAGATTCTTCTAGTATTCTATTGTTCCATACTTTGCTATTATTTTTTTCTTCATTTTCATGTGTTGATTCTTTAGTTTTTTCATGTCTTTCTTGTATTTTTTTGTCAATTTCTTGTATTTTCTCTCCATTTTTTCTTCCATTTTCAACTCTGCTATTTCCCAAGGTTCCATCGGATCTATTATTTCCATTGGTTTCTGCAAATACCAATCTGCTATTTTCTTGATTATTTTGTGCCATATCTTCTTGATAAATTTCATAGTTATCTCCGCCTTTCTTGTTTTCGCTATTAGAATAATTATATATGTTGTCTTTTATTTTATCAAGAAGTTTTCTATTTTTTAAGTAATTATTTAATTTTGGATGTTGAGGATTGTTTTTGGAAGATTCAGGTTCGATAGTGTTTCTGTCTATTTTACCATTCTTTTCTAATAGGTATCTTTTTTTGGTGTCATCAGCTTCTATTTCTCCTAAGCTTTCAAAATATGCAAGTTTACTTTTCTTACTGCTAGTACCGTTTTCAAAACCTTCAATATTTTGAATTGCATGTTGTATTTCATGGATAAGAGTTCCTTCAATTTGTGGGCTATTTCCAATCAATTTGTTATTTATTATTATATTATTATTTGAAACAGAATATTTGCCATTAGCACCATTTAGTTCTCTAAACTGAATTTCAATGTTTTTTAATTGAGGATACACTGTAAATAAAGTATCATGTTCTAATAAGTTGCCCAACTCATATGTTTTATTTTTTTCTAGTTTAATATTTTTCAGTGACATATCTTTATCAGAAAACTCAAACTTCCAATCACCATTTCTATCCTGAAACCATCCTGTGGACTGTCTTATTGTTTCATTATCAACACCATTTTTTTGCATTTGTTGAGCCTTATTATAATTTCTTTCAAGAACTAAATTACTTGTATCAGCTTTTATTGCATTTTTCATCCCTTGTTTACCTGCAATAGAATAATTACTTGCTTCATTTAATTTGTTATTATTATTATAAACTTGCGTCCATTTATAATATAAATCATCTATGAATTGGTCTTGATTTTTATAGCCTCTAAATTGATGCCATAAATACTTTACTTCATTATAAATTCTCTTGAAGATGTTAGGACTTTTTTGTGAAACATTATTAATAAACTCTTGATTTCCAAAAAGTTGTGCCGAAACATCAGATAAAGCTTCATCTGTTAACTCTGTTGAGCCATAATTTTGTAAAAGATTTTCAACTGCAGCATTAAATTCTGTATTACTTTTTCTATATGTTTCTATTATATTTCTCATAGAATCATTGCCAATCGCATGTGTTAATTCATGAACTGCAATAAATTCTCCTGCTTTTGTTGAGTTAGGATTTATTGTTATCACTCCATCTAAATAAGAACCATTTGCCATTCTTCCATCTGGTGTTTTCAAATTTGCATCTAATCTTATATCAACATTTTTATCCTTTATGATTTGTTCTAGCATATTTACATAGTTTCTAGCTTTTTCAGAATTATTGAAATATTTGTTTGCATCTTGTCTTAAATTATTTATCTTCTCATTATTAGAATTTTCATATTGATAATTTAACATTGGAAGTTGATTATTGTTTAACATTTCATTTGTCTCAACTGAAATTCCATTTTGAACGATTTTATTATCTGCTTGTGTAATTTGTTGATTAGGCAATATAGACTGATTATTTGCCACATTTTGTTGTAAATTTGCACTAGCATTTAATATATCAATTAAATTTTTAGCTTGTTTATCATTTTTATTTGTTTTTGTATCTTTAGTCTCTTCTTTTTTGGATTCTAAATTATTATTAACTTGCTTTTGAATATCTTGTATTTGAAGTTTAACTTCACTTTTTTCATTTGAATTTAATTTTCTGCCAAGTTTTTGCTCAGCCAAATCTATAGCATTATTATATAGCGTATTACTATTAAATTTATTTGCAATAGATTGGAGTGTTTGAGTAGAACCTTGTGAAATCAATGTGCTTGCAAAAGCACTGGCCATAGATTTTCCTACATCTTCCCAATTCCACTCACTGGCATTTTGTGTTCCAAACATTGTATCCAAACTATGATCAGTAATATAATTTAACATATAAGAAACTAATTCTTCTGTTGCTTCACCAGTTGCTGACAATCCCAAGCTTGCTAATGTTTGTCCTGCTCCTTGAGCAATTTTTTTAGAAATATAATTTTGAGCACTATCTTCAATAGAACTTCCCCCAACTCCATACATTCCAAACATACCTTCTGTAAAGCCCTCTGTTAATCCACCATTGATAGCTTTAATCCAAGTTTGCAATAGTCCAGTTTTAGTTCCATTAGACTTGTCACTTTGATATGTTTCATTTAAGGAACTTGCACTACCTCCTAATAATGATAAAATAGGCATATCTAAATGTGTTTTTCCAAGAGAAATTGGAATATTACCAGAATTTGATAATCCTACTGCCTCGCTTAAAGGTGCACCGGCAACAGCCATTCCAGCAGTATATCCAATTGACCTAAATACTTCATCACTTGTGTTACCTAAATAAGAATAATTATTTACCTTATCTTCAACTCTCTGTAACCCCATTAAATTGTAATAATTTTCATTTGAAGCAAAATTTCGCAATTCATCTGCTGAAAACTCACGCTTGTTATGAATAGAATTGTATATATCCATGTCTGTAACATTTGTTTTGGGTTGAGAATCTTCCTTTAAATTATTTTGAGAAAGAGTACTATAGTTTCCGTATGGTTTGGCATTAAGTAATTCATTTGCTATACTATTTATATTATTATTTTTAATATCTTTGCCAAGTGCAATACCATGTAAATATAAATCAGATAAATTTTCAGGAACATCTAATATACCTTTGGTAAAATTTAATCCAATATCAGCTAATGACCCACCTACATTTTGCAATATATTACCTTTTTCAGGTTCTTGAATAATTTCTTTTTCTTTAGCAAAATCTTGTACTTTTTGAAATAATGATTTGTTAATTGGAGCAGTAGCATTACTATTAATATTGCGTTGATTAATATCACTTGTATTATTACTAGTCACACCAATATTGTCATTTTTTTCTGGAATACTATTTAATAATCTTTGAATTTCTTCTTGCTTGCTTTGGTTATATTTATTAATACTAATATTTCGGCTTATTTTATCTTCTGAATTTGCCGTTTGTTCTTTAGCCTGTTGCAAAGCTAGCTTTTGCATTTGTTCATCTGTAATACGACTAGTTTGTTTTAAACTAGACAACTTTTGAAAAGTATTATTTATATTATCGGATATTTTATTACTTGTTGTATTCATGAAATTTTGAGCTTTATTTAATAAAGATTCATCATTTGAAGTTGAAATTGAATTGCTTTGAGTCTCTTTTCTTTTTTTAAATTCCTCCCAAGAAGAATTTTGTTGTTTTTCCTTTTTAAAATCTTCCCAAGACATATATGCCTCCTATAAATTAAATTCATCAAATAACGCAGATGCATCAGACTCAGTTATATGTCCGTTCTGTACTTCTCCATATATTAAATTTCTATATATTTGTTTACTTAAATTATTGGTTGGGTTAGCTTTAACTAAATTATCATATAATTTTCTTAATGATTGGTTTTCAGAGCCCTGTTGGTTATTGCTAACAGCATCAGAAGACACATCATAGCTTCCAGAAACATTTACTGTATTCTTCTTTGCAGATGAAGAACTACTGCTACTAGCTCTTGCTAGTTGTTGTTTTTGTAAAGCCATCTCAGCCTCCCATTGTTGTTTCTTTAATGCCATTTCTTCTTCATACCTTCTCTTTTCTTCTTCTCTTTGTTTTTCAGCCGTATACTCATCATTAATCTTATATAAATTTTCAAGTAACCTTTCTTGCTCTTCCTTAGCTATTTTAGCAAGTTCGATATTTCCAGTCTCTTTAGCTTTAGCAATATTGTTATTAATATTAGCAAAAATATTATCATAATTATTCTTAGTTGATGTATATCTATTTTGATATGTATTATTAGCACCAATTAGTGAACTTTCAGAATAGCCACTATTTCCTAATCCATATCTGTTATTGCTACTATTCTGAACAGAATATGGATTAATCGACTTTGCATAATCTACATATGCAGCTTGACTATCTTTTATAAACTGTTTATTTTGGTCTTGCCTTTCTTTTTCATAATCAGAAATAGTTTGATTTAATTCTGAATTTACCATATCTCTATCTTTGTTTGCACTTTCTGATATATAAGAATTACTTGCTTTTAACTTGTTTAAATATGTATCATTAAATCCCATTTGTCTTGCCAACTCATCAATATTATAATTACTCATTTATAAGCCTCCTATAAAATTCTTTCCCATATGTTTACAACTTCATAAGGTTGCATAACATTAAATGCTTGTCCGCCACCTTGAGATGCAATATTTTTAGCCCAAGGAAAACCGTTAGTTTCTGTTATACCGATTCCACTATTTCCTCCTGAATTTTCCGCAGCAGCTTGTAAAGTTAACCCTTTTGTCTGGCTAGTAGAGTGATTATGTGATGGCATTTCAGCAATAGTTTGCTTATGTTTTTTCTCTCCACCTTTTTTTCCAATTGAATTAAAATCTGTATCGTTTTCATTTTTTCCTACTAATACTCTTCCTTTAGCAACTTTTTGCCAAGTAAAGCCTAAATGTTTTGAATAATCTTTATCATTATTAACAAACATTCTAAATCCAATTGGAAACATATTATTATTTAATTCATCAACTAATTTATTAAACGCTGCTTTAATTATCTTATTTCCTTTATCCCATTCTTTTTTCAACTCCTGTGCAGTCATACTCGGAACATCTGGCAATGTTTGATGTATTTCTACATTCTCTGTAATTTTTTCTAACACTTTTAACCCTCCTTATTTTACATATCCACCAATAAAGGCTTCTAGGACTGCATCAAAAATCCCAAAAGGTTTATTTAATTCATCTGAATAGAAAATCAACGAAATGTTGGTCCATTTCTTTTCTTTTATTTTATAGATAACACTCATTTTTTGAGATGTATTATATGAAAAGTCCTCATACTTAAAATCTGTATATGAAAAACCACCTGCAACAAATCTTGTAATTTCTTTTTCCTGAGATTTATCAATTCTTTCTTTAAGCTTACAAATTGAGCCAGGAATAGCTTTAAAATTTGCAATTCCTCCTCTTTTATTTGTGGTTTTCACATGATTTTCACTTCCAAAGCAATCAAAAGGTGTTTCCCATTGGCTATAAATTATTCGACCATTATCGTTATAAACTCTATCTGTAAACTTAGCTATAACACCATTTTCAGTACCAAAAAACAAGTTGTCATCATAAGTCTTTAAAATCATAGCTTTTTTAAACTCATTATTAACAACATCTCCAATATTATCCCAATAAAACCATTCATATTCTTGCTGTTGTGTTCCTTTATTAAGATATTTTTGTCTATTGTCAGCTAAATAAATATGTCCATTAATTAAACATAATAAATATCCTCGCCATTGTTCCAAGCAAATATCTTCTAAATTAGGTTCATTAACAAGTTTTGTATCAACCATACTAGATTTATGTTCTATACTTCTTTCTAATCCTAAATTTAATTTTGTAAAACATTCTAATCCTAGCTTAGATATAAAAACAGGTTCATCAAGAAAGTTTCTACTTCCCCACATTGAAATACATCCAATTCCAGCTAGACCTTGCTTAGTAGGATATATTGTTTCTTCAGTGTCATCATTTTTTATATCTTCTGGAGTATGATAGTAAACAACAGAATCTTGTTGATCATCTGACTTAATAACCAATATACTATCCCCTACTCTTAATATAGATGTAATAGGAATATTATCACTTCCATCTTGATAATAAGCTAAGTCAGAAATATACGTAGGATCATTTAACATTGAATTAAAAATAGCATTAGGATAACTGTTATTTCCACTAAAAAATACTCTATTATCAAAAATGCAACTTAATAAACATTTTTTTATTCTGTTTGAATAATCAGCTACTGTTTTTGAAAAAGTTATAACAACATTGTCTTGACCAGCAGTTGAAGGAGCTTTTGGAGCAGTAGTAAAAGTTATTACCCCTGTAACTCTATTTACAGAAAAATCTGTTCCTTCTGCTTTAGAAACGCCATTAACCGTTGCAGTAACCTTTTCTGAATCTAATCCGCTACAATCTAATGTATAAATTTTATCAGTACCATTTGCTAAAAAAGAATTTTTTCTCTTTGATTGTAATAAATTAACTGGTTGATATAGAGTTCCTCCTCCGCTTGGACTTCGTGCAATGGTCGTAGTTGGAATAAAAGCAATTTCATCAACACTTTTGACTTTGCTACCATCATAAAAAATATAGTTTTTTCCATCGTTTATATAAAGTTTATTATTATAGACAAAAGACCTAGATTTTGTTTCTGCCATATTCGAAAATAAAACTTGCATATTCTTTTTTAATTGTTTATCCGGATAATTACTCCAAAGTAATAACTCAGTACCACTATGAACTAATACTTTTAAAGAAGAATCTTTTACAAAATGGATTCCATATATCTCATTTCCGAGCTCTAATAAATTAGTAAAACCAGGTCTTGTCTCTATTGCCTGACCAAGACTAGATTTGTAATCTTTATACATATTTACACAATTAGGACTTCTGTTTAAAGAAACCCTTGTACTATCTGATGTAAAATCTACCCCTCTAAAATCACTATAAACTCTTGTTTTGGGAGTTTTTGGGGTAAAACTTGGTATAGTCGCCATTTTTGCTCCTTTCTAAATAGCAAACATTGAATGGATTGTAATAGTTGTACTATTTTCACTTTCTTGTGCACTTCGCATTAATTGTTCTACTTTCGCATTATATTTAGCTTCAAACGCGGTATAATTAGCAGACACATCACTCATTAATACACTACTTGCAACATAGTATGGTAAAGCCATTTGAGCATCCATATCTAATTCAAACTCGTAATCATCTTGATTATCTTCTGTTATTTCTTCTGGAATAGCATAATATTCCAATTCAAAATTTCCTAAACATGATTTATGTATTTTTATTTTATCTTTTTGAATATAATATCTAAGAATAGAATTATTAGAAGAAAAATATCTTAATCTTCTTTCTTCCATAAAATCATCTGGCAATCCAATTGATTTATACTCAGTTGCAACTTCTTCAGTTATTGAAAATTGATATACCTTTAGAATCTTTTTTATTTGTGCAACTTCAAATAAAGCAGCATTAAACAATCCATTTAATTTTTGTTTAATATCTTCATCTTCTGTAGGAGACTTTTCAGTCGAATACTCATCAATTAATTGCATAGCAATATTTTTTAAATCTTTTAAATACATATTTTTCTCCTCCTTAAATAAGCACTGTGCAAAGCACTGTGCAAAGCATTGTATATGCTCTACACACTACCTACTTGGTAGTGATTTTAGATATAATTTGCATCTGTTAATAATTCTTTTACAGCTCTTGGAACTTTTACTTCTTTACCTCTTTCTATAGTCCATCTGTATCCATTTATTATTACATCTACAACTTTATCTGTTTTATTTAATGGATCTATTGGTATTTTTATTTCAACTAAATCTTTCTTTAGAGTTTCAGCTGTTTTTTTTGCTTCTTTCTCTTGTTCTATTTTACTTTGTTCTTCTGTTTGTACCACATTTTGTTGTTTTATTATTTCTTGAGTGTTATTCTCTTGATTTATCATTATTTTTTCCTCCCTAAAATAAAATTTAGAGTAACTGCTAAGCAGTTACTCCTGTTTCAATTCTTACAATTGCTTTTTCTTCTAATCTTTTACAAGTAAACATATTTTTCCAACCAATTGTATTTCTTTGATTTAATGGGTCTGAATTTCCACCATCTGTTTTTACTATAATAGATGGTTTAGCAGCGCTTCCATCTCCGATCTCAGGTACACCATATGAATCTTTTCCATAAATGACTCCTAAATGTACTGCTACACCTGAATTATCTACAACTTTTGTATTGCTTGATGTCATAAATCTTACACCTGCAAACTCACCAATTTCGCCTTTTAATAAAGGTCTATTATCAGTATATTTGTTAGCGTCTATCCATCCACCTTCTGATGTATCACTCATCAAATCATAAGCTTGTTCAGCACTTATAACTGAATGAAAATATCCATCACTGAATGGTTTGGCATTATTCTTTCTTAAATCTCTAACAGCTTTTTTTACATCTATTCCT
Source organism: uncultured Clostridia bacterium (assembly GCA_934153805.1). Classification (GTDB taxonomy): domain Bacteria; phylum Bacillota; class Clostridia; order TANB77; family CAG-508; genus UMGS1663. The sequence goes on along the minus strand of CAKPFO010000013.1, from coordinate 9,377 downwards.
TTTAATACATCTGTTGCTGTTAAAGTAGCTCTTGATGCTTTTCCATTAGCATATCTTACATTTGTTCCACTTGTTACAGTATCTCTAATTAAAGTGTCAACAAGTTGTGCTGCTTGTTCACCTTCCAATGCAGATGTTTCTGCTATAACAGGGTCTTTTCCTTGCATATCTAACACATCTGATACTGTTACATAATCACCATATTGGCTACATTCAGCAGTAACAGGTGAAATATCTAAGTTTTTACCTGCAGGTGTCACTCCTTCTTCTAATGGTGTTGTTGGAACAGCTAAAGACTTGAATATCCTCCACTCTATTTTTGTTCCTTTTCCTTTAGGAATTTTTTTCTTTTTTGCATCTTTATAAAAATGCAATTCTGGTAATAATCTTGATAGTAAAGTTCTATCATAAAATGTTTGGTTTTCTGTACTTAAATTTGATATTGAATTGTTTATTGCTGACATAATTAATCATTTCCTTTCTTTTTTAAATTCCACCAATTACTCTTTGCAATTCTTTTTCAAAGTCTTCATTAGACATTTCATTGTAATTGGTTTGTACCTCTGAATGTGTTGTTTTAACACTTCCTGCGCTTGCTGGTTTACTTGGTTTGACTCCGTATTTTTCTTTATAGTCTTCATAAATTTCTTTTACAGAAACATTATCAGCGTATCTTTGTGCAAACTTTTTAAATTTGTCACTTTCTACAATATTAGGGTCTGCCCCAACTGATAAAAGCTCTTTTTTTGCTAATCTTATTGAATGAGCTTTACCAATTAGATTCATTTCTTCTTGTTCTCTTATAGAAATATTGTTTTCCTTGTATTTTCTATACAATTCTCCAAATCTCTCCTGCATTGCTTGTTCTCCTAATTCAATAACTTCATCAGCATCTAATTTAGCAAGAGCTTTTTGTTCTCTTTCAGACATATTTTCTTTGTAATCTGGCAAGTTAACTCCTTGGTCTTTATAATTTTGACGAAGCTTTTGATTAACTTCTTGAGGAGTTTTACCATCAAAACCAACAGCTTTTAAAGTTGCTAGTAAAGGATTTATTTCTTTTTCTTTATTTCCTCTTTCTCTAGCAATTATCTTGTTTATTGCTCTTTGATATTCTTCTTCTGTATACATCCTAGAATGTGATTTTGGTTCAGATTCTTCACTCTGAACTTCTTGTGTTGAATTAGTTGTAGTATCTACAACTGCTTCTGATTGCTCTTGTTGATTATCTTGAACATTTTCTTGCTCAACTTCAACATTCCCAACTGTTTCGTCGTTGTCAACGATAGTTTCTTCAACTATACTTTCATTTTCTTCCATAATTTCTCCCAATTTAAAGTCTGTCGACTATTAATTAAAATCCCATGACTATCTGCTTAATCTCAGAACATGTTTTGAGACATATAAAAAACACCCTAAGGTGTTATTTAACTTGTTTTTCTTTGTCTAATATATCTTGTTCTTCATCTATACTAATTTTTGCTATTTCATGACATTTAGGGCAATAGTATACTACTTCTTTGTCATTTCTTACCATTACTCTCATCTCAATTAAAGTACAATTTTTACATTTCATTTTATTGCCCTCCTAATAATTGATTTTGCTGTGTATCTATATCACTAGCTATATTAGCTATTTCTTGATTATTTTTATCTTGTAACATTCCAGATATTTGAGATTGTTGTTCTGTAATTTGTTGTTGAATTAAAGCCATCTCTTTCTCTTTTTCTTTACGTTTCTTAATAATTTCTTCTAATTTACTTTTATTATACTTTGAATTATTTGTTAAACCTGAAACCCATTCTTCAAAAGTAATAGCTTGTCTTTCAAATAAACTGTCCCACATTTCTTCCATAGCTAATATAGAAAATGGATCTGTTTGTGATACATTTACTTTTACGCCTACTTTTAATTTTTGCATAATCTCATAAGGTATTTGCTCAACATTAGTATTAGATAGACCAGTTTCTTCATCCACATTACTAATTATTACTTGTTGGCCATCAACATCAACATTTTGCATAAAATCAAATAGTATTCTTCCAATATCTTCATAAAATTTTTTCTTTCGTGCTACATGTACATTTATAGGAACAGCAGCAGCATCTCTTACAGCTATAATTGAACGACCACTTGCTTTTTCAGGATTTATGTTACCTAACGCAGAATCACTAGCACTTGCGTTATCTTTAGTTTTTTGGCTTAATTCATCGCAAAAATTCTTAGCATCTGGACTAACCTGAGCAGGTTGTAAATAATCTATGGCATTTTTTACATTTTGAACAGATCTATCTTTTACTTCAATAGCAACTCCAACTTTATCAAGGGCATTAGGGTTCTCAATCATATTACTATTATAAGCAGCCTTAGGATAAGCTGTTAATGCAATTGCAATATCTCTTCTCGCCATTGTTTTATTAATTTCTATCTGATTTACAATCTTATCCTGAGGTTCTCCTCTTCCTCGTATGCTATTCTTTTCATTTATCCAAGTATTTAATGCTACTGGATATAAAGTAAGCCCTAAATCTGTTTCTGGTACATATATCACATTCTTAGTAGATTTCATCATATGTACTGTTACTTTCTTTTCTTTAATTTCTTCTTGAATTGTTTCAGGTTCTCCATTACCATTTATTACTGTTTTTTCTTGTATTCTAGTTGTTTCTTTCTCTTTTTTGTATAATTTCAAAATACATAAAGCTTTTCCTTGTTCATCTCTTACTTCATCTTTATTTCCAACTTGCTCATTTGTATTATTGTCAGCTACAATTTGAGATATTTTTTCTGCAGTAAGTCCATGTTTTTTAGCTTCTTCTCTTATTTTTTCAACAGGTCTTCTAAATGTAATTAATATGAAACTTTGGTCTTGTATATCATTATTATTTTCATCAGAAAAGAATATATTATTTCCATATATCATATCAGCTTTTTTAATATTCTCTTCATCTTCATATATATACATTCCAACATTTCCACTTATACAATTTTCTTCATCGTAATCCCATGTGTTATTTTCTAAATTATTAGCTTCAAAAAATCTATTTATATTCTTATTTATTTTTTCTATGACTTCATCTGCTATTTTTCTGAAATTTGTGCCATCCTCCAATTCCTCTAAATCTTCTTTCCTGAAATTTTCGTTTGTAAATGTTATAGTCATATTATTTTGAGAAATAACACCAATCTTATAATTACAAACAGGAGTAATAATATTATCAACAGGCATAGGCATTCCGCCACTTTTCAAGTTCTCCCATTGATCTCCTTTTGCGAAATTATAATTCATTTCTAATTGTTCATAATAGTTTTTGCCAGTTAAGTATTGTTTAATTTGGCTATATTGTTTCCAGATTTGTGTCAAGTTTTCTTCATCCATTAATCAACATCCACCTGCCCCTCTTTTTTTCCATTAAAATTATCTATGTTATTCATTATTTTATTCAATCTAATAATTTCCTCTTTGTCTTTCTGTTCTTCTTTATATTCCTTTGTAAAAGGTATCGTTCTTTTTAATTTTTGTATTTTTGTTTCTGTTGAAAAAGTTTTATATTCTTGTAGTCCCATACTATATCCAACTTTTATTCCAATAAAAAAGATAGCTGCAGTAGCTATCATAATCAAAATTATATTCATTTTTTATCACCTTATATTATATTTATTTGCATTCCAAAATCTGAATTTATTGAGTCTTCTTCATATAATTCATCTAATGGATTATATTTGTTAATATTTTCAGTTTCTTTTTTCTGAATCAAATATGTTTGAGCAGGCCTTATATAATGTGCTATTGCATTTGCCATTGTTAAATCATCATGATACCCCTCTTGCGCTTCAGGTCTACCATTTTCATTTTTTATAAATGTTACAGCTTCTTTTAATGTATCTCTGTCATTTACTAGCTTAATATTATCTCTATATTCTTCGACTAATCCTGCTATTATTATAGGTCTTGTTTTCTTATTAGTTTCAAATCCATATGATTTAATTGTCTTATGAGTATATGTGTCTTCTTTCTCTCTTATATATAAATTAGGATATTGCAATCGTTCTAATTCTTTGTTTGGATATGTGCTATAATTAGTTTCTACGCCAATCAATGCGTTATTATAATAAACACCTAAACAATACATCTGTTTTGCATACATATCTTCATCAAATTGATGCTTTAGTACAGCTGCTTGATTTCCAGTTACATTATTTAATATTTGACCAGCAAAATTATCAGAACCCTCACCGGCTGTATCTCCACCGATAACATAAGGATATCCCTCAAGTGGTTCTTCATATATTTTTATATAACCATATAAACTATCAAACCATTGAATTGAATCATTAGCTATTAACACTTCATTTTCTTGTTCATCATAATATGTTTCATATTTAAAATATCCTTGTTTAATAGGCATTTGCAACTCTTGCAACCTATTAATTATATTTTCTTTATCGAAAACACAATCCCCAGATGCCAAAAAAGCTTCTTCACTACTACAAGGATATTCTTGCTTTATCAAATCTTTATCAATATAATTTTCATATTTTTTATAATACCAATATACTTGTTCAAGACTTAAATGTTTCGATTCTATTAAAACTTTAATTCTTTCGAAGATCCAATCTTTGCTACTATATATCTTGTTTATAAAAGTATTTTTTATTTCATCATTTTCAAAATTTGTTCTGTACTCTTTTGTTTTCCACCATTCAAAAAAACATTTTATTCCACTGCCATTTTCCCACATTTTTTGAAAATCATTATATCCGTTTGCAGTACTTTCATATATTTTTATACAATCTATTGTAAAAGCCTCTCCTAATCCAGCTTGAACTTTTGAAATACTTTTCCAGAATGCACATTCAGAACCATGAAAAAAATTAATTGTCCTTGAACGTCCAACATTTTCTGTTGCGGTATCTACACTCCAATTCGAATTTAACTTTTCAAATAGTAATTGTCTTTTATTATTAAACTTTTCGGTTGGTTTAATAACATCAGGAAGCTGTTCATATGGAAATTTAGCTTTATTTTGAAATATAGACTCTGTATTATCGGTCTTATCAGCTAAAGTAAAACCTTGAAAGTTTCGATTTAGTAGAGAAAAAGCTAATTGATATGCTGTTATTAGTGATGTGAAGCCTTGTTGTCTACCTTTTAATACTAAAAACGTCATATCTGTTATTAATCCTTTTGCATAATCTTTTTTGGCTTGGTTTAATATCTTTATAAATTCCTGTTGAACATCATTTATAAAAAACGGTACTGTTCTTTGTTTCTTATTAACTATAACAAATTCTAATTCTATTAAATATTCAGGATTTTCTTTTACTTCTGATAAAAGCATTCTGTTTAGGTATAACTCGTTTGCAACGGCTTCTCTAAACCTCTTATCTTCTTCAATATTTTGAGAATTTTCCCATTTTTCTTTTCTTTTTTCTATTAAAGTCTGGGCTGTATATATCATAAAACATCTTCCAATTTTAAAAGACCTGAATGTTCAATTTCTTGTTTATCCTTCCAACCATCAAAATTATTAGCCAAGCTAAACTTTGCACCAGTAACTCCACTCTTGTCAAATAACTGTTCTTCTGCATATACTTCACATTTTCTTTTTGCACGCGTTATCGTGTCAAAAAACTCCTCTTTTTGACTATAATTCAATAGTGATTGTCTACTCATGTCTAATGCATCAGCAAGACCTGATATAGTAAAAGGTCTTATTTGAGTCTTTATTACATTTCCGTTTTTCATCTCTTAAAATATTTCCAGCTCTATCCCTTGAAGGAATAAAACAACTTTCAAAATATTTACTTATTTTATATTCCATCTTTTCAGCTTCTGTATATTTTGGCGGTCTTCCACCCGGATGTCTTTTTCTCATAATATCATCTCCCTGTAATATTAAGTAGTACATTTTTTCATTTTTGAACAATCTTTACATTTTCTTTTCATACAATGATTGTAATTAAAACACTCTTTATTAGAAAAATTTTTATAGTTTTTATAGATTTGTTCTTCTAATTGGTTTCTTTTTTTCGCTTCTAATATTTCATATATTTTATTCATACAGGTCCTCCATTTAAAATTAATTTGAACTGCTAGAAAGTTCAAGAGAGAATATAATAAAACAAAAGAATCTTCGGAGTTTGTATCAATTTTGATACATTTATATTATCATCTTATCTAACATTGATGGTAATAGCTTATAATTTAAACATAAATAAAAGAGTAAACATTTTTAACATTTACTCTTTCCATAGGGAATTTTTGTTACCTTTAAGTGGTATTCTTCACTTAAGGTAATTTAATTATTATTATTATACTATATACATTTAGTAATTAATACCTTATTTTGAGGAGAAAAATAGGGTATTTTATAATTTTAACATTTTTTCCGTTGCTTTTCCTACTATATCTTTTATTGTATCAGCATCTCTTGTTTGATTAAATAATTTAAAGTATAGATTATTTCCTATGTCCGAATATGTTCTACCTTCTACATGATAGGCAATCAACAACTCTTTTTCTCTATATTTTAATGCAGCTAATCTATCATCTATTAAATCTACTTTTTCTCTTAATTCTCTAACTTCTTTTTCTAGATCTTCTATTTTTTGTTCCGCTTCTTCTTTCTTTTTTTCATTATCTTCAACCTTTGCTAAAACTTTGTTGCTTATTTTATTCTTGCTATGTATATCTTGATTAATTCCAAACATCGATGTTATACTTGTTTCAAAATCATTGCTCTTTAAATTTATTCTTGCTGTTTTCAATTCTTTAAGCTTAATATTTAATTTTGCCTTATTTTCTTTATAATCTCTCAATAATTCTATTAAAGTTTCTTTATTCATTTGTTCCTCCTATTCAAATTTACACATAAATTCTTTTTGATTCTCATCAAATATTATATTTACATTACTTTGGTGTAATAATTGTTTTGTTTCTTTTTCTAAAGCTTTATATGATTTATTATTTATTAATATTTGCTTTACATTGTAACCTATAGCTTGTTCTATTCTTTTGTCTAACTTCATTTAACTTTCTCCTCTCTTATTATTAGTGCTTCCAAACCCTCCCATTCTTTTTTCTACTGCCTTATCATCTTCTGTTGTATAATATTTTTGAAATATACCTTGTCCTATACAATATCCTTTTTCTATTGTTATTGGTTCTGAGCTTAAATTGTAAAAAGCAAACATTATCTCTCCATCATTTTCTTCATTTTCGTAATAATCTGCATCTATTATTCCTATACTATTTGGAATAACTAAATTTTTCTTTTTAGGATTACTGCTTCTATTTACTAACATCAAAAATTCATCATCTTGCATTTTACACTTTACTCCTGTTGGTACAAATATTGGTTTATCTCCTATTTTATAAGGTGGTATTATAATTGTTTCTATGCATTCGAAATCATATCCAGCTGATTTCTTTGTCTTTCTTTCCGGCAATTTAAAATCTGGCTCTTTTGTTTCAAATCCAGTACTTATTACTCTATTTACATATTCAAATTTTCTCATTTTATTTCCTACTTTCTTATATATTATTTATTTTGAATCTTTTATTCTCAAATATCTATATATTACTCTCTCTACTTTTGCTAATGCTTCATAATTGCTTATAAATGTTCCATCGTGTCTATGTCTTACTGTACTTCTTATTATCTTTATTTGCTGATTGTATTCTCTTCTATATATTTCTGCTAATTTGTTCTTGCTTAATCCTTGCTGCCATTTTTCTATTATCTCTTTGTCTGTCATTTACTACACCTCTTTAGATGTAGTATGCTCTTTTATTTATTTAATAATTCTTTTGCTTTATCTTCAAAATATTGTTTGATACAGTCTTTGCAATCATCTGCTCCAAAGTCCACATTACAACAATAACATGTATCATCTTTGAGTTGATGTTCTCTCCAACTCCTTTTATTTAAAAATTCTGACATTAAATCTATTACTTTGTCTTTTTCTTGACTTTCTTTTATATGTAGCATATCATTTGTTGCTAACATGTTTTGATATCTTTCTATCTGCTTGTCTTTTTTTACATTTTCCGCATTAGCTAAATCTAATTGATTTTGTAATATATGTGTATCTTTATCGTATTTTTGTTTTAATTGTTTTCGTATTTTATAATATCTGTTTTTCCACTTTCTTCTGCTTTGCATTAAGCTGTTTATTCCTTTTTCTTTTTGTCTTAACATTGATATCACTGTTTGTTGACTTACATACATTAATTCATCAAATTCATCATCTTTATCTTCTTTTAGTTTGATTTTGTTATCTCCCATCCACTGTCCAAACATCATTTTATTTTTTCCCTCTTTCTTCTATTAGTTCTTGTAACATCTTTTTCAAAACTACTATTGCATATTTATTAAACTCAATTTCCGCTTCTTGTTTAGCTGTTTTACTCCTTAACATAGTTATATTTTCTATGTCTAATATATTTTTTTCATAATATTTTATTTCTTTTTCTAAGTTATCTTTTACTTTTTGAATTGGAATGCACTCTTCATTTGCTGTATAATATTGTTCAATAATTTCTCCCATACTGGCTTTTGTATATTCTTCTTTTCCTATTATTTCTAATTCTTTCTCCATAATTTTATTTTTTAATTGTTCATTCTCTTTTAATACTCTTTTATAATCTGATAAAATAACATCAACATACTTCTTTCTTGTAATAACAAAATTTTCAATGCCTTCTCTTTTGAAAGTTCTCAACAGCTCATACATTTTCATTTTTTTGCCAGTTGTTAATTTTTTCAATGCTTCCTCTATACTATTTTCTTTTACTTAAAACACCTTCCTCCTGATTTATTAATATATCTCTATCAAGTACAATTCTATCTGACATACTAAAGACATATCGTATCGGCTTTATATGGTCTTTTCTTAATATATCTATCAAATCATCTTTACAATTAACTTCTTTACAAGTACCATCTCTAAACAATACTAGAAATTCATTTTTATTTTGACCTTCAATAATTTCTTTATTAAATTCTGTTTTTAATCGTCTAAGCTTTATTGTTTGTATTATTTTTTTCATTATGTATTACTCCTCTCTTAATTAATTTTTTCACCTATGTAATCAGCATAAACATAACCTTTTCTTCTTACATTTTTGCAAAAAGCATTTATTCCGTCTGTTTCAATTATGTTCAAATAATATTCTATTAATTTTTGAGTTTCTGGATGAAATATTCTTTCTTTTTTACATTTATTATAATATTTTAATGGTTCACTATATGGTTTGTCATAATCTACCTTTTGCTTCGAATATACTATTCCAGCCCCTAACCAATCACAAATCATTTCAATTACATAATCATACGGAATTTTACAAGGTGTATTTTTATAAGTCCCTATG
>CAKPFO010000012.1 GCA_934153805.1 uncultured Clostridia bacterium | reverse complement strand
TTCCATTTGTTTTTGTGTATTCTGGATTATTTAATATTGCATTTGCAGTTGTAGTTTTACCAGAACCATTTGGTCCCATTATTACATGGATTTCTCCTTTTTTTATATTTAAATCTATTCCTTTTAAGATTTCTTTTTCTCCCGCATTTACATGTAAATCTTTTATTTCTAATAATTCGTTACTCATTTTCTATTTCCCTTCTTAAATTAATCTATCACATACTTTTATTAAAGAATTGCTATGCAAAATTCAGTAAAAATATCGACGCGTACTTTTTTTACATCAAGATTTTTAAACTTTTTAACACTACAAAATGTTAATTGCTTATTACACTTGTCCTTCTTGCACAACGTCTACATTTTTCCTTATTTATATCATAGTCACAATCTAAATTTGTTAAACCTAAAACTTTGTGAATATATTTTGCAAGTTTATTTGTTGTATCATCTGATATTACAGATTTGATGTTTTCTGCTTCTTTTTTTGCTTGTTCATTTTCTAAATTCAAAACATCTTTTAAAAATAAATAAACTATGTCATATGCTTCTAATATTTTTTTAGCTAATTCTTCACCTTTTTCGGTAAGTTCTATAGTTCCATATGATTGATAGTTTACCATTTCATTTTCCTTTAAATTTTTTATTGCTTTATTGACACTTGGCTTAGTGCAGTTCATTTTGTTAGCAATATCTGTAACTCGCACATTTTCATTTTGCTTTTTTAATATATATATCGTTTTTAGGTATTCTTCTAAAGACTTTGATATCATAACTTTCTCCTTTTTGTTAACTTTGGTTAACATTATAATATCTTTTGAATTGTTTGTCAAGGCTAACATTACAATTTTGTTAGAATTTGTAAGCTTTTAAGATTTATTTAAACTCTTTGATAATATATTGTCTAGAAATAGAAACAGACACTCTATTGCTAGAGTGCCCTTTGGTTTAATAACCTAAATATTTTAGTATTTTCTTTACAAAGTAAAATACTATTCTCTCTTCATGAGAATAACTCTTATACTCCTCTCCAAGGACTTCTAAGAGCTCCAGCTGGTCTTCTTTATCTCCTTTTGAATCTAAGACCTTGTCTATTACCTCTTTAGAAATACCCAGATCTTTTAACTGTGTATCTCTTCCTCTTTCAAAGGCTGATTCAATAGTTCTAACCATTGCAGGAAATACCTGATTGTCCTTTTTGTCTTCGGTAATGCTTATTCCTATGTATGTATTGTTATTTGACAACTCGTCTATTATATCTCTTAACTTTACATTAGGATAAGCAGCCGCATATGACATCAGGTCTAAAAGTGGCATATATCCTCGGGTGTTTTTCTTAATATCTAACCCCTCTAAGATTGGAACTATCCGTCCCATTGCCGCCTTTTCTCCATCTGTTCTCTTTCTCATAAGATTGCCTCCTTGTTATAACTCAATGAATTATAATATAAAAACTTTTATTTACATAATGTATTATAACACACATTTTTATAATTTTCAAACTTTTTTGCAATTTTGTATTAAAAGTATCTAATAATAAGCAACCTAGAGCTTTATATCGCACTATAAAACTCTAGGTTGCTTATTTTCTTTTACAAATTTTTCTTTTAATCACACATATTTATTAATTCTTCTTTATCTCTCATTCCTACTGCTGTTTTTTCAACTTTTCCATTCTTAAATACCATAAATGTTGGTATGCTCATTATTCCATATTTTATTGCTAAGTCTTGTTCTTCATCAGTATCAACTTTAAACACTTTTATTTTTCCTTCTAATTCTTTTGCAATTTCTTCTACAATTGGAGACATCATTTTACATGGGCCGCACCATGTAGCATAAAAATCTATTAAAACAGGCTCATTTGATTCTAATACCTCTTTTTCAAAGTTCTCACTTGTAATTTTTAAATTTGACATTTCAATTCATTCCTTTCTTTACATTTTTAATAGCACTCATCCCAGCTATCATGCCTTCATATACAGCTTTCGATATTTGCAAAATTCCTCCCGTGCAATCCCCACAAGCATATAGTTTTGGTATATTAGTTTGCATATTTTCGTCTACTCTTATATTTCCTCTTTCATCTAGCATTGCTCCTATTTTTCTTGCTAAATCACTACTTGTGGCTGTTCCTATCGCAACAAATACTCCATCTATTTTTTTAGTAGTATTATCTTCAAATTCTATTTCTTCTATTCTATTTTGTCCTCTAAATTCTCTTATTTTTTTCTCCTCAACATTTACATCTATGCTTCTGTTTTCTACAGGTTGTTCCCCATTTGTAAGCATGGTTACAGAATTTGCAACTTGCTTTAGGTGTTCTGCTTCATGCAATGCATAATCTTTACTGCCTAAAACAGCTACATCCTTTCCTCTAAAGAAAAATCCATCACACGTAGCACAATAACTTATTCCTTTACCCTCAAATTCCTTTATTCCTTCTATATTTGGTTCCTTTCTTGATATTCCTGTAGCTAATATTACTACTCTTGATTTATATTTACTGTTAACTGTTTCTACTTCAAATATATCGTTGTAATCAATTTGAACAACTTCATCTTTTATAAATTCTACTCCTAACTTTTTTGCTTGATTTATTCCATTTTCTTGTAGTTCTTTCCCTGTTATTGCTTTCTCTAGTCCATAGTAATTTTCTATTTTGCTAACTTTGTCTAATGTTCCTATTCCTTTAGACACAATTAATACTTTTAGATTAGCTCTTGCCATATATAAACTAGCAGATATTCCTGCTGGTCCACTTCCTACTACAATAGCATCATATTCCATAATATAATTCTCCTATATAATATCATATAAATTTTTAAAACTATAACCGTTCTCTCTTAAATATTGTATTAAGTCTGGTAATGTTTCATACGTTAAAATTTTGTCTGCAGCATCGTGCATTAATATAACAACACTGTTTTTATTTCCAATAGTTGCTATTGCATTTTCAAGTAATGCCTCTTTTGTATGCGCACCTTCAGCATCTTTTGTTAACGAATTCCAATCTAATGATGCAATATTGTTTTGTCTTAGATATTGTTTTGCTTCTTTCTTTATTGCTTTATAATATCCTCCAACAGAACCTCCTGGAAATCTAAATACTCTAGAATGGTAATTTGGATTTTCCAAAGCTTCTTGTATACGCTCTTCTGTGTAATTATATTCATCTAATACTGTTTGTGTATTTGTATAAATTGAACTATATTTATGAGTATATCCATGATTTGCTATATAATGCCCTTCTTCAAATTCTCTTTTTATTAAATCTGGATTTGCTTTTGCTCTATTTCCTAACACAAAAAATGTAGCTTTTATATTTTCTTGCTTTAATAAATCCAAAATATATGGAGTTACTGATGTTGTTGGTCCATCATCAAATGTTAAGAAAACTCTCTTTTCTTCAGAAGAATATATATTTTCTATCGCTTGTATTTGTTCTTCTGTCAAATTTTGTGAATTTTTTAATTTTTCTTGTTCTTTTTTCTCTTCTTCTATTCTTTTTTGCTCTTCTAACTGTTCTTGTTCTTTTATTCTAGCTTCTTCTATTTTTTGATTATTAACATATTCGGCAGTCTTTATTCCAGTATATATTGCTCCACCAATGGCAACTAAAACCAATAATATTAACACAATATTTCTTCCTTTGTTGCTTTTCTTTTTTACCTCTACAAAATCATATCCGTAATACATTTTTTTCCCCTTTTTGACTTTTTTCGTTATGTTCTTATTATATACATTTTATTTACTTTTAACAATATAAAACGATATAATTTATTAAAATTATATCGTTTTAGTACACTATATTATAGAAGTGTTTTCATCTTCTTGTAGTATATTACTTTTATTTTTATATTTTTTAAAATTAATTTTTGTACAAATTAATTTATATATAGTTGAACACATTTGTCCTATAATTGTACAAAATGGCGTTGGTGCAAATGATATAATTGTTCTTATAATATAAGCAATTATCATGTTTAATGTCATCTTAAATGCTGAATCTTCTAACTGTAAAAAACAAATCTTTATTTCTATAAATGGTCCTAACATAAAATCTAATATATGTAATAAAATAAATATACTTGATATCTTTAAATCCGGTTTGTAAAATGGATATGCAATCACAGACATTATTATTACTGATAAAATCAGTAAACAATATAATTTTAATGCATTTTTAAAATGTTCATTATAATTAAATTTTTTCTTTGCAATATCTACTTTTGCTACTGTTTTTACTGCATCTGTAATATCCCATTGCATATCAGTTACTAATGTAGCAAAGGTAATTGCTATCATATATTTTTCTCCATATTCAAAAACATTACTAAAACCAAATAAATACATTATAAAAAACATAAGACTTACACTAAATGATACAGAATTAAACTTTATATGCATTATAACATATCTTTTACTAATTTAATAAACTTTTTTATTATTCCGTTATCTTGGCGTATTGCATTATCATAATTTTTTTATTAATTTCATATCACTGGTAATTGCACTAACATATATCACACATTTTATAAATTTCAATAGATCATAATCACTTTATTCTATTGCATAAAATTTGTTATATTCAATTCATCCTTTATTTCATCTAATAATTGATTAAATATTATTTGTCTATTTTCAGATGTATCAATGCATTTTATATTATATTTCTTACTATCGTTTATAATCTTCTTCTCTATATCTTTATAAAATTTAAAATGATTTAATAATTCATCATCTGACCTTCTAGTAGTCCATTCTTCTTTTGAATCAAATTTTCTACAATTTTCTAAAATTTGTTCAGGAGATAACTTTTCAGTTACAAAATAATAAACAATCATATCTTTTAAATCAAAATATTTAGTTAAATCTTCGGGCAAAATAGAATCCCCGTTTATAACAAAACCTAGTTCTTTTCCGTTTTTATTAATATTTTTTTGTATAAGCAAATTCAAAAATTCAGGCAATCTATTTTCTTTTAAATTATCGTGAATAAACCCAATTGGAACATTTGGTACAGTTCTTTGTAACGCAGAAATAATTGTGTCAACTTCTATAATTTGATAATTACTAAATTCTTTTTGTATCATTTTCGAAAAAGTAGTCTTTCCAGTTCTACAAATTCCAAGTATCATTATATTTTTCATAATTGGTCTCCTTTACTCATTTTTACTGCTTGTTTTAATAATTCTTCTAATGAGTTTATTGGCTTTTTATTATATTCTAAATTATATAACCAATCTAAATATTGTGTCCTATAAGCGCCATCTGGCCTACCATATATACATTTTTTACTTTTTAACCAATAACCAAATTCTACATTTGTAGTTAATCCTAGCATTGATGGAAATTTTCTTGGTACCCAAAATAGTATTACATTTGAATTGATATAACAATCTCTTTCCCAAGACATTTGTTCATCTTTTGTTTTAAATACTGGCATTTTATTTTTTAGTTCAGGAACATATACAATCCCATCATAACCAATATTTTTTAATATATTTAAAGCATCTTTTCTCCAACTACTTACTTTATTGTTTCTAGGAGTTGGTCCACATAATGATATTGCTTTTTTACTTTTTTCAATTTTATCTCCATAATATTTTATTTTCATATATACCTCTTTTACCTACGTTCCTTTTCGCGTCCCACCTTTTTAGTTTTAAAAAAAAATAGCCTTCGCTATTTTTATGGTGCGAACAGCGTAGATATCTATAACTTTTTTCACGCCTTTAACGATTGATACAAATATCAATCAATTTATTAAAGTATATCATATTTTTGATAGATTACAAGGATATTTAAGAAATTTATAATAAAGCAGACAATAGGTCTGCTCATGTTTTTATCCACTCTGTTCGTCGTATGCACTAATTTTTTCTCCATGCTTAAATACTATTTGCGTTTTAAGGTATTCTTATTTTCTTTTTCTAATTGTTTTAAACTCTTTTTAGGTGTTGGTAAATCTTCTGGCATAGTTCCTCCAAGTTCTTTTATTGTTTTTCTTATTTTAGAACCAACTTCATAATGAGCTTTATTCGCATCTTTTTCAGTTTGTATGTTATCTCTTTTTAATTTTTGTTCAGTTTGGGAAATTCTAAATAAATTCGCAATAAGTTCATCACTTCCCATATTATCTAAAATATCTTCTCTATACCTTAGACCTTTTCTTTTAGCGATATCATCAGCTGTTTCTCCATTGTATAATCCTTTGTATCCAAAATTGTGAAATTTGTCAAAATTTTTAACTCCTGCTTTTTTTGCTGTTTGATTAAGCGAATAATTTCCTTTTCTTGTTAAATTTCTTTGATAAAATCTCTTTTCATCTTCTGTTAATGAACTATATTCTTTTTCAGTAATTTCTTGTTTTCTAGTTTGAACTGCAAAATATGTTTGAGCAAGTGCTATTACTTTTTTTCTGCTATCTCCATTTTGAGCTATTAAATAACAGGCATAACGAGTTAATTTATAATCTTTTTGCTTTCTTTCTGCTCCCGAACCTATTTGTACCATTTTGTCGACGTCGACAAAATGGTCAAATACACTAACCTCACTGTTTTCGCAAGCTTCTTTTGCTTTGTTTATTACATTTTCAAATTTTCTCCATTCTTTATAGTTTAAAATAACTTGTAATTCCCTAGCATACCAAAATTCAACACCATTTTCATCAATATGTTTAATATTCTCAAATGATTTATTAGTCTTATCTATATTATTCAATAATATCATCTCCTTTTCGTAATATTTTATTTTTAATTATCCAAGCATTATTGTAAAACAACTGTTTGTAAAAGTCAATTACTTTTTATAGAATTTTTATATTATTAAATAAATATAATGCTACTTTATTTCTATCAGTTTGTTCCATTTCCATAAGTTTTGCCCTAGTAAATTTTATATTAAAATATTTTTTACTTTAGGCCATTATGGTTTTTAGGCAAACAAAAAAATTTTGTAATTGGTCAAATACTTGATCAAACTTTTTATCTTCTTCAGATAATTCAAATTTCTTATCTTGTATATATTTAGGCATAAGTAAGAATATAATTTCATCATTCATTAGTGAATGGAAATCATAAAATAATCCTCTTATTGTAGCTTTTAATCCTAAAGTTGGTGGATCAGAAGCATAAAGAATAGTTTTAGGGTTACATTTATTCTTTCTTACACTTAAATAAGCATTCGCACCAAATAAAAATTTATCATAAGGAATATCATTCAAATCAAATCCCATTTCATGGTCTGGACAATGCTCATCTGCATCTACTGTTCAATATCATCTGGTAAGTTTTTTGCAAAATCCTTATAATATCCTAAATCTGTAAACGAACTTGTTTTTTTATAAAATTCTAATATTTCCTTTTCCATATTAATACCACTCCAATACTTCACTTAATTTTTTTTCTAGGTCTTTGTTTAGGATTTTCGTTTGGATAACCTATAGAAATTGCTGAAATAAGTTCCATATCTTCATAGCCTACCAATTTAGCAATTTCTTTTTGGGTATATACAATATCTGCAATTTGATTTTTTATAGTATCAGTTACTATTATAAATTTCCAAGGTTGTCTATTTTTGGCAGATGGTGCTAATCTTGCACAATCAATCAGGGTCTTCAATTATTTCTTTAGATATTTCAGTATTTTTAAATTTGCGAATACTTCTTCTATTTTTTATTGTTTCTTTTAATTCCATTTTGACCTCCTAATTTTTACAAACATTTATAAATTCTTTAAAAATCCTGTTCATTTTTTCATCTTTTGTATATAAACTTTCTGGATGAAATCTAACTCCTATATAAAATTTTTTGTTTTTAGCTTCAATAACATCTGGATAACCATCTTCACAAAACGCAACTTTGTCAAGCATTGGACAATCTTTTATTGTTCTTTTATGTCTAGAATTTACCATCATTTCAGTTGTGTTCACTATATTA
Source organism: uncultured Clostridia bacterium (assembly GCA_934153805.1). GTDB lineage: Bacteria > Bacillota > Clostridia > TANB77 > CAG-508 > UMGS1663. The sequence continues at coordinate 21,109 of CAKPFO010000012.1, read as the reverse complement.
TAAAATTTTGAATTCTTATCTATTTTAATGTTATGTACATATTCATCAAATGATTTATTATGCTTATCTGGATTTGAGATTTTATAAGTAGTACCTCCTAAAGCTCTCGCGATACTATTTTGCCCAGCACAGATACCAAGTATTGGAATATTATTTTCATAACAGTATTTAGCAATTATGCTTTCATAATTATCTGTTTCTGCACCACCTTGTAAAATAATACCATCACATAATTTTAATTGAGTAATTAAATTTTCTTTTTCTTCTATAGATAAATTATCTTTCCAGTTATCTCCACAGTAATTTACATCAGCTTCTACAGGTAATATTCCAATAGCTACTCCTCCATTATCAAATATAGCTTGTTTTACTTCATCCCTCGTAAAAGTATCTATTTTATTTAATTTGTAAGTAGCATAATGCTTTGATACAATTCCAATAATTGGTTTATTCATAAGTTTCCTCCTTGTTATTACCATCTTTTAATTCCTTTTTAGATTTATCATCTAATTTTTTCTCTTTGTCTAATTTATTATCATCTATATACTTATAATTTAGTGCATTTTGTTTTGTAATTACTGTTCTTCCTAACTCTTTTTCCAAATCATCACGCGTATTTTTTGCAATTCTTCCACCACGTTTTGCCATTTCTCTATTTTCTTTTAATCCATAAGGTTTATGTTCTTTCACAAGTTCTCTTGTTGCAATTTCTCCTAAATCTGTTAATGCTACTTCTATATCTGTCATATTATCTCTTAAAGATTCTTTTCTAAGACCTTTATATTCTTTATATTGAGAAGCTTTCATTCCAGACCATTCTTGGTATATTTCATTTGTGAGTATTCCATATTCATAATCTTTTGTTATTCCATTTTCTTTCCATACATCTGTTAATTTTCGTCTATCTACAACTCCTGTTAATCTTGCTTTAATCCATTTGTCATCATATCCTTTAGCTCTATAATAATCAACAGCACGATTAACAGCAAGTTCTGGGTCAAAAACTTCATCAATTCTTTCTTTTCCCATCTGAGCTAGCCAAAGTTTAAATGGCTCTGCTTTTGGACTTGGTATTGACTCAATTAATCTTAATATTCCATGTGTATCTAATGTATCTGTTAAATACCTTTTTCCATCTTTTTGCGACTTCATTTTCAGTTGCACGATATTTTCGTGCAACTGACTTCCTTCTTGTTTTAACTTTCTTTTTAGGTCACTCCAATAGTTTCTTGGAATATTACTATCAGTTAATGCTCCAATAATATCAACTATACTAAAATAATATTCTTCCTTTTCACTATCCCAAGCACTTCTTATTTCCTTTCCTTCAAAAAGATTTGAAATTGTTTCTAATTTATTATTATCCATTTAGGCATCATTCCTTTATAAATTTATTATTATGCACAAATTATACCAATAATATACAATTTTTTCAATTAAATTAGCATGTTTCGTTGATTTTTTGCTAAATTTGTAATATATATTAGATGTATTCTAGTTGAGAATACAAGAATATTGATGTCTTCTTTGGAATTTTACATTCCTCAGATGCCAGGCGAAAACGAGTCGCATATAGGATTGCGAGCTGGTTATTAGAAAGTGTAAAAATTTTAAAATAATAGTAAACTTGTCCAGTATTATAAGTAATTAGAAAGCCATAAGTGCAAAATTCAATATTCTATTTACATACACACTATAAAATGAGTACATATTTAAAACTCAAATTTTGTTTGAGCTTATTAAAATTGTATTCATGTAGGTAAATAGAGTATTGGTATATCTCTTATGGTCTTTTTGTTGTATATAAATAATTTTCTGTCCTCTCTATTTATACACAAACAAAAAGAGCTTAACAAGAGGTTTAAAAGATAATTCTAAAATTTTTGATGAACTTGTATTTGATATTAAATTAACTCTGACTATTTTGAAAAACATGGTGGTTATGAATTAGCCTTTATTATTGATAGAACTAAACAAGAAGAAATAGATTTAACAGTTTTTATTGATAAAGTTAAAAAATATACTAAAATTAAAGAATTAACACCAGAAATTGTAAATGAACTAATTGATAAAATATATGTATATCAACAAACTAAGCTGAATGGTAATAAATATCAACAAATAGATATTTACTATGTAGGAGTTGGAATAATAGGTACTCCACTAAATGAATATGAATTAGAAAATGCCTTTCAGCAAAGTATAAAAAATATAAAAACAGCATAGCCTTTAAACTATACTGATATAACCTAAAGGAGTACTTAATCAATAAATGTCCTTATTGAAAGTACTCCTTCTGAATGATATTTGTATCAATCTGTTCTATTAGTTCGAGCAGATTCGTTATTGGTGCCAGTGAGGAGCAGGTCTAACAACTCCTAGGCAAAAAGATGATAGTAAGTAATAAACTTACTAACTAAAATTAGTATATATTATTTTTTTATTAAAATAAAGAGTTTTATAATAGTATTTTTTGTATATACTATTTCAATTATATTTGTTTTTAATTTATTCCATTATTATATTTTATACTTAAACTATATCTAATTTATCATTACAAAAATTTAATTTATTTATTATATCTTTGCCAATATGTTTATATCCGGTATTTTCTTTTCTATTGCTGTTTTTATATATTCTGCATATTTAAGTATCTTCTCATCATCCGCATGCCCACATCTTTTAGTATGCGTATGTTAATTAAATTTTTGAATATAGTTTATGTTATTCTTTAATTCTTTTTCTTCCATAATAAACTCCTAATATTAAATATGCTATTGTTGCTATTCCAAATGTAATTTTTATTATATTATCACTCTCTGCTAAAATTGTATATGACAATATAGGTAATAATGATATTACTATTCCTTCTATAAATCTTTCAAAAGTAACATATGATGTTTGTAATTTTTCTTTTGAAGCTTCATATATTGCAACATTATCAAATATTTCATATGCTCCATTCCCAACTCCAATTAATATATAAATTAGCGGTAATACATAATTTAAAATTTCATTTTTGATAATAAATAAACCAGAAAAAGCAAATATAAATACTAAACACATGGGTATAATAACTTTTTCCCAGTTTCTATTTTTTGCTTGTTTAGCCCAAAATTTACAAGACATTGCTTCAGCTAAATTTATTATAATATTTAATATACTATAATAAATATAACTTATTTTTAAATATCTAAGTAAAAATACATTTAAATACATTATTCCAATACCATTTGCGAATCTATTTAATCCACATATTATGAGTATTTTCCTGAAACTTTTATCTGTTGCTGGAATTTTTATAGTATCTTTTATAGTTATTTTTTCTTCTTTTAATTTTGGTTTATATGTATTTATTCTTATTGCTATGTCAAAAATTGCAATTATTGATATTATAACAAATAAAATTATAAAACCATACAATTCAGCACCAAATTGCGTAAATTTATCTAGTATTACTCCCATAATTAAACTAAATGCTAAAACTACTGTATTTTTATACATATTTTTAGTTGCAGCAAATTTAGTTCTATCTTCTTTTTTTAATAGACTCATTCTCCAATTAACAAAAGTTATATATCCCAATTCACCAGTAATTGCATAGATTATTGCTAATATAAAAAACAATATAGTTCTTACTCCTATGTCATTTGATAAAAAAGGGATAAATGCCATAGAAATTGAAGAAATTCTATAAATTGAGTAATTAATTAATACAATTTTTTTTGATTGACCAATTTTAGAAAATAATGGTGCCGCAAAAACTTGAACTACATTAGTCATTGTATCTAAAACGGCATAAATTCCAATTGCTAAATCTGATAATCCTAAATATACTGCAAATGCTGATATAAATGATGTACTTGCAATTTTATTGTTTGCATTATCTAATACAGAAGCTGTTAAATATTTTTTATATTCTTTTTTATATTCTTTTTTATAGTTCATATTTTCTACCTACATTCATATTTATTTTAATACTTTTATTATCTTAATTTTTTTAATATATGTATATATAATTTATTAACACCAAAATTTATTATAATTATTATTATTTTCTACAAACATTTTATCACAAAAGAAGAAGTATTTCCACTTCCTAGTTATTTTTTTATGAATTTACAATTCAAAATCACCTTTATTTTTATCTTCTTTATAATCTTTTATAATAGGCAAATCATATATTTTATTATATTCTTTTTCAGTTATTATATTATTTTCTCTTAAATCATTTGCAACATCTTTATATTTACTTTTTAATATATTACCAAAGAACCCTTTAACTCTTTCAGATATAAAGTCTACAATTTCATTAACTCTTCGTTTCCATGATTCTACTTTTGCTTCAAGCACAATTACTTTTTTATTTAAATCTTTTATTATATTTTTTGCTACTATTAACAAACTTTCTTTTCCTTCTAATTTTATTTTTAAATCTTCATTATCGTTGACTAAATTTCTAATAATCTTATAATTATCATCTAAATCTTTTTTATCAGAGGATATTATCAAATTATTTTTTGATAAAGGTTGTTGTTTTATAATATTTCTTTAACCTCATTTGATTTATCATTTATCTTATCTACATTTTTATTTATTTCAGTTATTTTCTTATGTTGCTTGTTATAAGATTAAATTTTAAAGGAACCCCATAAAGGAGTTCCACTAACTCAAAATTCTAGAATTCTAGAATTCCAGTTACGATTTAGATTTTTCTAAAATTTCTTTCGGTTCTTCTCTTTCAAAACAACATTTTTCAGGACCTTTCTTATAAAAACATTTTACAGAACCTCCGTTAAGTTGCCGTTTACAAATGCAAGCACCTTTATTATATTTACATAAATGGGCAGATTCGTAATATTCTTCATTGTCCGTTTCAGAATTAACCTTTGATTTCAATTCAAGCTTTAATCCTAGAATAGTTTTTCCAAATCTCATAAATATATCCTCCTTACAATTGTTATATGAGAATTACAAGTTACATACTATTTATATCGCATAGCTACGAACTAAATAATATTATATCATAGCTTTATTGATTTGTCAGTAGTAGTTTTACATATTTTTTAGTTTATCATTTGATGGATATTTTATTTTTACTTTAAAGTTTTCTTATTTTCCTTTTCTAATTGTTTTAAACTCTTTTTAGGTGTTGGTAAATCTTCTGGCATAGTTCCACCATTCTTTGCAATTACTTCTCTTATATTTTTCCCAATATTATAATGAGTTTTATTTGCTTCTTTTTCACTATAAATATTATCTTTTTTTAATCTTGATTCAGTCTGTGTAATGCGAAAAAGATTTGCTGCAAGTTCTTCACTTCCCATATTGTCTAAAATATCTTCTCTATATCTTAATCCTTTTCTTTTTGCAATGTCATCAGCAGTTTCTCCATTATATAATCCTTTATATCCGCTATTATGAAATCTATCAAAATTTTTAACTCCTGCTTTTTTTGCAGTTTGGTTAAGTGAGTAATTTCCTTTTCGTGTTAAATCTCTTTGATAAAATCTTTTCTCGTCTTCCGTTAGCATACTATATTCTTTTTCACTAATTTCTTGCTTTCTAGTTTGAACTGCAAAATATGTTTGAGCAAGAGCAATTACTTTTTTTCTACTATCTCCATTTTGTGCTATTAAGTAACAAGCATAACGAGTTAATTTGTGGTCATTAATCTCAACTTCCGCATTATTAGCACGTTTTGACAACTTATTGACATCAATAAAATGTTCACCCACACTAATATCACTATTTTGGCATGACATTTTAGCTTTATTAATTATTTTTTCAAAATTTTGCCAGTTTGAGTATTGTAGAATAGGCTAACTATGCTAATTTTATCTTTTTAGATAAATTTGAGATATACACATCATTTGAATAATTAAAAGCTAAAAAAGTAATGTTTTTAATTATTACTTTATGTGGTTCAATATATGTAAGATTAGTTTTCTCTAATTTTGTAATGCTACCACTTATAAAAGTAGGGTTACAAAATAGTATTCGGCGGCATATCTTAGTGTGGATTTATAATTGTAAAAATAGTGTTTGGAAAACTTCCAAACACTATTTTTGAGTTTTATTGATAATTTCTTAAAAGTTCTTTAAATCAGTTGAAGCCCAGAACTTTTGTAATTCTTCACGATATTTTTCAAAAAAACTTATAGAACGTATAGGTTTTTTCTCGCTTTTCTATATCAGACGCAATTTTAATATTATATACTAATTGTTATTTTTAAAACTAGTAATTTTAATGTTATCTCCAAAGCGTCTTCTATAATCTCCACATGTTGAATACCCATTTTCAAATATTATTGTACGGGAACGGTTATCATCAATTTCTACATAAAATGTTTTTTCTGTCGTAGAAAATTTATCCCATTTTGTAATTTCTTCAATTACATGAGACATTTTTTCTGCATTTGCCTGTTCAAATGATAGTTCAATCCATGTTTTATCAGCATAAATGATAAAATTCACATCATCAAACTTTACCATAACACCATTGCAAAACTTAGGTTCAGCTGAAATTTTAAACCGAGGTTTACTAATATTCAACCTTAAAGCCAAATACACTATTACTTCGCTGTTAGAAAAATATTCTAGCTCAACCCATCTGTCTTTCCGCCACAAACTAACTGACATACTTTTTCCTCCTCCAATATTAATTGTGCTGTTTACCTGTTATCTATGCTAAACTCCAAAAGGAGATTATAAAATTAAATCTTTGTGCATTTTATCATATTTTTATATAAAATGCTAGCGTTTTACATAAAAATGTGTTGTTTTTACATCAATACTTTGGGTGGGATATTTTTTTGCAAACAAAAAAATCAACCATTTTACTGATTGATTTTGGTATCTGTAGTTCTAACAGATACGTCATTGGTGCCCAGAAGGAAGAAGTAAAACAACTCTTTAAGAAAAAACAGTTAGTAATAACTAGTTCCATCTAATATTTCTAGCAAAGTCTAAATCCCATTGCAAATAATTTAACTGCTTGTCTCATCTCATTTTATCTCGTATTTTCAACATCAAATTATTTATAATTGAATTTTATAAGAAAATAAATTTAATGCAAATTCTATTATAAATCTAATTTATATAATCTTTCCATTCTCGATTCATCTTTATAAGTATTTATTTGAGAAATATATTTCCACCCAAATTTTTCATATAACCCTATATGCTTAGTGTATAAAAATAGTTCATTAAATTCAAGAGAGCTTTGTGCTATATTTTTAACACCTTCTAATAGATTTTTACTATATCCCATTTTTCTATATTTTTCATCTATATAAACATTTGCCAACCAAGGATATATATCTGGTCTTACAGCTAAATCCTCATATGTCAGTTGAAACATTCCAATGATAGTATCATTTAAAAATAATCCATAAGTTTTAGGTAATCTATCTTTTTGTAAACTATGTTGCATAAAACATTTTACTGCTTCAAAGCTATAACCATCTTTAATCCCCCACCAATTATACATCCAAGTTGTAATTGTGTTTAATATATCATTATCAATATTAATAAGTTGTTTTAGTTCTAAATCCACAACTTTTCCTCCATTTCCATTTTATATACTATATTTTAGATATCGTTTGAATATATGTAAATAAATATTTACTTACCATACGCCAATTGACTATGTCAATTAGCAAGTGTGTTTCTAAATTGGAAAAAATCAATTTAATCTACATAAATATCTTAGCATAAAATTAAGTATTTTAAAACTCGAACTATAAAAGGTCCGAGTTTTCTATCAATCTGGTGCCGCTGGTGGGACTCGAACCCACATGGTTTCCCGCACGATTTTGAGTCGTGTGCGTCTGCCAGTTCCGCCACAGCGGCATAATTTATTTAATACTTAATTATAATAACAAAAATAATAAAAAATATCAATAGCAATAGCCAAAAAAATAAAATTTTAGAATATATGTTTACATAAATAATATTTTGTGTTATACTATATACGTAAGCGAAATGAGAAAATTTAACAAAACTGGAAAATATTACATTATAATTTATAATAATTTTATAAAAGTGAGGTATTTATTTTATGAAAAATTTAAAAATTTTAAGTATTGTTTCTGTTTTATTTTTAGCTATGGTTATAAGTTTTAGTTCAGTTGAAGCTGCAACAGAGAGTTGCAGTTTAAAAATTGGTTTATCAGCTTCTGCTACTTCTATAAATGTTGGTGATGAAATTTCTATTTCTGTTAAAATTAAGTCTGTAACAGGTTTTGATGGTATACATTTAATAGTTGCAAAAAAAGTATATGACCCAAGTATCTTTGAATATATTGGATGTAACCCACAAAATGGTTGGGATTTAAGAGGAGATGCAAGTAATATAGTTTTATATAGAAAATCTGGAGATGTTAGTACTGGTACTATATGTACTTTAAAATTTAAAGTATTAAAAGCTTCAACTGGTATTATCTCTTTAACTAATATTGATGCTACTGGTGACAATGGTGATGTTTATTATGAAGATGGTAATGTTAACTTTCCATCTATAAGTTTTAAAATTTCTGAAAAAGTACAAGCCGAAAGCAAAATAGAAACTCCAGTTCCTTCTACTAGAGATAACGTTACTACTACAACTAGAGGTGACAAAGTAGAATCAAAAACTGATACTAAAGTAGATTCACAAGTTGACACTAAAATAGACGCTAAAACTGAATCAACATCAACTACTACACAAGTATCTAACACTACTATAGAAAATACAAATTCTACAAATTCATCTAACATCTCTACATCTATAAGTACTAATGATTCTCAACATGAAGTTTCTACTACAGAAAATAATGTTATTGCTGAAAATGTAGAAAATGCAAGTTTAAATGATGCTATTATAGAAAACTTTGATATATCTGATAATGCTAAAACAGCACAGACTTTAGAAACTTCAAATTCAGATCTTTCTATAAAAGTTGATAACACTCAAAAAACTGTTACTGTTATTGTTATTTCAACAGTCTTAGGTGCTAGCGTACTTGGTGTTACAGCATACTACATTATAAGTATAAAAAAACATTAATTTAAAATAGATTATAATAAAAGGTATCTTAGATTTTTCTAAAATACCTTTTTTATATAGTAACAGAAAATTACATCGATATTTATTCTATTTTTTATCTTTCCCTAATAGTCTAAACATTTCACTTTTATATTTTTCAACTCCTGGTTGATTAAATGGATTTACTCCTAATAATTTCCCTGACATTGCACATGCTAATTCAAAAAAGTATAGCAAATGTCCTATTGTTTCTTCGTCTAATTTATCCATGTTTATTTTTATATTTGGTACTCCTCCATTTACATGTGCTAATATCGTACCTTCCATTGCTTTTTTGTTTACAAAATCTAATGTTTTTCCAGAAATATAATTTAATCCGTCAAGGTTGTCATCATCCGGATTTATTGTAAGTGTTGAGTTTGTTTTTTCTATATTTATTACTGTTTCGAATAAACATCTTCTTCCTTCTTGAATATATTGTCCCATAGAGTGTAAGTCTGTAGTAAATTCAGCCCCTGATGGATATATTCCTTTTTGATCTTTACCTTCACTTTCCCCAAAAAGTTGCTTCCACCATTCTATTATATAGTGCATTTTTGGTTCATATGTTTCTAAAATTTCTATGTTTTTCTCTTGTTTATATAAAATATTTCTTATTACTGCATACTTATAGCAATCATTATATTTTATATCTATATCACTGTATTTTTCTTCTGCAATTTTTGCTCCTTCCATTAATTTGCTTATGTTTATTCCTGCTGCTTGTATTGGTAGTAGCCCTACTGGTGTTAGTACAGAATATCTTCCTCCTACGTTATCCGGTATTACAAAAGTCTCGTATCCTTCTTGTTTTGCAAGTTTTCTTAAAGCCCCTTTTTCTTTATCTGTTGTTACATATATTCTTTTTCGTGCTTCTTTTACACCATATTTGTTTTCTAAAAACTCTCTAAAAACTCTAAATGCTATAGCAGGCTCTGTTGTTGTTCCAGATTTTGAAATTACATTAACAGATAAGTCTCTATCTCCTATTAAATCTATTAAGTCTTCTAAATATGTTCCACTTATGTTATTTCCAACATACAATATTTGAGGAAATTTTCTTTGCTCTTTATTTAACATATTATAAAATGTATGTGTTAGACTTTCTATTACTGCCCTTGCTCCTAAATATGATCCACCTATGCCTATTACAACTAATATTTCTGAATCTTTTTTTATTTTATTTGCACATTTTTGAATTTTTTCAAATTCCTTTTTATCATAGCTAGAAGGTAAATTAAGCCATCCCAAAAATTCATTTTCATCATTTGCTTTGCTATGTAGCTCCTCATGTATTTTTTCTACTTCTTCTTTGTATTTCATAATTTCTTTTAAATTTATACCTGAATTTTCTATTTCTAATTTTATGTTTGACATCCTCTATTTCCTCCTTTGTATTTTATATTAACAATTTTATATCAATTAATTTTTTTATGCAATATATTTCTTGCTTTTTGATGTTATTTGTGATAATTTTTAGTTAGATATTTCTAACTTACATTAGTATATCATTTGTAATATATTTTACAGCCTTCTAGTCTATAGAAAAGTTTGATAATATATTGCTTTGCAATACCGCGTAAGCGACCAAACGAACGAATGTGAGTGCGATTGGAGCGACCAACGCACTAGTATTTTTTTAAGGGAAGGTCGCGACACACAAGGTATGAAAAAACAATATATTATCAAACTTTTAAAGAAAGAATTTTATAAACTATTAATTGTAACTATAAATGATATACTAATGTAACAAAAACATATTATAAGGAGAATTTATGACAAGTTTTATTTTAAAATTAATAGGAATTACATGCATGCTTTGCGACCACATAGGAGATGCATTTATTGGGCATTTCTCATTTTTAAATCTCATTGGTAGAATTGCCTTTCCTATATTTGCATTTCAACTAGTGCAAGGGTATATTCATACCCACGATACAAAAAAATACATACTCAGATTATTCATCTTTGCATGTATTTCTCAAATACCTTTTATGCTGTTCTTATCGACATTTAGAAACAACTATTACTTAAATATATTTTTCACTTTAACACTAGGCATTATCTCATTATACTTATTTGATAAAGTAAAAAATCATTATATAGGAACACTATTAGTTTCACTTATTTGTGTGATGGCATACTTAATACACGTTGATTACGGATATTTTGGTGTTTTAGTAATTTTCATGTTTTACATATTAAAAGATAAGAAAATCTTTATGCTTCCTTGTTTGGCTTTACTTACAACATTATTTTATTTGCCAAATATAGTTGCATACTCTTCTATATGGTTTATTTACTTTGAATGCATTGTTTTTACTTGTTTTTCATTAGTTCCAATATATTTGTATAATAGCAACCTAGGACCAAAAGTAAAATATCTTTTTTATATTTTCTATCCTTTGCACCTTGTTATTCTTTGGTTTGTAAAAATATATTTTTAATAATAAAATAAGCATAATTAAGTTACAATTAACAGCTATCTATTTTGTTCAAAAGTTTGATAATATATTTGCAAGCTGTTAATTGTAACTATTTTATAAACTTAAATTTATCCCACTTGCTACTATTTCAGACATATTTAAAATTAAATTGTCTATCTCTTTTGGTGTTACTATAAAGTTAAAATCTTTTGGCAATAATGCTTCTTTTATTTCTTCGTAATTATCTTCTTCTTTTAGTTTATTTAAATATTCATTTGATTTTGCTTCTTGTTGTAATTTTTCTATAAATAGGTCTAAAGCATCATTTACCACTACTGCAGTTTCTACAACTGTTGGAATTCCTATTGCAATTACTGGTATTCCTAATGTTTCTTCAGTTAATTCTTTTCTAGCATTTCCTACTCCTCCTCCGGGTACTATTCCTGTATCTGATAATTGTATTGTACTGCTTATCCTTTCTATACTCCTTGATGCCAACGCATCTATTACTATTAACAATTTAGGTTTTATATTGTCTACCACTCCTTTTATAATTTCTAACGTTTCTATTCCTGTTGTTCCTAATACACCTGGTGCTATTGCGCTTACAGGTCTTGCGTTTTCGTCTATATATTGTGGTAAGTAATTTATGATATGTCTTGTTACCTCCACATTTTTTACTACATTTGGTCCTAAAGCATCTGGCGTTACCTCTTCATTTCCCAATCCTACTATTAATATATCTTCTTTGTTTTGAACTTTATTTTGAACTAATTGTTTAATTTCATTTGCCAAAACTTCTGCTGCCTTTTCTTTTTCCTCTTCAGTTATTATATTCATTTTTTGTATATCAATTGTTATATAATTTCCTTTTTTCTTTCCTATTGCTTGCTCACCTTGTTCATTTGTGATTTTCACTCTAGTTACTCTTATCTTTTCACTTATATTCTCTTCTTCTGATTCTACTCCGGCTACCTCATCTTCTATTTTATTTGCCTTTTTATACAAGTCTCTTCTTTCTACTGCTAAATCTGTTCTGAAATTATACATATACATCTCCTACCTTTTTATAGATTGTTATAAATTACTTTATAATAAGCCTGCTCGTTCAATCTAATTTATTAATATATTGTTTTGAAATGCTCCGTAAAAGCAATTTTTAATTTATATTATAAAGTTATTTACACTTATTTCTATTATTTCAAATGAATAGGTTTTTATGCACTAAAAAATAGCAGTAAACCGATTTTACTGCTATTTTTTAGTTACACAACTATACAATTTTAACAATATCTACATAGTATTGCTTCTAAGCCTACGTTTAAGTCAATAAGTCCACTTTTATAATTTGAATCCAGATTAATAAGCTCTTCTAATATTTTTCTCAACTCTTCTTCTTTAAAATAATTTGCTTGTGTTCTATATTTTGAGATTAAAAATGTTTGATTTGCTTTTAAATTTAAGCCTTCTGATACATTTTTATTAAATTTCTCGCATAATTTTATTATATATAATTTTTTAAAATGATTATATAATGTAATCAATATTTTTTGAACTGGCTCTTTTTGATAAATTAAATTTCTTAATACTTCTAATGCTTTTGCAGTGTTCTTTTTACCTAAATTATCTGTTAAATCAAATATTATACTATCTAGCTTTTTAGTACATAGTAAATCTATATTTTCTTTTGTTATTACTCCGTTTTCTCCTACATACTCAATTAATTTTCTTTCTTCGTTAATCAAATCTTGCATATTAGAACCAGCACATTCTAGTAAATATTTTATTGTGTAATCGTCTATTTGTACCTTATAAGCTCTAGCTATCGCTTTTAATCTATTAGCTATTTGAGCTGGCTTTAATTCTTCAAAATTACATACAGTTCCATATTTTTCTATTGCTTTATATAATTCATTTTTATCTGCTTCTTGTTCTACAAAAACAAGTGTAACAGTTGCATTTATTACATCTATATTTTCTTCTATATAACTTACTATTTTATTTACAATTTCAGCATTTGCTTGTACTTTTTTTCTTCCATCTTTTTTGAATAGTCCTGTATCTCTTGCTACTATCAGCTTTTTATCATAACCAAATGCAGGTGTTTGTATATCTGATATTAATGCGTTTACATTGTTCATATCAATTTTTATATAATTTATACCAGGAATTAATTGTTCATAACTATTTCTTATTTTCTTTAAACATGATTCCAAAAGGAATAGCTCTTCCCCATATAGAAGATATATGCTGTTTAACTTTTTTTGACTTAGTTCCTTCTCTAAATTCTCAATAGTAGTTATCATTTCTTACCTCGTTTTTTCTTTTTATAATTTATAATATATTTTTTATCTTGCCGTTTTCTATTTATTTTCTTATTAGCTCTATGGAATATAATTTTATAATATATTTTTTCGTCGACGCCTTGAGAGGAAATTATTTAAAATAATTCTTATATAAATTTTACGGGGAATGTTCATTTTTTTGAATAAAAAAATGAAAGGGTCCCGTCAAATTTATATTAGAATTACTAAATAATTTAGCTCGAACGAGGAGACAAAAAATATATTATAAAATTATATTCCATAGAGCGGTAGCCATATTTTTCAAAATCAATCCAATATAATTCTAAAAATTTCTGCAATGCTCCAAGCCTGATTAATAGCACCTTTAGCCTCATATGGTTTTACAGAATCATATATTTCATGTATTCCACCTATTGTCTTTCCATTTTCTAATTCCTGTATAAAGGTTTGTTTTACACTCTTTTTAAAATTATTTAGCTCTAATTCTAGTTGTTCTCTTTTAGTTTTTGACTTTTCCGCTTCTACTATTTTCTTAAAACTATCATAATATATTCCAAGTAGCCATGGCCATGTAATACCCTGATGATAACTCATATCCCTTCTAAAACTATCTCCTTCATAGACTTCTACATAGTTTTCTTCGCCTTTAGCTAAAGTCTTTAGTCCATATGGATTTAATAGTTTTTTAGTTACCGTCTCGAATATTTGATTTGCAATTTTATCCTTTGGAGAGATTACTGGATATGTTAAGCCTAATGCAAATAGTTGGTTAGGTCTTATTTTGCTATCTCCTAACACATCATATAAGCATTTTCTTCGCTTATTATAAAATTTTTCTACAAATGATTTTTGGCATTTATCTGCTAATTTTTTATATTTATTAGCCTTTGTTCTTGCTCCATATTTATTTGTAAGTTCTTCCATAATTTTTAAAGCATTGTACCACATGCTATTTATTTCTACAGCTTTTCCATTACGTGGTGTAACAGCATAATTACCTATTTTAGCATCCATCCATGTGTTTTGTGTAAATTCTGTTCCAGATACAATAAGTCCATCGTCATCTAAATATATATTGTTATTATCTACATCGATTCCTTTGCAATATGCTTCTATTATCTTTTCCATAATTTCATATAAATTTTCTTTTACAAAGTTATCATCTTTTGTGTATCTTATATACTTATGTACTTGTTCAAATAATAGTAAAGAAGCATCAGCACTATTATATAAGGGCCTATTGTCATATCCAGAATAACCATTTGGTATTAATCCATATTTTACATCTCTAACCATTGTTAATAACACTTCTCTTGCGATATCATATCTTTTAGATATCAATAATAGCCCCTCAAAAGATATAAGAGTATCTCTGCCCCAATCTAAAAACCATGGGTACCCTGCAATAATTGTATGTAATCCAAATGATTGTCTATTTACTATAAAATTATCTGTTGCGACGGTGTACTGTTTTACTAGTTTTTCATCATTATTTTTTGTTAGTTCAGAATCATATACCAAACTACCAATTCTAACAATTTCTTTGCTAATAACTTTTCTTGCATCTATTTCTTCTATATTTTCTTCTAACGATGCTACAAAAGTTATATCTTTTGCAGTATTCGGTTCTAATGTTACCTCATATCTTCCTGCAATAGCATGATTTTCCTCTGCATTAAATCCTCTTTTTTCTTCTTCTATATAAAACATATTTTTAAAACTATCATTTTCATGTTTAATATATTGTCCCTCTGACAAGTTTATATAAATTGGATGTTGAGCTTGTCCGTCTATTACTAATTTTACTTTTCTTTCCTTTATATCTTGAGTAATAGTATAATCGTGGGCATAATTTTCCTTATGAAAATCTCTAAAGTTTATAATTGGTGTCAATATAAATTTTGTTTTATGATTTGTGTTAAATACTCTATATAATACTGTAACTGTATTTTTTCCATATTCCATACAAACATATTTCTTTATAAGCACGTCTTTTATTTTATATGTAAAAATTGGTACATATTCTTTTTCAAAACTTTCCAAAAATTCATATCCTTTAGAAATATATGTTTTTCCTATATTTGTATATAAATCATATTTTTCTTCATCTATTTGTATGCTTTCATCTATTTTTGAAAGTATTAAAAATCTTCTAGCTGGCGGTGTAAGTGGTGCTACTAATAGTCCATGATACCTTCTTGTATTTGCCCCTATTATAGTTGAGGATGCATATCCACCTATTCCATTAGTTATAATCCATTCCTTTTTTATTCCTTCTTCAAAGCTTATGTTTTCTTGTTTCATTTGTTCCTCCACCATATTTTCATTTGATTAAAAATGTTTTGATTGCTTTTTGACATTTTCTGTGTTTCTATTTGCTTTTGGCAATCTACTACTATTTTTCTTAGCTTGTTCTAATTTATTTCTTGTTTCAGTTCTTGTTCTTCTTGGTATTTCAGAATTAGCTGTTTGTTTCATTTTTTCTTCTTTTCTCTTTTTTGTCTTTTCATCACTATACTTTATAGAATCTATTCTGTCTTTATATTTTTCTGCAAATTTACTTGTTTTAGTATCTCTTACATGTCTAGATTTACTTGTTTTTTGTTTTGTTGTAGTTTTCTTTAATTTTTTCTTTGTGTCTTTAAGTTTTGTATTTAACATTATATATCTTGAATCATTTTGCATATCTCTAAATTTCATATCTTCACAAACTAGTTCTATTATAGAAGAAGCTATCGCATCTGGATTATGACGTATAAATTCGCCATCTATATATGATAAATTTCTTTGTATTAGTTTTATTCCTTCTTCTTTTGCTTTTTGCACATCTTGTTCTACTAAATCTGAACCTTCTCTATTATATTTTCTAACAAACTCTGGTACAATTTCTCCTGTATCATATATACAATAATCAACAATGCCTTTTCCAGCATGTTCTTGAATAGCTCTAATATGGTCTGATAAAGAATAATTGTCTGTTTGACCTGGTTCTGTCATTATATTGCTTATATATATTTTAAATCCTTTATTTTCTTTTATTGCCTTTGCAACACCCTTTACCAATAAATTTGGTATTACATTTGTGTATAAGCTTCCTGGTCCGATAATAATTGCATCTGCCTTTTGTATTGCATCTATTACTCCAGGTGCTGGCATACAATTAGATGGATTTATAAAAATTCTATTTATTTTGCTTATTTTATCTTGAACAATTTGAGGGATTTTATCTTTATTTTCTACAACTGTTCCATCTTCTAATTCTGCACATATGCTTATTTCTTCGTATGTAACTGGTAAAACTTTTCCTGTTATGTTTAAAACATTTTTAGTTTGCTCTATGGATGCAGTAAAATCTCCATACAATTCTTTCATTGCTAATAAATATATGTCTCCAAAAGATAATTCTTTTAATCTTCCTGTATTAAATTTGTAATTTAAAATTCCTTGCATTGCAGCTTCATTGTTAGATAATGCAATTAAGCTGTTTTTTACGTCATCTAGTGGTAATGTTTCTAGTATTTTTCTAGAATCTGTTCTAGTCCTTCCATAATCTGATACTGTAACTATTGCAGTAATATTATTAGTATAATTTTTTAGTCCTTTTAGTACAGAGTCAAGTCCTGCTCCACCACCTATTACTACAATATTTGGTCCTTCATCATAAACTTTTTTATTAAATATTAATGATTTTACATTTCCTTCTCTTGCTTCATCTCTAGCATCTGTTTCTTGTACAAATAACTCTAAAGTTCTTTTTTGAATATATACAATTCCAATTATTATTAGTGTAAAACCTGCCACAAATGTTAATATTATTTTTAATATTTCTCCAAAATTAAGTACTTTTCCTATTAATAAATTTAACATTCCATAAGAAGAAAGTAGTACACCTATTAATACTAACAATATCCATCTTTTCATTTTTGATTCTCTTTTAAACCATTGTAAAAAACCTTTCATTTTTATCTCATTCCTTCCTAAATTTATAAGTTTAGTCTATTATTCTCCTATTACTTCTATTTCTAGTTCTATTTTTTTACCAAACTTATCATATATTTGTTTTTTTACATTTTTCACTAGTTCTAAAACATCATTTGCAGTAGCATTTCCTGTATTCACAACAAATCCGGCATGTTTAGTCGAAACTTGCGCTCCACCTACTGTATATCCTTTAAGATTTGCCTCATCTATTAATGCTGCCGTAAAAAAATCTGTTCCTCTTTTAAATGTACTTCCCGCACTTGGCATATCTAAAGGTTGCTTTTCTTTTCTTTTTTGTGCAAGCTCATTCATATATTGCTTTATTTCTTCTACATTTCCTTTTTTTAGTTTTAACCTTGCACCTAGTACTATCTTTTTAGAATTTACAAAAATGCTATGTCTATAACTAAATTCTACTTTTTCTTTTGGAACAGTTACTATATTATTTTCTTCATCTAAATACGTAACTTCTTCTACAACATTTGAGAATTCACCGCCATACGCTCCTGCATTCATTCTTACTGCCCCACCTATTGTTCCAGGTATGCCACCTGCAAACTCAAAGCCAGTTATTCCTTCTTTTTGCATATTTATTGCAAGAGCAGCAAGTTTAACACCACTTGCGGCATAAACAAAAACATCGTTTTCTATTTCTTCTATTTTTATGTCTTGTATATCTACTTGAATAGTAATTCCTCTTATTCCATTATCTCTAACAAGAATATTACTTCCATTTCCTATAACAGTTACAGGTATTCCATTTTTTTTTGCATATTCTTTTATTTTTACAATTTCTTCAACACTTTTTACTTTTATGTATATATCTGCATTTCCACCTATTTTGAATGATGTATGCTTACTCATTGGTTCATTTTTGTATATAGTTGTTTGTGGTAATTCTTCTAGTAGCTCTTCGTAAACCTTATCTATATTCATTTTATAGCATGCCTCCTTAAAACTTTTAGATTTTCTAAAAGTTATTATTCTATCGTCATTCCAGCTGTTTTAAAATTTTCTATTAAAATATATTGTAGTTTATATTTTTTAATTCCTATTCACGTTTCCTATTCTATCATTTTTTATATGTTTTTACAAGAATTTGATAGAATTATTTGAGGACATTTGGGAATGTTTCTTTTGTAAGGACAATTGGGGACGGGGCATTTTTGTCCTTTAGAACATTGGTGGCTATAGTTTTGACAATATGTATTGAATATTAAAAAGAGCAGAGATTTTGACATTTTTTGTTGTCAAAAATCTCCACTTTTTTGATTGTTAATATAAATATAATTAAAAGATTCTATTTGATATAAAGTACCACACGGAAACCAACATTGAAACTGGTTTTGTTAACAGTGTTCTTACCATGACGATAGCATACAGGCCAAGAACTATCGCAACTACCTCCACGTAGTACTCGGTATTGTTCACTAGTTGCATAAATTGATGTTTCTTCTGTCCACTCCCATACATTTCCTGCCAAATCAAATATGTGATATTTTTCAGCTATACTACTTGCTCCTGTTGTTAATAAATCTCCCTTACCACTACTGTTTGTTTTTCCCTCTCCTTTAGTTCCAAATGGTTTTAATGTTGCAACTGAATTATAATCTATTTTTGCTAATCTACCATTATATGATATGCTATTATCAAGATAATTTCCCCAAGAGTTTGAATTTACTAAATCGCTTGCGCTTACTACACTTTTTTTAAGCATTATATTTAATATTACATCCCATTGCGTTCCAACAATCAGCCCACTACTTACATAGTTATTATTATACATGCTTTCTGCATTTGCTTTTGAATGTGTCCAATCTATAAAGATCCAAGGCACCATGCCTGCTTTACTTTGTGGTGTTCCATCTAGATTATACACTTGATTTGCCCCTGTATGTATTTGATCTGTTGTAAATTCTGTGATTGTCTCTGCTAGTCCTGCTTCGTACCTTGCTACGTAAAACCCACCATATTTTTCTATTTGCATTAATCCTGATTTTGTTGTTGTTGTATCCCATTCTGCATTTGCTAGTGTTCCATTTTTTTGTTTTGTTCCGTTCCATGTATCGCATTTTTTATATTCGCTTGTTGTACATGGTATCCATACAAATTGATTTCCTACTAAATTTACTGTATCTTCATAAGAAGACATATCTCTTTTATTTTTTTCATAGGAATCCTCTTCGTTATCCGATATTACTACACCTGTCTGTAAGTTTCCTCCCACATAGTAAAATCCTTTTGGAATTGGTACTACATCTTTTCCACCTACTGATACAGCATATACGCTTGCAACTTCACTTGATTTTGTTATTATTTTTCCACTTTCTACTTCTACATAGTCTGGTGTTTCTGTTTTCCAATTGTTTGGTGTTTCTACCTTTGTTCCCACTTCGGTATCTTCTGTTGCAGGTGGTACTACTTCTCCTATTTTTTCTACATCTACTATAGATATAAATTCAGTATTTAAATTTTCTTCTACTTTAAATTGGTATTTGTCATTGCATACAACATATAGTTCTTTTGGTGCGTCACTTATTGCTCCTATTGTAGTTACTGCTGCAATTTTGTTTCCTGCTATATAATAATTTACACCTGTTTCATTTTTTAGAGCTTCTACTACATCATTTATTGTTGCTTTTCCTTCTTTTTCTATTTGCACTTCTGCTATTTTTGTATCCAATTTTTCTTTTTCCTGTGCTATCTCATACTCCTGTTTTGCATACTTTGCCCTATTAAATAATCCATTTTCTCCAAAGCTTAATTTTATAGCTACACCTGCTAAAATTATTAATATTATTATAGTAATTACCAACGCTATTAGCGTTATACCACTTTGTCTATTTTTTTGTAATTTTTTCATATTCACTTTTCCTTCATTTTTATTATTTTCTACTTACTGTCCTTTTTTATTACATAAAATTCTATTTATAAACTCTCTCTCCCATTAAATAATAACTCTATTTTAAAGCACAAAAAGAGATAGAAAAAACAGCTAATTTTTCATAACACAAAAAAGCAGATTTTTTCTATCTCTACTATATCTTATTTCTATTTCATTTAAACTATCAGAGTGTATATATACAGCCTTAACGGTTTTAACCTTCGTCATTTTTCTATTTTCTCCTTTGTTTCTCTCTTCTCTTGTTCCTATAATAACACAGTAAAAATTTAGTGTCAATTGCTATCAAAATTATTTTTTACTATTTCAAAAATCCTACCCCATCGCACTACCCTAAAATCCCTTACATAAAAATTTTTTCAAAAATTTTTATGCGATTCAAGAAAGCTGATGATTTTTAATTAAATTAAGACTGGTGGGGACCGCT
>CAKPFO010000011.1 GCA_934153805.1 uncultured Clostridia bacterium | reverse complement strand
CCAAGAGATACTAAAAAAGCTATCGAATTAGGAGCTGAAGGTATTGGATTATGTAGAACAGAGCATATGTTCTTTGATGAAGAAAGAATATTTGCTATCAGAAAAATGATATTATCTGAAACAGTTGAAGAAAGAGAAAAAGCATTAGCGCTATTAATTCCTTTCCAAAAAGGTGATTTCAAAGCTATGTACAAAGAATTAAAAGGATTACCAATGACAGTACGTTATTTAGATCCACCACTACATGAATTCTTACCAAAAGAAGAAGATGAAATTGTAGCACTAGCTAAAGATATGGGTGTTACTGTAGAACACTTAAAAGCAAAATGCGCTGAATTACATGAATTTAACCCAATGATGGGACATCGTGGATGCCGTTTAGCTGTAACTTATCCAGAAATAGCTAGAATGCAAACAAGAGCATTAATGGAAGCTGCAATTGAAGTTAAAGCAGAAGACGGATACGATATAGTACCTGAAATTATGATTCCATTAGTTGGAGAAGTAAAAGAATTAAAATTCGTTAAAGATATAGTTGTAGAAACTGCAGAATTAGTTAAGAAAGAAAAAGGTTCTGATATGGAATATCATATAGGAACTATGATAGAGATACCAAGAGCTGCACTAACTGCTGATGCAATTGCTAAAGAAGCTGAATTCTTCTCATTTGGAACAAATGACTTAACACAAATGACATTTGGATTCTCAAGAGATGATGCTGGTAAATTCTTAGGATCTTACTATGAAAACAAAATATATGAACAAGACCCATTTGCAAGACTTGATCAAACAGGAGTTGGTCAATTAGTAGAAATGGCAGTTGAAAAAGGAAAATCAGTAAGACCAAATATTAAATTAGGAATTTGTGGAGAACACGGAGGAGACCCATCAAGTGTTGAATTCTGCCATAAAGTAGGATTAACATATGTATCTTGCTCACCATTTAGAGTTCCAATAGCAAGACTTGCTGCTGCACAAGCTGCAATAAAATTTCCTAGATAAAAGTTAAAATTATTTAGAAAAATAAAGAAAAGCGGAGATTTAGTCTAAAACCTAAATTTTCGCTTTTTATAGTAGAAAGTCTCTAATTGTACGAATGATTTCTGTACTAGTTGATATCAGATTTTCTTTAAATTTGTATTTGCTAGAAAATTTTAAATTCCATTTATGCTCGGTTCTACATAATCCAATAATTTTAACTCCTAATTAGAAAAGGAGATATACTAAATTTTGGAAATTGTATTGAAAAATGTAAATTATTATGCTATAATTATTTACATAACACGGTAACGAGTAACCATTTTCAAAATAGAAAAGGAGAAAATATATGAAGACAATAAGAGAAAGAAGACTGAAGGAATTTCAGCGGACGTTAGAACTTGTTAAAGAGATAATTGAAAACAAGGAAATACTAAATACGGAATTGGATGAAAGTAGGAATAAACAGATACAGGAAAACATCGATGATTTAGAGAATCTTGCAACAAATATTTTGACATACGTATTTACTGCGGAGGACTTGAAACTAAAGAGCAATGAAGTTGATGTTAAATATACAAAAGAATATATTTACATATTGACGCAAATAGAGATTGCAGAAGATGGGCTGAATCCAAACAGAATGTTTGATAATCCGATTGATTTGGTGGCCTGCATCTGTAGAAACGCATCAATAAATGAAAAACAGGAATTGATTCATAATATTATGCATTATAATTACGTTCCAAATGGATATGAGTACTACTTTGGAAATCGAAAATATAAAAGGACATTTGCTTAATGTCCTTTTATAGTGCAATATTACAATTTATCGTTTATAAAATGCGATTAGAAGGCAGTAAATTAAGAAAATTATCACTTGACAAATCAAGTTAAATAATATAAGTTATAGAAGAGAGGAAGAAAAAATGATATTGACAAATATAGTAAGACATTTTGCAACAATAACAAAACATAAATGGGTAGTTTTTAAATTATGCTGTATGGCAGGAGAACCATGGAGAGGATTTATGCATGACTGGTCAAAATATAGCCCAACAGAATTTTGGGAATCAGTTAAATACTATAATGGAAAATTTAGTCCAGTATATGCATCTATGAGGATAAATGGATACTCAAAGGCGTGGCTACACCATAAAGGAAGAAACAAACACCATCATGAATATTGGTATGATGCAAATGCAAAAGAAAAGACAATTGTAATGCCATATAAATATGCAGTAGAAATGATATGTGACAATTTAGCATCAGGAATGATATATAATAAAGAAAATTGGAAACAAACTATGCCATTAGAATATTGGGCAAAAGCAGAAGGAAGAAAAAAAGTAAATCCTAGAATAAACAGATTTGCAAAAACAGTTTTTAAACAAGTAAGTGAAAACGGAGTAAAAAAGACTCTTAAAAAGAAAAATTTGAAAGCTTTATATACTAAAATAGTAGTTGAAGAAACTGACAAAACAGCTGTAAAAGGGGAAAAAGCAGAAGAAAAAACATCTTTGTAATATATTTGTAACAAAAAAGTAATGAAAAAGTAATACACTTTTTCATATATAATGTTATAATAAAAAAACAGTTTAATAATAAACGAGTAGGTTGAATAATATAAAACCATATTTACGCATTAGGAAGGAATGCCATTAAAGATGAACGAAGAAGGAAAAGAAATAATAGAGGATGTAGATTTAAAAAAACAGAAAAAAGAGGAGTTTGATGCAATTCTTGAAAAGGTTCAAAAAATGTCAGAAGCATTAGAACTTCATGAAAATGTAAAGAAAGCTGTTTTAAATGAAGAAGTAGATGACAATTATTTAAAGTATGTAGAAAACACTTTAGAAGATAAGCTTTTTTGTGATGCAAAATTTGATAAAATAAGGTCAAAAGTATTATTAGAAGTTGTATGTCCAGATTTAACAGAATTTGAAGATTTTAATGTAGAAAAACTAGAAATAGAAAATATAGGTTCACACTTTGAAGAACAAGAAAATTATATAGATAAAATATGTGTTTATGACGGCAAATTAATTAGTGTATTTGGAATATGCGAGACTAACCCTGAAAAGACTATTAAGTATGAGTCTAGAAAATTTAGTAGAGTAGATATGATAGAAGCTGTAAAAGCTAAATATGAAGAAGGAAAATCAGTACAATTATATCAATATGATGAATATTATATAGGCATTGAAACAGATAGAATAAAGGTTTTTTCAGAAAGAAAAATATATGCATTAGTAAAAGTAGAAGAAACAATTTTTGACAAAATAAAATCAAAATTTTCAAATTTATTTACTAATAGTATATTTAATAAGAAAAAATATTATCCAAATATAGAATTAGTGTATGACAGTAATCCAAACAGATTAAAAGATTTTGAAGTTAAAAGCAAGTTTGATGCTAAAAGCAGAATGAAAGCTTTACTAAATAAAGAAAGAGAAGTAACAAGAGTTTAACGAAAGTTTTACTCTTGTTTTTTACTTCTAGAAAAGAAACTACAAAAGATAATTTCGAATTTTTAAACGAAAAAATTAGCCATGTCTTGTAAAGTGCAACAAACTAATTTTAAAGTGCAATTTTTGCACTTTAAAATTGATAATAAGTACAAAACAACTTAATGCAAAGAATGAAAAAAATAAATCATTCAATAAATCTTAAAATATGCGTAAAAATTAAAAAAATAAAGCCAAAATGCTTGACAAACGAACAAAAATGGTGTAAAGTATATTAGCATTACAAATTAAAAGGTGCAAACTAAAAAAAGTTGGGTGCATACTTTTTGGAAAGGAATGTGATAAAACATGGAAAAAAATGTTGAAATAAGTATATTATGCCAAATATATGGCAAATTGTTAACTGAAAAGCAACTAGAAATACTAACAGATTATTACAATAATGATTTATCACTTTCTGAAATTGCAGAAAATAATAATATTACAAGGCAAGCAGTAAGAGACATTATAAAGAAGGGAGAGAATAAACTTTTCGAACTAGAAGGAAAGCTTTCAATTATGGAAAAGATGATGAAACAAGAAAAAGCATTACAAGAGATATTAAACGAACTAACAAAGATACAAGATGTATCATCAGATAAAAAAATAGAAAAGATTTTAAATCACGTTAGAAAAGAACTAAACTGCTTAGTTTAGAAAATTACAACTTACGAACATACACTTATAGAAAAACAAGGAGGATAAAAGATGGCTTTTGAAGGACTATCAGAAAAACTACAAAGCATAACAAAAAAACTTAGAGGAAAAACAAGAATTACAGAATCAGATTTAAAGGAAATGCTAAGAGAGGTAAAACTTGCACTATTAGAGGCAGATGTAAACTATAAAATAGTAAAAGAATTTATATCTTCAATTCAAGAAAAAGCTCTAGGCCAAGATGTGTTAAAATCATTAACTCCTGGACAGCAAGTTGTAAAAATAGTAAAAGATGAACTAGTAGAACTTTTAGGTGGAGAAGAAAGCAAAATTAATTTTACACCTAATCCTCCAACAATTATTATGTTAGTAGGACTGCAAGGCTCTGGTAAAACTACTACAGCAGGTAAACTAGCAAACTTATTAAGAAAACAGGGCAAAAAGCCATTGCTAGTAGCGTGCGATGTATACAGACCAGCCGCTATAAAACAATTACAAGTTGTAGGTAGTCAGCTAAATATACCGGTATATGCAAACGAAAATTCAAAAGATGTTGTACACATAGCTAAACAAGCACTAAGCGTTGCAATGAGTAAATTAAATGATGTAGTTATTTTAGATACTGCCGGAAGACTTCATATAGATGAAGCACTAATGAATGAACTTAAAAACTTAAAAGCAGGTGTAAAACCTCATGAAATATTATTAGTTGTAGACTCTATGACAGGTCAAGATGCAGTAAATGTTGCAGATAGCTTTAATCAAGCTCTAGGCATAGATGGCGTAGTTTTAACAAAATTAGATGGTGATACACGTGGTGGTGCAGCACTATCTGTAAAGAAAATTACAAACAGACCAATAAAATTTGCAGCAACAGGAGAAAAACTAAGTGATATAGAAGTATTTCACCCGGACAGAATGGCATCAAGAATTTTGGGCATGGGAGATGTACTTTCTATAATAGAAAAGGCAGAAGAGTCATTTGACTTAGAAGAAGCTGAAAAATTAGAAAAACAACTAAGAAAAAAAGAGTTTGATTTAGACGATTATTTAGCACAATTAAGACAAGTCAAAAAAATGGGTTCATTCTCATCATTACTAAAAATGGTACCTGGAATGGCTAATATAAAAGACTTAAAAGTTGATGACAAAGAATTTGTAAGAATTGAAGCAATGATTTGCTCTATGACAAAAGAAGAAAGAAAAAATCCTCGAATACTTAATGCTAGTCGAAGAGTAAGAATTGCAAAAGGTAGTGGAACAACAGTACAAAAAATAAATCAATTCATGAAAACATTTGAAATGACACAAAAAATGATGAAAAAGATGCAAGATGGAAAAAACTTAAAGAAGATGATGAAAGGAATGGGAGGTGAATTTAAATGGTAAAAATCAGATTACAAAGAGTAGGTGCAAAAAAAGCTCCTTTCTATCACATTGTTGTAGCAGATTCAAGAAGCCCAAGAGATGGTAAAATAATCGAAAAAATTGGAACATATGATCCAATGACAGAACCATCTACAATAGTTTTAGATAAAGAAAAAGTTGCAACTTGGATAAAAAACGGTGCAAAACCAACAGATACAGTTAAAGCTTTAATAGAAAAAGCAAACTAGGAGGATTCTGAAATGAAAGAAATTTTAGAAACAATTATAGAAAGCCTTGTAGAAGATAAAAATTCTATTATGATTACAGAAGATTCAGACGAAAAAACAATTAGTTTTAAAGTAAAAGTTGCTGACAGTGACATGGGAAAAGTAATCGGAAAACAAGGAAGAGTTGCTAAATCAATAAGAACTGTTATGAAATCTATAGGTGCAAAAGAACATAAAAAAGTAAATATAGATTTTGTAGATTAGAGGTATATATGCAAAAATATTTTGAAGTAGGACAAATAGTAAATACATTCGGGGTAAAAGGTTTTGTAAAAGTCAATCCTTTTACAGATGATGCAGAGCGTTTTGAAGAACTAAAAACAGTATATATTTGTAAAAAAGATGGAATGCAAAAGGTAGAAATACAAGAGGTTAAATATCATAAAAATATGGTTTTATTAAAAATAAAAGGCATAGATGATATGAATGAAGCAGAAAAAGTAAAAGGTCTATATTTAAAAATAGATAGAAAAGATGCAAAAAAACTTCCTAAAGATACATACTTTATTGCAGATTTAATAGGACTAGATGTTTACTCTGACGAGAATAAATATTTAGGGAAAGTAGAAGATATATTTTCTACAGGAGCAAATGATGTTTATGTTGTTAAAAACGACGAAGGAAAACAAATACTTTTGCCAAGCATACCAGAGGTTTTGAAAACCATCGATTTAGAAAATGAAAAAATAATAGTTCATATATTAGAAGGTTTAATTTAAATAAAGCAGTATGCTTTTGAGGAAAGGAACATTAACAAATATGAGGTTTGATGTGTTAACATTATTTCCAGAAATGTTTGATGCTATAAAGCAAAGCATAATTGGAAGAGCAGAAGAAAAAGGTCTAATAGATATTAATTTAATAAACATTAGAGATTTTTCTAAAGACAAACATAAAAAAGTTGATGACACTCCTTATGGTGGCGGAGCTGGAATGGTCATGATGCCAGATGTTGTATATGATGCGTACAAGTCTATACAAGACGAAAACGCTAAAGTTATATACCTATCGCCACAAGGAAAGAAACTAAACCAAAAACTAGTAGAAGAACTATCAAAAGAAAAACATTTAGTCTTACTTTGCGGACATTATGAAGGAATAGACCAAAGAGTTTTGGACGAACTAAATGTTGAAGAAATTTCAATAGGCGATTATGTTTTAACTGGCGGAGAACTACCTGCAATGGTACTAATAGATTCTGTATCTCGTTATATAGATGGAGTACTAAGCAAGGAATCAACCGAAGAAGAAACATTTTCCAATGGCTTATTAGAATATCCTCAATATACAAGACCAGAAAATTTTATGGGAAGAACAGTACCAGAAATATTACTTTCTGGACACCACGAAAATATTCGCAAATGGAGACAAGAAAAGTCAATAGAAATAACAAAAAAGAAAAGACCAGATTTGTTAAAATAGCATCATTTATATGATGCAGGAATATAAAAAGAGACATTTGAAGAAAATGCGACTCTTAATAAAGAAAGGAGAATATCAATAATGGATATTATAAAATCAATAGAACACGAACAACTTAAATCAAAAATTCCTAGCCTTCATGTTGGTGATACAGTAAGAGTTCATCAAAAGATTAAAGAAGGAAACAGAGAAAGAATACAAGTATTTGAAGGAATAATTATAAAGAAACAAGGTGGAGGAGTAAATGCAACATTTACAGTAAGAAGAGTAGCTTACGGTGTAGGTGTAGAAAAAACATTCTTAGTTCATTCACCAATGGTAGAAAAAGTAGAAGTAGTAAGAGTAGGTAAATCAAGAAGAGCAAAACTATACTACTTAAGAGACAGAGTAGGAAAAGCTGCTAAAACTAAGGAAAACTTAGGAGCAAGAATTGAAAACAAAGAAATTACAGTTAAAGAAGATTTAACAGAAGTTGCTCCAGAAGAAGCTCCAGCAGTTGAAACAGAAGCTCCTGTAGTAGAAGAAGTTGTTGATACAGTTAAAGAAGAAACTGTAGAAGAAGTTAAAGACGAAACTACTGCAGAATAATCCTATTATTTTGAAGATTAGTATTATGTAAGTTTGTAATGAAAATGTAATATAAAAAAACATTAAAATTATTGACGAAAAAAAATAATAGAGTTAAAATAAGGATGTAGAAATAAAGATTACATTTTATGTATAAATATGTTCACAAAGATGTATACTAATATAAATTTCAGAAGAAAAAGGAGAAAAAAAGTATGAAAAGAACAAGTATTAAAAATTTACTAATTGTATTAACAATCGTAGCTACATTATTAGTAGTATCAAAATCTGTATATGCAACAGGAGGAATAATAAATCCTTTCCAAGTAAATACAGTATCAACTAATACTACAACAACAAACACAACTACTACAAACACAACAAAAGTAAATACTGTAAAAACAAATGCAACAGCTAATACAGCAGCAACAAACACAAACGGAAATTTACCAAAAACTGGTGATGCAAGTGATTATATAATATTTGCTTTTATAGCTGTAACTGCAGTAGTAGCAATATATGCATATAGAAAAGTTAAAAATTACAATATATAATGTAAAATAATAAAAAACAAAAAGGATCGGTTAATTTTAATCGGTTCTTTTTGTTAAAAAACTCCTATAGCTAGCTTTAATCTAAGAACTATATCAATAGTTAAGGTTTGAAAAATACCATATTAATTATTTTTTATTTGCTCTTGCTTTTACAACCATTCTATTACCATTTATGTTATTACAAGTAATTAAAGTTATTTCTTTTATACCATTTGTATTTTGGTTGGTACAGGATAGGTCATTGTATTTTGTCTCATATATGTCATAAATTTTGTAAATTAAAAAATTACCGTTTACATCGTAAATTTTAATTAAATCGCCTTTATTTAAAACATCAATTTTTCCAAAGTGGGTATTGTTTGCGTAGTTATGGCCAGCAATGCATAAATTACCAATTTCATTTGGCATAGGGCCTGCAAACCTACAAGGAGACAATTTTAATAAATCCTCACTGCTTGTAGAAAGTATAGGATATACAATATTTATTTTTTCTATTTCTATTAAACCTATTACAAAGGGTTCGCTATAATCTTCAGCACTAATAAGACTAGAATTATAGTTGGTGTTGTCTGAATAGAGAGTCTTTATATTAAAATTAGATACAATATTTTGGGAAATATTACTGTTTTTGGCAAAGTTATATTTCATAATAAAATATAATAAAATGGCAATAGTAAGTAAAGATATAGAAATAGAAAAAATGGTTATAAAGTTACGCCTATTTTCGATATTAGCGTTTGGGGTATTTTCTAACTTACATTTATATAATATCTGGTTCATTCTTTTATATAATCATGTGCTACTTAATTATTATTGAATTTGTAATTTTATAATATATTTTTTGTCTACTCGTTCAAGCTAAATTATTTAGAAATTCTAAAATAAATTTTATGTGACCCTTTCAATGAATGAACATTCCACATAAAATTTATTTAAGAATTACTACAATAATTTACTTTCAATATGTCGACTGCAAAATATATTATAAAATTACAAATTACTATATAATTAATAACACAACTTAATGATTCCTTTCTAAATACTTAATAATATTATGCACGAGCAAATAAAAAATATGTTAGAAAAAAATTAAAAAAATCTTAAGAAAGGTATTCCTTTTTTATATACTTGTATGATAGAATATGTAGCGTAAGTAAAAACCAAAAAGGAGAGTTGATACATGTCTGAAATAAAGTATAAACGAGTACTTCTAAAACTAAGTGGAGAGGCAATTGGAGGAGAAGAAGGAAGAGGAGTAGACTCGCAAACTCTAGGTAAAATTTGCGACCAAATAAAAAAGATTACTGAATTAGGTGTTCAAGTAGCTATAGTAGTTGGAGGAGGAAATTTTTGGCGTGGTAGATATGGACATCAAATAGAAAGGACAACATCTGATTACATGGGAATGCTTGCAACAACAATGAATGGATTAGCCTTACAAGATGCATTAGAAGCAAGAGGATTAAGTACTAGACTTCAAACAGCTATAGAAATGAGACAAATAGCAGAACCATATATTAGGAGAAAAGCTACAAAACATTTAAACAAAGGAAGAGTTGTTATATTTGCGTGTGGAACGGGAAATCCATTTTTTACAACAGACACAGCAGCAGCATTAAGGTCAGCAGAAATAGAAGCAGATGTAATACTACTTGCAAAAACTGTAGATGGAATATACTCTGCAGATCCAAAAACAGACAAAAATGCGGTAAAATATGATGAAATATCATATCTAGACATATTAAACAAAGATTTAAAAGTGATGGACTCTACAGCAACATCTTTATGCAAAGATAATCAAATACCACTTATAGTATTTGGAATAAAAAATCCAGAAAATATGGTGGAAATAGTCAAAGGAAAAAAGATTGGAACAATAGTAAAATAATGTTTTAATTATTAGGGGTAGAAAAAAATGCTAATATTGATACTAATAAATATAGTTTTTATAGTGTATATATATCTTAAATATTATAAGATTTCAGCAGATGTAAACAGTATAAACAACAGAACAGAAGAGGAAGAACCTTTAATTGTCGGTTATATTTATGATGGTGGATTTAACAATAATTTTGACCTAACTGTAGCTGAAATAATAGAGCTAAATATAAAAGGTTATATAAAAATAGATTATACAGATAAATATAATTATACTATTACACAAATCATAGATATAAATTCAGACGAAATTAATAAATACGAAATACTGATGCTAAATTTTCTATTTCATGATAAAATGCAGATTACAAAGACTGAGTTAGAGGAAAAGCTTAGTAACACATTTTCATCATATAATACACAAGTTAACGAGATAGAAGATTTATTAAATAAGCAGTTAATTAAAGAAAAGATATTAGATGAAGATAAAAAGAAAAAACTAGCTAAAATAAGAAAGATTTATATTAGATTATCTATTATACTAACTGCAATAGCATGCTTTTTAGGAGTATTTGGAACATTAAAAATTTCAATGATATTAATGTATATATATTTTCTGACAATTACAATTTCAATTGTGCAACTTATGAAAATAAAACCATATACAATTAAAGGGCAATTATTAAAATATAATATAGACAATTACAGAAAAGGCTTAGAAGACAAAGAATTTTTAGTAGATAGAGTACAGATGAAAGACATAGTTTTAAATAACGAATTTGCATATTCAATTGCATTACATATAAACACACAAGCTAAAAATGCATTTGTCTATGATCAAATATCAAAAAGCAATAAAGAATTATCTAAAAAAATAACAATTGCTGTATTTACTTTTTTTGCTGTAACGACTATAATTGCATTAATACTAGCAGTATTATCAAGCATATTACCACGAGAATTAATCTTTTGGTTATATTTAGTTTTAGTATTATCAGTTGCCGGAGTAGCTGATGTAACATTAGGTAGAAATAAATAAAAAGGAGAGAAAAAAATTATGGATTACACAAATATTGAAGAAAGAATGAACAAAACAATTAGCGTTTACAAAGAAAATTTATCAGAAATTAGAGCTGGAAGAGCAAACCCAGCAATATTAAACAAGGTAACAGTTTCTTACTATGGAACACCAACACCAATAAATCAAGTAGCTGGAATATCAGTTCCAGAAGCAAGATTAATAGTTATACAACCATGGGATATGAGCATATTAAAAGAAATAGAAAGAGCAATACTAGCTTCAGACATTGGAATTACACCAAACAATGATGGAAGAGTTATAAGATTAAACTTCCCAGAGTTGAACGAAGAAAGAAGAAAAGAAATAGTAAAAGATGTTAGAAAAATGGGAGAAGAAGCAAAAGTAGCAGTAAGAGCAGTAAGAAGAGATGGAATAGATGAATTTAAGAAAAAGCAAAAAGATTCTGAAATAACAGAGGACGAATTAAAACAAGCAGAAGAGCAAATCCAAAAATTAACTGACAAATATGTAGAACAAATAGATAAAGTTGCAGATGAAAAAGAAAAAGAAATTATGACATTATAAAAAATAGTAAAGAGGGAAATGATATGGAAAAAGAAGGCATGCCAAGGCATATTGCTATAATTATGGATGGAAACAGACGCTGGGCTAGACAAAAAGGTCTAGATATAAAACAAGGACACAAAGAAGGAGCAAAAACACTAGAAAAAATAGTACGTTATGCAAATAAAATAGGTCTAGAATACATAACAGTATATGCTTTTTCAACAGAAAATTGGAAAAGAACGCAAGACGAGGTAGGAGCATTAATGCTACTATTGCAAAATTACTTAGATGATTATAGCAAACGAGCTGACACAGAAAATATAAAAGTAAAAGTCCTAGGAGACATAACTGCATTGTCAAATGGAATGCAAAAAAGCATACAAAAATGCATGGAACGTACAAAAGACAATACAGGGGTTACTTTTAATATAGCGCTTAATTATGGGGGAAGAGACGAAATAGTAAAAGCTGTAAGAAAAATAGCACAAGATGTAAAGGATGGAAATCTAAAAATAGAAGACATAAATGAAGAAACAATTTCAAATTCTTTATACACAGCAGGACAGCCAGACCCTGATTTACTAATAAGAACTAGTGGAGAAATAAGAACAAGCAATTTCTTGCCATGGCAAATAGTATATTCTGAATTCGTATTTATCGAAAAAAATTGGCCAGACTTTACAGAGAAGGACTTAGATGAAGCAATAGAAATTTACAAAAAGAGAAATAGAAAATTTGGAGCACAATAGATAGCAGAAAGGAACAATAAATGGATATAAAAAGAATAACTTCAGCATTAATAGGATTTCCTTTAGTAGCAGTAATATTAATATTTGGTAATAAATACTTAGTAGATATTGCTATAAGTGTAATTGCAATAATGGCATTACATGAATATTTTCACTGCTTTAAAGAGCAAAATGAGAATAAAGATTTAAGATGGATAGCATATATAAGTGCAGCATCAATTGCTTTAATACATGTTATCCCATCAGAATATATTTTAAAAACTATAGCTGCAATAATACCAATATCAATATTAGTATTGTTTGCACAAGTAATTGCTACTAACATGAAATATAATATAAAAGACATAGCAATAACCTTTTTTGGAATTTGCTATATTGTAATATTTTTAATGTACATACCAATTATAAGAGAAATGGCCAATGGAAGAATATTAATATGGTTTATATTTATAGCAGCTTGGGGGACAGATATGTTTGCATATTTTACAGGAAAAAAGTTTGGAAAACATAAATTTACAAAAGTTAGTCCAAATAAATCTATAGAAGGATGTATAGGCGGAACAGTAGGTGCCATACTATGTATGGTAATATATGCAGTAGTATGTAACAATGTATGGAACATGAATATTAATTATGTATACATAGCAATTGTCGGCTTAGTACTAAGCTTAGTAGGGCAAATAGGTGATTTAGCAGCATCTAGTATAAAAAGATATACCGGAATAAAAGACTTTAGTAATTTAATACCTGGACATGGAGGAATACTAGACAGAATAGATAGTGTTATATTTATAGCACCATTTGCATACTTTTTATTAATGCTAATATAGAAAACATATGAAAAATTATTAGGAATTCTCCTAATAATTTTTTGAAAGGAAGAAATTATATTGATTAGTTTTATTATAACAATTTTTAAAGTTGTATTTTTATTAGGCTTCCTCATTTTTATACATGAGGGCGGGCATTTTATTGTTGCCAAATTATGCAAAATAAGAGTTAATGAATTTGCAATAGGATTTGGACCAACTATTTGGAAAAAGCAAGGAAAACAAACTAAATATGCATTACGATTAATTCCATTAGGTGGATTTGTAAGCCTAGAAGGAGAAGATGAACGTTCAGAGCAAGAAGGTTCTTTTAGCACAGCAAGCATACCTAAGAGAATGGCAATAATTGTAGCTGGAGGGCTAGTAAATATTATATTTGGAATAATAGTATATTTTATATTAATGTCATCTATAGGAAACAATACATCACTTGTAATACAATCTACAATACCTAATTATGCTGCAGAGCAAAGTGGAATATTAAACGATGATGAAATAATAAAAATAAACAATAAGAAAGTAAATGTAAAAGCAGATATAGATAAAATTTTAGCAAACTGTAATGGAGAGACTCTAAAAGTTACAGTAAAAAGAAATCAAAATCAAGAAGAAATAGAGGTACAGCCAACAAAACTGCCATATAAGAATACAGGAATATACTTAAAAAACACTTCTGATGATGAAGGGTCTACAAAAATAATTACAGTAGAAAAAGGCAGTAGTGCAGAAAAGTATGGTTTAAAAGCTAATGACAAAATAGTGAAAATAAATGATATAGAAGTGAAAAATAGACAAGATATTGTAAATATAATAAACAAAGAAGAAATAAATGAACTAAAATTCACAATAGAAAGAGGGGGAGAAACCCTAGATATTAAGGTAATTCCAGATACATTATATCAGTACTATTTAGGAATACAATTTAAAAAAGCAGAGAATAGCTTTGGAAACAACGTTTATTATGCATTATTCTCAACAAGGGATTTTATATTTTCTATAGCAGATAATATAAAGATGTTATTTACAGGAAATGTAGGATTAGACCAAATGATGGGACCTGTTGGAATCTCCGAAGCTGTAGCTAGTACAAAAGGTGTAGAAGATTTTGTTTATTTGCTAGCATTAATTAGTTTATCGT
This sequence comes from uncultured Clostridia bacterium, assembly GCA_934153805.1. GTDB lineage: Bacteria > Bacillota > Clostridia > TANB77 > CAG-508 > UMGS1663. The sequence goes on along the minus strand of CAKPFO010000011.1, from coordinate 18,079 downwards.
TAGGTGTAACAAATTTATTACCTTTCCCTGCTTTAGATGGTGGAAAGTTTGTATTACTATTATTAGAAGCAATTAGGGGTAAAAAGCTAAAAGAGCAAACAGAAATAAATTTGCAATTATTAGGTTTTGCTATACTTATAATGCTTGCTGTTTATATAACTTTTAATGATGTTATGAGGATTTTGTAAAGATTATTTTGTATATAATGAAATATCATCTGTAACAAAAGAAAAAATAGAAAATTTGAAATAAAATGCCAAATGGGCTGGAGATTTGGCACAAGTAAAAAAGAAAGTTGAAATATAATTTGTAAACAAGGCTTAATATAGAGATATATTAGGTCTTGTTTTTCGTTTATAGTAAGTAAAATTTTATAAAGTTGTATTGGTAAATTGATTATTTTTAAAATAAATTAAGCCTACCCCACTTAAGTCTATGTAAATGCTGGCGCATTAACATAGACTAAAGCGGTCCCCACCAGTCTTAATTTATTTTAAAAACAATCAATTTACTTTAATCGCATAATGATTTTTGTAAAAAATCATTATGTTAGGGAAGATATGGATAGGTATTAATAAAAAATGATGCTTATTTAGAGTGCATAAGATTAGTTGTAACAATATTGCAATGAAAAAGTAATAAAAATGTAACAAAACCCGCAAACCCTTGCGAGAGTATATATATATATATATATATATATATCAAGCCCTATTGGCTTGATGAAAAAAGTAAGAAATGATAAGATAATTTTAACTGGAAAATAAAAGTGTAAATTTAAAGAAATTGAATGAATTTATAATGCTAAATGATAGATTTTAGAGACTTAAAATTAAATACTAATAAATTATAAGTTTGATTTATGAATTCTAAAATACTAGAAAAATATATACACTTAATTTTTTACTACCAAGTTTAAAATTAAATATTAATAAAAATTAGAATAACCAAGGAGGAAAATTAAAAATGAAAAAAGAGCAGAAAGAGATGCGAAAATTTGTAGAAAAAGACGCTGGTGGTATTACATTAATAGCACTTGTAGTTACTATAATAGTTCTAATAATACTAGCAGGAATAACAATAAGCATGACAGTGGGAGATAATGGAATATTTACAAAAGCTAAAGAGGCGAAGAAAATGCAAGTAATTGCAGAGGCAAAAGAAAAAATAGGTGTAGAAATTTTAGATGCGCAAGTGGAGGCAATAGAAAGAAATGAAGAATTAGAGCAAGCACAAGTAGAAGATATTATATCGAAATATGGAACATTGCAAGATGATAAGGATACAATAATTTTAAAAGATAATGGATATAAGATAAGTTTACTAGATATATACCAAGGAACAACGACGTCTTCAGGAAGTTATACAGAAAATAAAGCAAAAATAGAACTATTAGAAGAACAAGTAAAAAGATTGCAAGAGCAATTAGATTCGATGTCTCAAACAGGAGATGAAAAAGATAAAACAATAGCTGAATTAAATGATAAAGTAACAACGATAGAGAATGAAAAGAATGAATTGCAAAATGAGAATAATAGTTTAACTAGCAAAGCAACAGAATTAACAAACTTAAAAGAAACATTAAGTAAAGTAACAGCAACAGAAGGACAAATATTAAAAGATTATACAGCTTATAAAGATGGAAAGCTAATAACAGGAACAATGGTAAATTATGTTGGAAAAACAGTGACAGCAAGTACTGTAAAACAAAATGGAACAAATGCGGAAATTACAATCCCATCAGCAGGTTACTATGGAACAGACTCAAAAATTAGTGTTCCAGTAGAAACAATTAAAAATAATGTTAGTGAATTAAATAGCAAGATGCAAATATTAGGAGCTAAAACGTCGACGGTATATATGCCGTATGTTAGAGCAAGCGTTTCATGGAATGTGCCTGAAGGAACTTCCGCTGATGATGTTGTTTGTTATATAGAATCAGTTTCCTATAATACCCAACAAACTTCTTCATCAAGCTATAATAATAGCTGGAATTCGAATTTGTCATGGAGTGTATCTGGAACAACATTAACATGCTATTTCACTCAGATGAAATATAATGATAATTATCAGTGTCTATTGACAATTAATGCTGTTATGATTAAATAAACAATAAATATAATTTGTAAACAAGACTTAATATAGAGATATATTAGGTCTTGTTTTTCGTTTATAGTAAGTAAAATTTTATAAAGCTGTATCGGTAAATTGATTATTTTTAAAATAAATTAAGCCTACCCCACTTAAGTCTATGTAACATGCTGACGCATTAACATAGACTAAAGCGGTCCCCACCAGTCTTAATTTATTTTAAAAACAATCAATTTACTTTAATCGCATACAAATTTTATAAATAAAATTTGTATGTAATAGAACAAAAAAATTGTTGATATTTTTATTTTAGTGTAATATAATGTGATGTAGTTTTAAGAGAGATTTTTTGGGGGCTTAAAAATGGGGGAAAATACTGAATATAAAATTTTAAAAGATGTATTTAGAGACTACAATTCAAGTAGCCTAGAATTGCTAAATTCAAAGGTAAAAAGTATAAATTTATTCAAAAAAACAAATACATTAGAAATAATTTTATTTACGCTAAAACAATTAAAAATAAAAGATATATATACATTTGAAAAATATTTAGAGGTTCGTTTTGGAATTGCAAATATTAAAATAAAGATAGAAACAAATAGTGAACAAGAAAGTGTAGACAAAAGCTGTGAAAAAGCTGAGCTTGATGAGGTAGAAACAATAATAGAAAAAGAGTGGAACGACATAGTAGAATATATGTCATATAAGCACCCAATGTCAAAGGCAATATTAGCAGGTAGTACAGTTTCTATAGATAATAAAAATGTAAATATAATGCTATCTAAAAAAGGAAAAGGCTTTTTGATAGCAAGAAAAATAGACGAACTTGTATCAGACACATTAGATTGCATATATGGCAAAAAGTGCAAAGTGGAATTTATTGAAGATGTTTCAGAAGATTCAATAAAGAAGTATCAAGAATATGCAGAAAAGATGCAAGAAGAAGTCATAAGAAAAGCCCAAGAAGAAGCTACTAAACCAAAAGAAGATGAATACGAAAATATGCCACCAATGCCACCACAAGACATACCATTTGATGATGGATATTTTGGAGAGGCTATGCCACCACCTCCTACAGATGAAGATTACTTAGAAGAATTAGCACAAATGGAAGAAGAAAGCAATATTATTCTAGGTAAGCCATCTAAAGCAAAAGAGAATAAAGTAAAAATAAAAGAAATTACAGCAGATAATAAGCGTATTACAATAGAAGGTAGAATAGTTACTTGCGAGGCTAGAGAGACTAAAACAGGTAAAGGAATGATTATATTCGACCTTTATGATGGAACAGGAATAATTACATGTAAATCATTTACTGCAACGGGCAAAGAAGGAACAGAAATAGCAGATAAAATAAAAAATGCAAGTGGAATAAAAGCAGTAGGAAAAGCATCTTTAGATACATTTGCAAATGATGTTACAGTTATGGCAAATATTATATATGAAATTGATGGAGAGAACTTTCCAAAACTACCAACAGAAGATGAAGATTCTCCACTTATACTAGGAATGAATCCAGAGATAAAAGAACCACTTGTAAAAATACAAGACTTGGGTGTAGAGTCAGGTAATGTATGTATAGATGGAGAAGTAATTGCAATGGAAGACAGAGAACTTAAAGGTGGAAAAATACTATTAAGTCTATCTGTATATGACGGAACAAGCACAATGACTTGTAAAGCGTTTTTAACTAAAGATAACAGCAAAAAAGTAATAGGAAAAATAAAAGGTTCAAAAGGTATAAAACTGGCAGGAAAAGCAGGAATGGATACATTCTCTAACGAAATAACAATTATGGCAAGTACAATAGTTCAATCTACAGGAATAAAAAGAGAAGTCAGAATGGACAATGCAGAGGTAAAAAGAGTTGAGCTACATATGCATACTCAAATGAGTCAGATGGATGCTGTTACACCAGCAACAGAGTTAATAAAAAGAGCTATGAAATGGGGAATGAAATCAATTGCTATTACAGACCATGGAGTAGTTCAAGCTTTCCCAGATGCTCATAAAATGTTAGGTTTCGATAACCCTGATATGAAAATAATATATGGAGTAGAAGCATATTTGGTTCCAGACAAATCAAGCGTTGTTACAAACTCAAGAAACCAAGACATCGATACTACATATTGTGTACTAGACTTAGAAACAACTGGACTTTCTTTTAGAACCGAAAAGATAACAGAAGTTGGAATTATGAAAGTAAAAAATGGAGAGGTAATAGATGAATTTTCATGTTTTGTAAATCCTGAAAAACCAATTCCACCTAGAGTTGTAGAGGTTACTAATATTACTGATGACATGGTTAAAGATGCAGAAACAATAGATAAAGTATTGCCAAAAGTATTAGAATTTGTTGGAGACAGTGTACTTGTTGCACATAATGCAGATTTCGATATAGGATTTTTAAAATATAATGCAAAACAATTAGGATTAAGCTTAGAAAATACATATATAGATACATTACGTTTAGCAAAAGAGTTATTTCCGGATTTTAAAAAATATAAGTTAGGAATGATAGCAGACAAATTAGGTATAGTTGTAGAGGTTGCACACCGTGCACTAGACGATGTAGATACAACTGTAAAAGTTTTAAATGTAATGTTAGGAATGTTAAAAGAAAATGGTGTAAAAACATTAGATGACATAGATGCAAAGTCAAATGTAGATTTCAAAAAATTACCAAGTTACCATGCAATAATTTTAGCAAAAGACTATGTAGGCTTAAAAAATCTATATAAACTAGTATCAATTTCACATTTACATTATTTTTACAAAAAGCCACGTATATTAAAATCAATTTACAAAAAATATTCAGAGGGCTTAATATTAGGTAGTGCATGTGAAGCAGGAGAACTATATAGAGCAATAGTAGAAGGCAAAGATGATGACGAGGTAGAGGAAATCGCAAAAGATTACGATTACCTAGAAATACAGCCAACAGGCAATAATATGTACATGGTAAGAAATGGAACATTACCAGATGCAAGAGCAGTAGAAGATATAAACAGAAAGATTGTAGCATTAGGAGAAAAACTAGGAAAACTTGTAGTGGCAACTTGCGATGTGCACTTTATAGATCCACAAGATGAAATATACAGAAGAATTTTAATGGCAGGTCAAGGCTACGATGATGCAGATGAGCAAGCTCCTTTATATTTAAGAACAACAGAAGAGATGCTTAAGGAATTTGAATATTTAGGACCAGAAAAAGCATACGAAGTAGTTGTAACAAATACAAATAAAGTATCTGATATGTGCGAAAGAATAAGCCCAATTTCACCAGAAAAATGTCCGCCTCATATTGAAGGATGTGAACAAACAATAAAGGATATTGCTTTTAGCAAAGCTCATGAATTATATGGAGATCCACTTCCAAATATTGTACAAGAAAGACTAGACAAAGAGCTTAACTCAATTATAAAAAATGGATTCTCTGTTATGTACATAATTGCACAAAAGCTAGTTTGGAAATCTAACGAAGATGGATACATAGTAGGTTCTCGTGGTAGCGTTGGTTCATCATTTGTTGCTAATATGACAGGTATAACAGAGGTAAATTCACTTCCACCTCATTATAGATGTCCAAAATGTAAATATTCAGATTTTACAGATTATGGATATCAATGTGGATTTGACTTGCCAGATAAAGACTGCCCAAAATGCGGAGCTAAGATGGTAAAAGACGGTATAGATATACCATTCGAAACTTTCTTGGGATTTAATGGAGATAAAGAGCCTGATATCGACTTAAACTTCTCAGGAGAATATCAAGCAAAAGCACATAGATATACAGAGGTAATATTTGGAAAAGGAACTACATTTAAGGCTGGTACGGTTGGTACCGTAGCAGATAAAACAGCATTTGGATATGTAAAAAAATATTATGAAGAAAGAGGTATACCTGTAAACAATGCTGAGGTATTAAGAATATCACAAGGATGTACAGGAATAAAAAGAACAACAGGACAGCATCCAGGAGGAATTATAGTTGTACCAAAGGGTAGAGAAATATACGAATTCACTCCAGTGCAACACCCCGCAGATGACCCTAATTCAGACATTATAACAACTCACTTTGATTATCACTCAATAGACCAAAACTTGTTAAAACTAGATATACTAGGCCATGATGATCCAACAGTAATACGTATGTTATATGATTTGACTGGAATAGATCCAACAAAAGTACCTTTAGACGATAAGGCAACAATGAGTATATTTAGTTCTACAGATGCATTAGGAGTAACGCCAGAACAAATAGGAAGCAAAGTTGGAAGCTATGGAATACCAGAGTTTGGAACAAAATTCGTAAGAGGAATGCTTGTAGATACAAAACCTAAAACATTTGACGAACTAATTCGTATATCTGGTTTATCACATGGTACTGATGTATGGCTTGGAAATGCACAAACATTGATAGATGAAGGTACAACAACACTTCAAGATTCAATCTGTTGCCGTGACGATATTATGATTTATTTAATAAAGAAAGGTGTACCACCAAACCATTCATTTAAAATAATGGAAACAGTTCGTAAAGGAAAGGCATTAAAAGACCCAGCAAAATGGGCAGAATATAAAGAATTAATGAAAGAACATGATGTGCCAGATTGGTATATAAAGTCATGTGAAAAGATAAAGTACATGTTCCCTAAAGCCCATGCAGCTGCATATGTAACAAACGCATTTAGAATAGCATGGTTTAAAGTTCACAACCCAAAAGCATATTATACAGCTTACTTTACAATTCGTGCAGATGAGTTTGATAGTGAAATAATGTGTTATGGAGAAGAAAAAGTAAAAAACAAAATGAAAGAAATAGACTTAGCAGGAAACAATGCGACAACAAAGGATAAAAATATGTATGCTATCCTTGAATTAGTACTAGAAATGTATGAAAGAGGAATAAAATTTTTACCAATAGACTTGTATAAATCTCATGCAACAAAATTCCAAATAGAAGAAGACGGTATACGTCCTCCACTAAACAGTGTACCAGGACTTGGAACAGTTGCAGCACTTGGAATAGAAGAAGCAAAAAAAGACGGAAAATTTATGTCTATTGATGACATGAGAATTCGTTCAAAAATAGGTAATTCAGTAGTAGATTTATTAAAGAAAATGGGATGCTTAGAAGGAATGAGTCAAAGCAACCAATTAAGCTTGTTTGGCTAGATAGATATAAATAGGAATGTATCCCGAAAGGTGATATATTCTTATTTTTGACTCAAAAATTGTGAATAGGGCGTGAAAACGTCTTAAAAAATATAGATAAAAACTTTACAACATTATGTCTACATGATATAATATAGACAATGTTTTTATAACCTTATATGCTAATAATTTAGAGGAGGAATATTTATGGCTATTTTTAGTAGTGACACTATTAAAGGTTTTTCTGAAGTAGAAAAAATAAGAAATATGCAACTTAAAGTTTACAATTTTGAATTGGAGAAAATTTCCAAAATGCCGGAAGAAGAACGGATAAACAACATGGAAAAAATGAGAGCTTTGCTGAAGTTAAGAGAATTGTATGAAAAGCTAGACATTAAAGTAGTTAATAATGAAATGATTCTCTTTAAAGGAAAGGCAGTTATCTCAGAAAATGAGCTGGCAGAAATTTGCAAAATTGAAGACGAATGTTTTAAAGCAGAAATGAATTATACAAAAATGATTGGAGAAGAAGATTTTGTTTTGACAGATGAGATAAAACAAACTTTAGAAAAATACATTGAAGATAGAGAAGAAATGCTTGAGGCTTATATAACTAATTCGATTAACGCTGTGGTTCCTAATTTAGTACCAAACAGCACAAAGCTCATGAACGAAAATGAATATGTAGATTTAATTCAGTATATTTCAAATGTGAACATCAGGTTAGAAGGAACGAAGGTTTACTGGAATGATAAACTTATGGAAAAGAAAAAAGAGTATTTTGCCTTTACCGAACAGATAGCAATAATAAACAAAAAGATACAGCATTTAGAAGAAAAAATAAGAAAGTAAAAAAAGTAGCAAGGTGGATTTTCTACCTTGCTACTTTTTTATCTTTCATCACCCATATCTATTTCTATATCAACAATCTCATTAGACATTTCTGAAGAGTTAGATTTACTTACTGAACTTTTTCCTTTTAACTCATCAGAAGATACTTTTTTAATAAGTTCTGCATGTTTTAAATAATAATAGCCTTCTTTATTATAAACCGTATTATCATCATAATCTACAACAAATTTTTGATTGTGATTGTTCTTAAATTCCAACCATGTATGTAGTTCTTTTGACTTATCTGAAATACCATAAACATAACCAGTAACAATACTGTTAGGAAAACTAATTAATTGAGAAAGGTATTCTGCACTAAACCTATCTTCTCTTATAGGCGTATTATTTTTATTAATTCTATCAATTGCTACCTCTGGAATAATATCAGACAACTTAGCAACTTTAATATTAATATCTTTAATATCTATTGATATATAGTCAGATTGTTTATACACATTTTTTATAGATTTACATTTTTTTAGAGCAACAATAAGTTCTTCTTTTTTAGAAAAAGTTGATTTCCCCGTATTAAAAGAAGAAATAGTAGAGTATATATAGTATTCATCAAGATATAACTTATTGGCTTCATTTAGCAAGTTCATAATTTCACTTTTTCTATTGTGCACAGTTGCATTTTTAAATCTTCTATTCCAATCAGCACATTCAGAGATAGAAAAAGTTTCTAATACATTTGACAAAATATCACCTTCTTTATAAATATTCCAAAGACATTATACCATATTTGGTAAATTTTGGCAAACATAACATAAAAAATAAAATTTGCTAAAACTGTTGTAAAAAAATAAATTATTGATATAATAAAGACATCTAAAAAAAGGAGGAATATAATTATGGTAAAGAAAGTCGCAATATTAGCAAATGGAGGAGACGTATCAGGATTTAATGCTGTTATTCGTGCAATAGTAAAAACTGCAGAAAATAATGGAGTAGAGTGTTATGGCTTTATAGATGGATACAGAGGTTTATTAAAAAATGATTATATTAGATTAAGCAGTGCAGATACTGCATCAGGAATATTACAAAAAGGTGGTTCAATTATATCATCTTCTACAAATGCTAATGTGTTCCACTACAAAGTTGTAGATGAAAATGGAAATGTAGAATACAAAGATTTATCAGAGAAATGCGTTCAAAATGTAAAAGAAGACGGATTTGATTGTATTTTTACATTAGGAGGAGATAGTACTCAAAAATCAGCAAGAGACTTTACTTTAAGAGGAATTAACGTTATAGGAGTTCCAAAAACTATAGATAATGATGTAGCATGTACAGACATTACTTTTGGATATAATACTGCTGTATCTGTTGCAACAGAAGCATTAGATAGACTTCATACAACAGCAGAAACTCACCATAGAATTATGGTATTAGAAGTTATGGGAAGAGAAGCAGGATGGATAGCTCTAGAATCAGCAATTGCAGGTGGAGCAGATGTAGCCTTAATTCCAGAAATTCCTTATGATATAAATAAAGCAGCAGAAGCAATAAAGAAAAGACAAGCTCAAGGCAAAAACTTTGCAATAGTGGTAGTTTCAGAAGGAGCTTTCCCTAAAGGTGGAGAAATTTCAGTAGAAGGACAAAGAGACAACGGAGCAGGAGTTATAAACACTAAACTTGGAGGAGCAGGAGAAAGAGTAGCACAAGAATTAGAAAAATTAACAGGATTAACATCAAGATGTACAGTATTAGGATACATGCAAAGAGGTGGAACACCTACTCCATATGATAGAGTTCTTTCTACAAAATATGGAGCAAAAGCAATGGAACTAGCACTAGAAGGAAAATTCAATGTATTAACAGTATTAAAAAATGGAAAATTAGATTGTGTTTCATTAGAAGAGGTTGTTGGAAGTAACAAAGAAATAGGTGCAGTTCAAGACGGAATGATATCTAATAATGTAAAACTTGTTACAATGGACCATGACTTAGTAAAAACAGCAAGAGATATAGGTATAAATTTAGGAGATTAATATATAGAAAAAAGAGATTGAAAGTATGAGGCTGGAGGTTAGAAAATCGACATCTAACCTCTATTAAAAATAAAATATTACTAAAAAGACTTAGAGGAGGAAACAAAAGATGGGGTTACTAAAAAGCAAAAAGAAAATAATTATAGCAATAACCGTATTAGCAATTATTATGCTAATAATTTTACTTAGTCCAAATGGAGCAATATATAAAGCTATAAGCAACAGATATAAAGAAACAGAACAAGAGATGGATGCAAAAATAAACTTTACAAGTGAAATAACATCAAGAGTAACCGCTACATCTGCCAAAGTAAACGTAAATATAACCAGCGATATAGACATAGACAGAGTAATATTTGAAAATGATGACGGAACATTAACAGAAGAAATTGTAAATGGAAAAACTTTAACAAAAGAGATAATCGTAACGGCAGATAAAAAATATGTAGTATCAATAGTAACCTCAGATGGAAAGGTAACAAGGGAAAACATACTTAAAACAAAGGATATGATACCAGTAAAAGTAGAACAGGGAGATTATATAGATTATCCAATAGATTTGAATGGAAACGGAAAGACTACAGATGACTGGAATATATTTTATGTAGCAGATGGAAATGCAGAAGGAGAACAAGCTGGAGGAGCATATGAAGACAATATAGGAGATGTATATATAATAGCAGCAGATTGGTTGAAAAATACGGATAGTAGATTGAAGTTAAGCAATATTGGTGCAAGTAGATATGGTACATACAAAGTAGGATGGCCAACTGCTCCAGGATTACAAAAGAATGGAACAGAAATTTTGACAATAAGTGGAAGAAGTAATATAAGCACTACTATAAATAAATTGTTTATGCAAAATAAATTTGGAACATTAAATAGTAATTACAATTCAAAAGCGGTATCAACATTAATAAATACGATAAATTGGACTGGATATGTAAATGATGAATATTCAGATTATGCAATAGGAGCACCAACTGTTGAAATGTGGGTTGCAAGTTGGAATGAAAAATATGGAGAAAAATTAAAATTATATACAAATTATAATAGTTGGGGATATTATGCAGGAACAGGGTCAAACAAAACAACTGAATACAACCAGTCTGTAACAGAAATTACAGAAGCATACAAACCAAACACTCTATTTTTCCCAAAAACGACATTATCGGAAGCATATGGGTATTTTTTAGCTTCTCCATGCGCGAGTAATCCAACTAATTTGTTTGCAATAGGGTATAGTGGTAAATTTGATACAATAAATTATATATATAAAGATTATAGCCTTCGCCCTGTAGTCCATCTAAAATCTGGCATAAAACTAAAACAAAACGAAACAACCGGAGTCTGGGAAAAACAAGAATAACTAAAAGCGAGAATGTAAGGAAAATACCCTATATTCTCGCTAAATTTTTATAAAACAATTGAAATATATATATTTCTTTGATAAAATGTTATAGGTAAAAAGTAGAAAGAGAGAGATAAAAATGATAAACTTTAAAAATATAATTGCAAAATCAATTGCAAAAGTTACAAACTTAAATGAAGAAGAATTAGAAAGCTATATAGAAGTACCAAAAGATGCAAGCATGGGAGATTATGCATTCCCCTGTTTTAAACTTGCAAAAGAGTTAAGAAAAGCTCCACCAGCAATAGCAAGCGAAATAAAAGAAAATATACAAGTAGATGAAAAGTATATTTCTAAAATAGAAATCGTAGGAGGCTACTTAAACTTTTTTACTAACAATATAGCATTAGTAGAAGATGTATTAAAGGATTTTTCAGAAAAAGGCAAACTATATGGGTCAAGCACTATAGGAAATGGGAAAAATATAGTTATAGATTATTCATCACCTAATATTGCAAAACCATTCCACATAGGACATTTACGTTCAACTGTAATAGGAGGAGCATTATATAAGGTATACAAATTTTTAGGATATAATGTTACAGGAATAAATCATTTAGGAGACTATGGAACACAATTTGGAAAACTAATAGAAGGTTATAAAAGATGGGGAGACGAATATGATATTGAGTCAAATCCAATTGATGAATTAACTAAAATATATGTAAGAATAAATAATCTTTGCAAAGAAGATGAGAGTGTACTAGAAGAATGTAGAAATAATTTTAAAAAATTAGAGGACCAAGACCCTTACTGTACAGAAATTTGGCAAAGATTTAGAAGCCTTAGCTTAAAAGAATTCCAAAAAGTATATGACTTATTAGGAAGCAAATTTGACTCTTGGAATGGAGAGGCCTTTTACTCAGATAAAATGCCTGAGGTAGTACAAATATTAGAAAAAACAGGAAGACTAGTAGAATCTGAAGGAGCACGTATAATAGACTTAGGTGAAGATATGGCACCATGTATAATAGGAAAAACAAATGGTTCTACAACATATGCAACACGTGACTTGGCAGCAATCTTATATAGAGCACGTACTTATGACTTTGACAAAGCTCTATATGTTACATCATATGAACAAGTATTACACTTTAAACAAGTATTTGAGGTTGCAAAATTACTAGGAATAGATGAAAAATACATAAACGGCTTAGAGCATGTACCTTTTGGAATGGTAAGACTAAAAGAAGGAAAAATGTCTACAAGGGAAGGAAATATAATAAAACTAGAAGACCTATTAAATGAAGCAATAACAAGAGCTTTAAAAGTAATAGAAGAAAAAAATCCAGAACTTGAAGGAAAAGAAGAGGTAGCTAAAAAGGTAGGAATCGGAGCAGTAATATTTAACGATTTATCAAATAGCAGAATAAAAGACGAAGTATTTGATTGGGATGCAATGCTTAATTTTCAAGGAGAAACAGGACCATATATTCAATATATATATGTTCGTACAAAGAGTGTACTAGATAAAGCTGGATATATTCCAAACTTTAATGAAATTGATATAAGCAAATTGAATGATGCTCAATCAATAGAAACAATAAAGACAATCTATAATTTTGAAGACGTGTTAAAACAAGTAACAGATAAAAACGAACCTTCAATATTATCAAGATATTTAATAAATTTAGCACAAGACTTTAGTAGTTTTTACAATGCAAATAAAATTATTACAGACGAAAAAGACTTACAAGATGCACGTTTATACTTAACTTATGCAGTAGGAACAATTTTAAAAACTGGAGCAGGATTGTTAGGAATAAATATGCCAGACAGAATGTAAAAATATTACAAGAGGAATATGATTAGAAATGAAAGTAAGAAGAACTATATTTTTTATATTAATAATTATAAATTGTATGACAATTTTCTATTTTTCAAATCAAGTAGCAAATGTGTCTAGCAATTCAAGCGGAAGAATAGTAAATTTTTTAGCACAAGTTATACCAGTATTAAAGAATATGTCAGAAGAAGAAAGACAAGTAGTATGCAGTGATGTTTTACAACCGATAGTTAGAAAAACCGCACATTTTTCAATATACACTTTGCTAGGATTTTTTACTATGAATTTTGCTTTAACTTTTAACGTAGACAAATATAAAAGAGGAATAGCCAGCTGGGGAGCAGGAACATTGTATGCAGTAACAGACGAATTACATCAATACTTTGTCCCTGGCAGAAGCTGTGAATTTAGAGATGTGTGTATAGATTCTTTAGGGGTTTTTACTGGAATTATGATAGCAATATTGATAGTAAAAATATTTAATGTGCTATGTCAAAGAAAACGAAATTAAAATAAAATTTTATTAGATGAAAAAATTATGATATGGATTTTCATGTTATGAAAAATAGAAATGCGATGTGAATTTTATATCATGAAAAAATTGTTTTTGACTTTGCAATAATATATAAAGAAAGGAATTCTGGTAACAATGAACGAGAAAGTGGATATATTGCTTGCTACATATAATGGAGAAAAATACTTAAAGGAACAAATAGAAAGTCTTTTAGATCAAACATATACTAATATACAAATTATCATTTCAGATGATTGTTCTACAGATGGAACAAGAGATATTTTAAAAAGCTATGAGAACAATGAAAAAATAAAAGTTTATTATCAAGAAAACAATTTGGGATATGTAAAAAATTTTGAATTTCTGCTAAAAAAAGTAGAAAGCGATTTATATATGTTATGCGACCAAGATGATTTCTGGAAAAAAGAAAAAATAGAAAAAACAGTAGACAAGCTTCAAAAAGAAAATTTTGACTTAGTATTTGGAGATTTAGAGGTAGTAGATGAAAATTTGAATTTACTATATCCATCATATAATAAATACATGCATTTAGCACATAAAATAGATAAATACCATAAAGATTATAGACTACAATACTTATATAATTGCATGACAGGTTGCACTATGATGTCAAAAAAGAAATTTCTAGATAAAATATTGCCATTACCTACAAATTCTAAATATATGATACATGATTACTGGATAGGCCTTATTGTTTCGTTAAACGGAAAAGTTGGATATTTGGACAAGTCATACATTTTATACAGACAACATGGAAAGAACCAAGTAGGAACGAAAAAGGCAAGCCAAACAGCTAGCCATTTAGATACTGTAAGAAACTTATCAATAGACACAAGAATAGGAACTTTTGAAACATATGTGCAACATGAAGGAATTTTTACAGAGAAACTAAGAAAGCAAAATGAAGAAGCATTAGAGTATTTTAAAATGATAAGAAACAAGAAAAATTTTAATTTTAGAAAATGGAACGTATTTTTAAAATTATATAGATACGAGTCAGCTTCTCAATTTATTAAGAATTTTGTTGTACTTAACTTACCATTTTTAGTAAGAGTAATCTTTGACAATACAAGAAAGTAGAAACTTTAATATTAAGCTTGTGCAAAGTATACTTTGCGCAAACTTACGAAAATGTTATCTTAAAAATATAAAAGCAAAATATAAGAAAGGCAATAAAAAATGAAAAAAGTACAAGTATTAATGTCAACATATAACGGACAAAAATATTTAGAAGAACAAATAAATAGCATTTTAAACCAAGAAAATGTAGAAATATCTTTGCTAGTAAGAGATGACGAATCAAGTGATGATACAATAAAAGTATTACAAGAATTGTCACAAAAAAATAAAAATATAAGCTATTTTACAGGTAAAAATATGGGACCTGCAAGAAGCTTTATGGAACTTGTAAATAAATCATCATCAGCAGACTATTATGCTTTTTCAGACCAAGATGATGTATGGGACTCTAAGAAAATAATTTCAGCAATAGAAAAATTAGAAAAAATAGAGAAACCATGCTTATACATTTCAGCACTAGAAATAGTTGATGAAAATCTAAATACAATAGAAATAAAAAAAGTAAAAGGAAACTTTACTTTTGAAGGCGAAATGATAAAAAATTTTGCAAATGGGTGTACACAAGTCTTTAATAAACAATTATGTGATATAGTAAAGATGTATAATCCACAATATCTTATAATGCATGACTCTTGGATAACAAGAATTTGTTATGCTATAGGCGGAGATGTTATTGTAGATGATAATGCGTATATAAAATATAGACAACATGCAAATAATGTAGTAGGATATAAAGATGAAGGACTACAAAAATTGAAAAGACAGTTTAAGATTGCGTTTAAAGAAAATATAAGTATGAGAGCTAATATTGCAAATGAATTAAAGACTGGATACGGCAACATGCTTACTCCAAATGCTTTGAAGGTAGTAAGCCATTTAATAGATTACAGAAAAAATATAAAATCTAAAATGTGGTTAATAGGTAATAAAAATTTTAGAACCAATAGCGCATGGATTAATTTTAAAATGATATTAGCTATTTTGCTAAATAAATTTTAACGGAAAGCAACGTATAAATTACTTTGAATATTAGTTTTATAAAATATTTTTTGTCTCCTCGTTCGAGCTAAATTATCTAGAAATTCTAATATAAATTTGACGGGACCCTTTCATTTTTTTAGTCAAGAAATGAACATTCCCCGTAAAATTTATATAAGAATTGCTACAATAATTTCCTCTCAATACGTCGACTGCAAAATATTTTATAAAACTAATATTCAAAATCAAAAGAAAAGTTACTTAAAATGACAAAGGTGGTAAAATAAATTGGAAGAAAAAAATGTATTTTTAATAGGCTCTAATGGAATCCCAGCTAAATATGGCGGATTTGAAACATTTGTAGAGAACTTAACAGCAAATAAAATAAATCAAAATATAAAATATCATGTAGCATGCATAGGAAGCGACAATAGCGAATTTGAATACAACAACAGCAGATGTTTTAATATTAAAGTACCAAACATAGGTGCAGCTAAAGCAGAATATTATGATTTAGCTGCATTGGAAAGAACAATTAAGTATATAAAGAAAAACAACATAAAAAATGCAACAGTATATATCCTTGGAACAGGTGTAGGATTATTTATAGGAATATATAAAAGAAGATTCAAAAAGCTAGGAGCTAAAGTATATGTTAATCCAGATGGATGTGAATGGAAAAGAGCAAAATGGAACGCTATACTAAAAAAATTCTTCAAAGTATGTGAAGGAAAAATGGCAAAACATGCGGATTTATTAATTTGCGATTCAGTGAATATAGAAAAATATATAAAAGAAGAATACAAAAAATATAATCCCAAAACTACATTTATTGCATATGGTTCAAACTTAGAAAAGACTAAAAACGAAGATACAAAAAAGATAGAAAATTGGTATAATGAGAAAGAAATAAGTAAAAACGATTATTATTTAATTGTGGGAAGATTTGTACCAGAAAATAATTATGAAACAATGATAAAAGAATTTATCAAATCTAAAACTAATAAAAAATTAGTAATCATAACAAATGTTGAAAAAAACAAATTTTACGAAGAATTAAAAGAAAAGACAAAATTCGATAATGATGAGAGAATAAAATTTGTAGGAACAGTATATGACACGCCATTACTAAAGCAAATAAGAGAAAATGCTTATGGATATATCCATGGACATGAGGTGGGTGGAACAAATCCATCATTATTAGAAGCTTTAGCAACAACTAAATTAAACCTATTACTTGATGTAGGATTCAATAAAGAAGTTGCAAAACAAGGAGCAATGTACTGGAATAAAGAAGAAGGAAACTTAAGCAATTTAATTAATAGTCTAGAAAATGTTTCTGATGAAGAAAAAGAAAAATATGGAACTATGGCTAAAAGAAGAATAGAAGAAGAATATAACTGGAACAAGATAGTTACCGAGTACGAAAAAATATTTTAAGCATAATAAGAAATATTTCACTCTAACTATTGACAATAAAAGTAAATTTTAGTATAATTTTAAAGTACCTAAAAATGAATAACTATGCAAATAGATATACATATACAAGATGAACTTGAAAGAGGAGGGAATAAGAGATGGCACAACCAAAAAGAAGATGGTCAAAAGCAAGAACAGGATTAAAAAGATCAACTTGGAAATTAGAAAACAAAAACTTAGTAGCATGTCCACATTGTCATGAAATGATGATGCAACATAGAGTTTGCCCAAGCTGTGGTTACTATAATGGAAAAGAAGTAGTAGCACAAAAAGAAGATTAATGCCTAAAAGGGACGCCCCTTTTTCGAAAAAAATTACCAAAAGGGACACTCCTATAGATGATAGGATATAATTAAAATTCAGTATATAAATTTGTAATTTTAAAAATTTATATACTGAATTTTTTTTGTGTAAAAAATATGACAAGAATTTCACAATTAGGTTACAATACAATTACGTATATTGACTAGAGTATGGGCAAATGTTAAAATGAAATTGTAAGCAATATGTAAAATTTATTTTACATATTTTCTATCTTTTTTTGTGATTGGTAAAATTATTGACTGAGGTGGGGTAAATTGATTGCTTTAATTATAAATTAAGCCTTCCCCACTAGTCTTAATTTATAATTAAAACAATCAATTTACTTGAGTCGCAGAAAATTTTATGAATAAAATTTTCTG